>JBEKUS010000010.1:0-50473 GCA_049514795.1 Occallatibacter sp.
ACGTGCTCGAGGGCGCCACGTTACTGCCCAACCCCAACGGCAGCGCGCCGGGCCAGTGGCTCGACACGACGTTCGGCGGATACCGCAAGCTCCTGATGCTGCTGCCCGGCCCGCCCCACGAGTGCCTTCCGCTCTTCGAAGAGGAGTGCCTGCCGCGGCTTCGCGGGATCGCTCCTCCGCGTACCATCGCCGTGCGCACGCTGAAAGCGGCCATGATCCCCGAGTCGCAGGCCGACAAGCTGCTGGCGCCGATCTACTCCACCTACAAGGACGTGGAAACGACGCTGCTGGCGCATACCGGCGACCTGCAGATTACGCTGATCTGCTCGAAGGCGAGCGCCGTCGCCGCGCAGGCGCGCGTGGATGAGCTGGCCGGGCGGATTGAAGAGGCCCTCGAAGACTCTCTCTATTCATCGGAGGGAGACACGCTGGAGCAGATCGTGCTCTACTACCTCGGCCTGCGGCAGGCCACGCTCGCCGTCGCCGAGAGCTGCACCGGGGGGTTGATCTCACAGCGCATCACGTCGGTTGCCGGAGCGTCGCGGGCGTTTGTGGGCGGCGTGGTCGCCTATTCCGACGCGCTGAAGATTTCACACGCCGGCGTTCCTGCCGAGCTGATCGCGCAGTACGGCGCCGTCTCCGCCGAGGTCGCGAAGGCGCTGGCCGCGGGCATCCGCGCGCGCACCGGCGCGAGCGTCGGCCTCGGCGTCACGGGCATCGCCGGCCCCACCGGGGCGACCGAAAAGAAACCCGTGGGCCTGGTGCACATCGCCCTCTGCGATGCGCAAGGAATGGACGCCATGGAGCGCACCTTCCGCGGCGATCGCACGCGCGTGCGCAAGTGGGCCGCGCAGCAGGCGCTCGACCTGGTGCGCCGCAGACTGATGTAACGATTTGTCCTTTCGAAAGCGTGGAGCGCCGACCGGCATCCCTGCAACCGGCGAACCCGGCCGGATTGCGTCGCGTTCGGCTCTCGCCGGCCGCGCCCGTACTCCAATTGGATGGATTTACTTTGATCCGATCGGCTTGTAGCCCGACGTTCCCGCTTTCTTCAAAGCCGACAATCCCTGCGCAATGCTGAGCAGCGGAGTCGTCTTCACCGTCTTGCATGAGCCGCCCGCGGCGGCGGCCAGCGCCAGAGCTGCGGCGCTCACGTTGTTCGGCATTTCGAGAACCATCACGAGATCGTAGTCGCCAAACGCCATCCATGATCCGATTTGCTTGCCGCCCAGCTTCTCAATCACCTTTCCGATCGCTCCGCTGCGGTCCTGCGGTTTTGCAATCAGCGCGCTCAACGCCTCAGGGGTGTACGAAACCTGCACGAGGTAACTTGCCATGCGATCTCCTTAAAGGGAAAGTTTGCGTCTTCGGGGAACGAAGACCGCGGGCAGTATACATGCCGCAGCAGATAATTGGCGCATGTATTTTTGTGGGCCGGCACGCGGAGGCCGGTTCCAAACTCGTTTTGTTACACTGCTTGGGTACCCCTTCCCCATTCGCCATGCTTTCAACCCGGAACCTGAGCGCCAGGAGAACCCATGCCAGTCGTTGAACTCGCGGGAGTGACCAAAGCCTACGAGAACAAGGTCGCGGTCAGCAATCTCAGCCTCTCGATCGAGGCCGGCCAGATGTTCGGCCTGCTTGGCCCGAACGGAGCGGGCAAGACCAGCTCCATCCGCATGATGATGGGCATCACGATGCCCGACTCGGGCCGCATCGACCTCTTCGAGAAGCCGTTCGAGCGCAAGAGCCTGGAGCGCGTCGGGTATCTGCCCGAGGAGCGCGGCCTCTACAAGAAGATGAAGGTGCTCGACCAGCTTGTGTTCTTCGGCGAGCTGCACGGGCTGGCGGAGGAGGAGGCGCGCAAACGCGCCACCGACTGGGCCGCGCGCATGGAAATCTCCGACGCCCTGGAGAAGAAGACGCAGGATCTCTCGAAGGGCATGCAACAGAAGATCCAGTTCATCGGGACCATTCTGCACGATCCCAGCCTGATCGTGATGGACGAGCCGTTCGCCGGGCTCGATCCGGTGAACACGTCGCTGCTGGAGAGCACGCTCGTGGAGCTGAAGGACCGCGGCAAGGCGATCCTGTTTTCGACGCACCGCATGGAGCAGGTGGAGAAGCTCTGCGATTCAATCTGCCTCATCAACAACGGCGAGGCGGTGCTGAGCGGCACGATGCGCGAGATCAAGAGCCGCTACGAGCGCAATCGCGTGATCGTGGAGTTCGAAGGCAGCGCGGAGTTCCTGAAGAGCAGCGAGATCGCCGAGGCCAGCAACTACGCCGGCCACGCCGAGATCAAGCTGAAGCCGCACGGCGACGCGCAGAAGCTGCTGCGCGAAGCGGCGGACGCGGCCACGATCTATCGCTTCGAGCTGGTCGAGCCTTCATTGCACGAGATTTTCATCCAGACCGTGGGAGGGAAGGCCGATGCGTAACATGCTCTTGATCGCCCGGCGCGAGTACCTGGAACTGGTGCGTGGACGTGCTTTCCGCCTCTCCACGATCCTTGTGCCGCTGCTCATCGTCTTCCTTCTCGGCGTGAGCGCCTTCACCGGCCGCAAGATGGCCCAGGGCCGCCACATCGCTGTAGCCGCCGACAACGCCGCGCTGGCCGCTGATATCCGCTCCGGCCTTCTGAGCGACAAGCGCGGCGGCTACGCCGTCGACACCATCGCTCCGCTCACCGGCCAGGACCGCGCCAATCTTCTCGCGCGCATCGAAGACAAATCCATCGACGGTTTGCTCGTCGTCGAGAACTCCGCCTCGGCCACGCCCAAGGCAACCTATTACTCTCAGTCGTCCACGGATTTGATGGACACCTCGACGTTGAGCAAGGCTCTCAACGACGGGCTGCTCCGTCTCCGCCTCACGCAGCAGGGATTGAACGCCGAGCAGGCGCAGGCGATCACGAAGAGGATCTCAATCGAAACGCTCCAGGTATCGGGCAACGGCAAGACCGGCGAAAGCCAGGGTATGACGCCCTTCTACAAAGCCATGCTGATGACGTTCCTGATGACCATGCCGATCCTTCTCTATGGCATGGACATGGCGCGTTCGATCGTCGAAGAGAAGAACTCGCGCATCTTCGAGGTGATGCTCTCGGTGGTGCGCGCCGACGATCTGCTTACCGGCAAGCTGATCGGCGTTGGCGCGGTGGGGCTGACGCAGATCGCCATCTGGATCGCCGCCGCGGTGCTTCTGAGCGGCTCGGCGCTGATGGGCCCGCTCCTCAGCGGCCAGATCAAGATTCACTTCACGCCAATCGAGGGCGTTCTCTTCCCCGTCTACTTCGTGCTCGGATTCTTCCTCTACAGCGCGTTCTTCTCCGGCCTTGCCGCCACGTGCGAGACCTCGCAGGACCTGCAGATGTATATTTCGCTGGCCGTGATTCCCACATGGACCAGCTTCGCCATTCTGCCCTTCCTGCTGAACAATCCCAACTCGCCCTGGGTTATCGCTGCGTCGCTGTTCCCGCCCACTGCGCCGCTGGTGATGGTGCCGCGGATCGGCATGTTGTCGGCGCCGATCCCCTGGGGCCAGCTCGCGCTCTCGATCGCGCTGATGGTCTTCAGCATCTGGGCCGTGGTGTGGTTCGCCTCTCGCCTGTATCGCGTGGGAATCCTCATGTACGGCAAGCGGGCGACGCTGCCCGAGCTGTTGCGCTGGATCCGGCAGTCCTGAGAGCCGTCGATCCCGCCTGTCGCCGCCGATGCGGCTCCCGCCTGGGTGCGGGCGTTGGCCCAAGTTGAACCCGGTCCCAATCCGGTTCGGGACAGCATCTTTGCGAAAGAACAGGGAAACGAAAGTAACCCCGCGGATTCCATCCAGACACAATTCGCGCCTATAATGTGGGATCAGAAGCGAATGTGGGCGAGACCGCATTTTTCGCCCCGGCGCTCCCGCAAGGGAGACGCGACGCTAGAAAAAAGGGGCTCAGCCCCGGCACAAGTTTCTGCACCGGCTTTGCACTCGTTGGAATTCGGGCGCCAAGCTGCCTTGGTCTCTCGCAATCAGGAGGATCGCGATGCATAAGACTGTGCCTTTTCTTTTCGCGCCCGCATTGATCGTTGCGCTGCTGGCGGGTTGCAGCTCCGGAAGCCTCATCTCAACGGCCGCCCCGGCGGCGGGGAGTGTTCCCGTCTCCATCACCATGACCGACGATCCGCCGGCGGGCGTGTCGGTTCTGTTCTTTCAGGTGAGCCTGACCGCCGCCACGCTGACGCCCTCGAGCGGTTCGCCGGTCTCGCTGCTCAGCAACAACACGCCCATCCAGATCGACGTGACGCAACTGCAGGCGCTATCGGCCTTCCTCAGCACGGCGAATGTGCCCGCGGGAACCTACACCGGCCTGAACCTAACGTTTGCCGATCCGCAACTGGTCATCTTCAACAAGTCCGATACGTCCCTTGGGAGCACCTGCGCGGTGGGCACGATCTGCAAGCTGACGCCGGCGTTCGACAACAACTCCTCCTCGCTCAGCTTCACGTCGTCTCCCTTCCCGGCGGCGGTGAGCGCGAGCTCGCCGCTGGGATTCCTGATCGACTTCCATCTGAATACAGTGATCCAGCCGGATCTGTCGGTGAATCTGGCCGCGACGAACGGCGTGACGATCGGAGAGCTTCCACAGACTCCGTCGACGCCGCACTTCGGTTTCCTGGCCGGCACGGTCCAGACGGTAAGCGCGAGCAACAACCAGTTCACGCTGCAGACCGCGTGGGGCCGGACGTTCACCATCGACACGACGAGCACGACGGCGTTCAACAACTTCCCCACAAGCGCCTGCACGACGGCCGGCATCGCTTGTCTGGCGCAAGGGCAGATCGTGAAGGTTGAGATCGCGAGCGTCGGCAGTAACGGCGAGCTGACGGCGAGCCAGGTGAAGTACGTGCAGGCAGCAACGGCGGAGACGGTCGAGGGAACGATCGTCAAACTGACCGGCGGCAGCTCCAGCACTCCTCCCACGGGGGTCACCTTGATCCTGCGCTGGAGCCCCGCGAGCGACGCCCGCATTCCAATGGGCGGCGAAGCAACGGTCACCCTGGCCAGCAATGCGACGTTCTCCATCGACTCCAACGGGTTCACAATACCATCGGGGCTGGGCTTTACCGGCGCGTCGAATCTCGCCGTCGGACAGAACGTGAAGGCGACGATCCAATCGGGGACGCTGAGCACCACCGGTTCGGGGCCGGCTCCGAACGCATGGGGGCCTCCGCCATCGGTCACGTTTACCGCGTCGGCCGTGGCGCTGGAGCCGAGCCAGATGACGGGGACGGTCAGCGGAACCGACTCGAGCACGACAAGCTTCACGCTCGGTGTCGGCGGCGGTTCGTTCTTCTGCCCGTGGCCCATGGCGAGTACGAATGCATCTTCCTTTGACGTGGTGACGACGAGTCAGACCACATACAAGGGTTTCAATCCGGAGAGCTTTAACGGGCTCGCCAAGGGCGATTTCGTTTCCGTGAACGGCTGGCTGTTCCCGCCAGCGGCCAGCGGCGGATCGCCGACGATCGCCGCGCAGTCGGTGGTGATGCGGTCGGGCTTCTGGTTCTGACGCCGGCGTGAATTCTTGCGTGCATCCTCCCGCAGCGTCGAGGGGATGCACGCAATCCCTTCTAAAACCGATACCGAAGCGCGAGTTGCACGAGGCGCGGCGGCATGGCGCTGACCGCCGCCCGCTCTCCCGCCGTAGAATCGACCCAGTGAGCCCTGAAGCCAAGCCCAAGTTCACCTTTGGCCAGCGTCTTGTACTGGCCGTCGTTCCGCGCCTGATCTGGGCGCTGCTCCAGATCGTCGGCCGCACCTGGCGCTTCGAGGTCGTCGCCGAGCCGGGCGTCGACCCGTGCTTAATGGGCGAACGGTCCGGGAACTACATCTGCTGCTTCTGGCACCAGTGCGTCCTGCCCTGCACCGTCTACTTTCGCGCGTCGCGCGCGGTCATCCTCATCAGCAGCAGCTTCGACGGCGAACTGATCGCACGCATCCTCAGGCTCTTCGGCTTCGGCGCCGTGCGCGGCTCCAGCACCCGCGGCGGCCGCGAAGGGCTGCTGGGATTGAAGCGCCTGCTCGACAACGGCGGCACGGCGATCTTCACCGCCGATGGACCGCTGGGGCCGATCTACCGCACCAAGATGGGTCCCATCAAGCTCGCCGCCCTCAGCGGCAAGCCCGCCGGCGCGTTCCATCTCGAACCCGAGCACGCCTGGACCCTGCGCTCCTGGGATCGCTTCCTCATCCCAAAGCCCTTCACGCGCATCGTCGTCAGTTGGGCGCAGTGGACCCACGTCCCAGCAGATTTGCCCGAGGATCAATTCGAAGCCAAGCGCGAAGCACTGAACGCGGCGATCGAGCGCGCGCGGCTGCAGGCGCTTGCGTACTTCGGGAAGGCCCAAGAATGAGCGATCTGCTGGTCACGGACTTCGACTACGATCTGCCCGAGGAGCGGATCGCACAGGAGCCGCCCGCCGAGCGCGGCACGAGCCGCATGCTGGCGATGGACCGCGAGACGGGCGCGGTGAAGGACGATCTCTTCTCTGGCCTTGGACAGCACCTGCGGCAAAGCGATCTCCTCGTGCTCAACGAGAGCCGCGTGATTCCGGCGCGGCTCTTCGCCCGCCGCACGCTGGTCCGCGAACGCGAGAGGCCAACCGGGCGAATCGAGGTGATGCTGCTTGAGCCGGCCGGAGAAAACCAGTGGCGCGCCCTCGTCAGGCCGGGGCGCAAGATCGCGATCGGCGAGCGGCTGGTTTTCCCCTCGCCCGGCGGCGGAATCGCCCTCGAAGCCGAGGTGCTCGAGCGCGGGCAGTTCGGCGAGCGGCTGCTCGAGTTCGCTTTGGTCGACGACTTCTTCGCCGTGCTCGACAAGATCGGCCACACGCCGCTGCCGCCCTACATCCACCGCGACGATGCGGTCCCGGATCGTGAGCGATATCAGACTGTCTTCGCCCGCGAGCGCGGTTCGGTGGCCGCGCCCACGGCCGGGCTGCACTTCACGCCCTCGATCCTCGAGTCCCTTGTCGCAAACGGCGTCGAGATCGCACGCGTCACGCTGCATGTGGGCCTGGGGACGTTTGCGCCGCTGCGCGTCGAGCGCGTGGACGAGGTTCGCCTGCACCGCGAGCGGTACACGATCGGCGCCGCTGCCGCCGGTTCGCTGAACCGCGCTCAAGCCGAGGGTCGCCGCATCGTCGCCGTCGGCACCACGGTCGTGCGCACGCTCGAATCGGCCGTGATCGCAGCCGGCGACGCGGGGCGCATCGAGCCGCATTCCGCGGAAACGGAAATCTTCATCTCGCCCGGCTTCGAGTTCCGCATTGTGGGCGCACTGCTCACCAACTTTCACCTGCCGCAATCGAGCCTTCTGATGCTGGTGAGCGCTTTTGCCGGGCGCGAGCGCGTTCTGGCCGCCTATCGCCACGCGATCGAGCAGAAGTACCGTTTCTACAGCTACGGCGACTGCATGTTCATCGGTTGAACGTACCCTGAGCCGTTCCGCCGCGTACCAGCAGAGTCAATGATGGAACAGATTCCAGCAGCCTCGCGTGCCTCCTGCGTGTTACGGCCTGCGTTCCCGCGCGCCCCTTAGAGTAGTGACATGAGTGAGGAGAACGCTCAGAGTGCGGCTGGACCCGGCCCGGCGCTGACCGAGCGAGCGGGCCGCTGGCCTCGCATCTTTCGCCGCATCTTCGGCCAGGATCTCTTCAATGCGATGCTGCTCGTCGGCCTCGTTTGGGCCATCGGCAAACCCATGCTGGTGCCGAACGAACTGGTGAAGGACTCGGATCTCTGGTGGCACCTGGCCAACGCGCGCATCCTGACCACGACCCATCATTTCATCCGCGTCGAACCGTACTCATTCGCCGTTGCCGGCGAGCGCTGGATCGATCCGGAGTGGCTGGCCGAGATGCCCTACTGGTTCGGCTATTCGTCGCTCGGCCTCAGGGGCATCCACCTCGCCGCGCTGCTCGGCCTATGCGCCAATCTGCTGTTCGTCTACTTCCGCAGTTGCTGGAACACGCGCAACCGCAAAGCCGCGTTCTGGACGGCGGTTCTTGCCTTCTTCCTGATGACGGTGAACAGCGGCGCGCGCACCATCGTCATCGCCTACCTGGCTCTGTCCGCCGAGATGGCGATCATCGAGGCCGCGGAGCGCGGCAAGAAGCGGCTCCTCTGGCTACTGCCGCCACTCTTCTGCATCTGGATCAATCTCCACGGCAGTTGGTTGATCGGCCTCGGATATTTCGGTCTCTACATCGTTTGCGGCCTGTTCCCCGTCAACGTGGGCGCTCTGGAGCAACGCGCATTCTCCGCCGCCGATCGCAGCCGGCTGATCCTCGCATTCGTCGCGAGCGCCGCGGCCCTCTGGCTTAACCCCTACGGCTGGCGGCTCGTCTGGAACCCCTTCGACATGCTGTTCAACCAGAAGGTGAACCTCGCGGTCGTCGAGGAGTGGAGTCCTCTGAGCCTAAGCACGAGCACCGGCATCGCCGCCGTGGCCGCCATCGGCCTCATGCTCGCCGCCAACCTTGTGCGCGGGCGCAAGTGGAAGCTCTACGAGCTGGCGTTCATCTTCTCCGCGTGGCACATGGCCTTCTCACATCAGCGTTTCGCCTTCCTCGCCTGCGTCGTGACGATTCCGTGGCTCGCTGCCGATGGGTCGCGCAGCTTTTACGGGGAGCTAAGCGAGACGACGATCCCGGCCATGAACGCCCTCTTTGCCGCGGCCATTCTCGGGTGGTGCATCTATTCCTTCCCGCATGAAGCGGAACTGCAAAAGGATCTGGCGACCGGGATGCCGCTCCAAACCATCTCGTCGATTCAGCCCTCCTGGCGCACGTTCAACGACTACTCCCTGGGCGGGATGATGGCCTTCCAGTCGAAGCCGAATTTCCTCGATTCGCGCGTCGATACCTTCGAGCATCACGGCGTCCTGCAGCAGTATCTGGCGATCGAGAATCTGAGCGATCCGTACCGGCTGCTCGACGCCAACCTGATCGATCACGTTCTGACGCGCGCCGACGGCGCACTTGCCTTTACGCTCGAACATTCGCAGGGCTGGCGCGTCGAGACGCGGGAAGGCGCAGGCGACAACGCCTACGAACTGTTCGCGCGAGTGCCGAGCCCATAGCTTTTGGGTCCTATTCCCTCCCTATTCCCTGCTCCCGGCCCTGCTACACTCACAAGCGTGACCGGCCAACCCAAGCCGCCCGTCTTCCTGCTGGACGCGATGTCGTTCATCTTCCGCGCCTATCACGCCATGCAGCATTCGCGGCCCATGTCCACGCGCTCGGGCCTGCCGACGGCTGCCACCTACGTCTTCGTCAACATGATCAAGAAACTTCGCCAGGACTTTGCGCCGAAGTACTTCGCCGCGGTCTTCGACGTGAGCGGCGAGGTGTTTCGAGACGAGCGGGCGCGGACGATGGGCCCGCTACGCAAGTGGAACGCAAAAACGCAGAGCTTCGATGAGGTCACCTACGAGGGCTACAAGGCCACCCGCGAATCGATGCCCGAAGACCTGCGGCGGCAGATTCCGTACATCCGCCGCGCGCTGGAGGCGCTGCGAATCCCTATTCTTGAGGCCCAGGGATTCGAAGCCGACGACGTGATCGGCACCCTCGCCCGCGAAGCCGCCGAGCAGGAGCACGAGGTCTTCATCGTCAGCGGCGACAAGGACATGATGCAGCTCGTGACGCCGCGGGTGAAGATTTTGAACCCGCAGAAAGACAACCTGATCCTCGATCCGGCCAAGGTGACGGAGACGCTGGGCGTGCCGCCGGAGAAGGTCGTCGACGTGATGGCCCTGCGCGGCGATTCCGTCGACAACATTCCCGGCGCGCCGGGCATCGGCGACAAGGGCAGCGTGGAGCTGATCAAGGAATTCGGCGCCGTGGAGGCCGTGCTCGATCGCGCAGCCGAGGTCAAGCGCAAGGCGTATCGCGAGTCGCTCGAGCAGAACCGGGATGCGGTGCTGCTGTCGAAGGAGCTGGTCACCATCGACTGCCACGTGCCGCTCGCGCTCGATCTGCCCGCAATGGAGACGCAGCCGCCGGACGTCGAAGCCTGCCGCGAGCTGTTCACTGAACTCGAATTCACATCGATGCTGCGCGATTTGGCGCCGGCGGCGGGTGGCGCCCCAGTCGAGCTGATTGAGGAGCCCACGCCTGAGCAGACCGCCGCATTCTGCGCCGCTGCACGCGGGGGCGGATTTGCCTTTGCGCTCGATGCGGCGGAGCCGGTCGAAGAGGAATCCGAAGACGAGGAGCCGCCGCCGCTATCCCTCCTCGACGTGGCCGAGGCCGCGGAAAAGAAGAAGAACTTCAGTGTCGGCGTCTGCGCCGATCCCGCTCGCGCGCTGCGATTGCCGCTTTCGGCGGAGTTGCGCGCGCTGCTCGAAGATGCATCCGTGCCCAAGCGCGTGCACGATTGGAAGCTGGCGCTGCACACGCTAAGTGCTGTCGGCGTCACGCTGCGCGGAGCCGTCGACGACACGATGCTTCTCTCCTACGCGCTGAACCCCACGCACGCCACGCAGTCGCTGGCCGACGTGGCCGCACGCAACGGACAGGCGCCGCCGTCATCGCTGCCCGCGGCAGCCGCGGCGATTCAGGCCCTCGTTCCTGCCTTGCGCGAGGACGTTGAGAAGACCGGCGTCGCGCGCGTCTATTCCGAAATCGACCTGCCCCTCGCGCCCGTGCTCTATCGCATGGAAGAGGCCGGCGTGCGCATTGATATGACCGTGCTCGACGGGCTCTCCAGACGGTTCGGCAGCGAGATCGAACGAGTGGGCGAGCGAATCTTCGAGCCGGCCGGGAAGCGGTTCAACATCAACTCGCCGAAGCAGCTCGCCGTTGTGCTGTTCACCGACCTCGGCCTGCCCGCTCCACAAGCCCGCGGGAAAACAAAGTCGGTCTCTACAGCGCAGGATGTGTTGGAATTTCTGGCCGAGAAACACGAAGTACCGCGTCTGGTCCTCGAATACCGGCACCTGGCCAAGCTGAAATCGAACTACGTGGACGCGCTGCCGCTGCTGGCCGACGCCGACTCGCGCGTACACACGACATTTCAGGCGGCGGCCACGGCCACCGGGCGGCTGTCCTCAGTCAATCCGAATCTGCAGAACATCCCCATCCGCACGGAGCTGGGGCGTGAGATTCGCGCGGCGTTCACCGCGGCGCTCGGCACGCAACTGCTCTCGGCGGACTATTCGCAGATCGAGCTGCGCCTGTTGGCGCACTTCTCGGGCGATCCGCTGCTGATTCGCGCCTACGCGGAGAACATCGACATTCACGCGATGACCGCGAGCGAGGTCTTCGGCGTCCCTGTCGATACGATGGACAAGCAGACGCGCAACCGGGCCAAGGCGGTCAACTTCGGCATCGTCTACGGAATCTCTGCGTTCGGGCTGGCCGCGCAGTTGGGCATTCCGCAGTCCGAGGCGAAGGCCTATATCGAGCGCTACTTCGCGCGCTACCAGGGCGTTCGTGCGTTCATCGAGAAGACGCTCGAGCAGACGCGCAAGAACGGCTCGGTACGCACGATGTTCGGGCGCATGCGGCCGATTCCCGACATCGAGAGCCGCAACCCGAACCAGCGCGGATTCGCCGAGCGCACCGCGATCAACACTCCGCTCCAGGGAACCGCTGCGGACCTGATCAAGCTGGCAATGATCTCGCTCGACCGCAAGCTGGCGGAGCGAAAGCTGAAGACGCGGATGGTGCTGCAAGTCCACGACGAGCTGCTCTTCGAGGTGCCGCTCGACGAGACCGAGGAGGCCGCGTCTCTGGTGCGCGCCGAAATGGAAGGCGTGGTCACGCTCAAGGTGCCTCTGGTCGCCGATCTCGCCTTCGGGCCGAATTGGCGCGATCTGAAGTGAGCGCTGCTCCGGACCGTTCAGATCGCGCAGGACGGACATCAATCGGCCAAAGAGTCCACAGCCGGGCCAAAGCAGCCAGCTCTCTACCCGCCAAAAAACGAGGTTGCATACTTATACACGACTGTTGTATATTTATACACGAACGGTTTCGGCCCGTCAGAACGGGCAACGGGCCGGCTCCGGCCGGCCTCGGGAATTGATAAAATGAAGGTTCAACGCCTCAACGTGATCCGGGAAGTGCTGGCCAGCACGCGCGTGGCCAGCCAGGACGAGTTGCGCCGCAAGTTGCGGCGACGAGGAATCCATGTCACGCAGGCGACGCTGTCGCGTGACATTCACGAGCTCAGGCTGTTGAAGGGGCCGAGCGGCTACTCGCTTCCCGGCGGCAACGGCGGATCGGGGGCGCTTGAGGCAGTGGACGACCAGCCGCCGACGCTAACGGAAATGATCGACAGCTTCGGCTTGCGCGCGCGGCAGGCGATGAACCAGGTGGTGCTGGGCACGGTGATAGGCGGCGCGCAACCAGTGGCCGCGGCGCTCGATCGGGCGGCATGGCCGGAGGTGGTTGGCACCATCGCCGGCGACGACACGGTTTTGGTGATTTGCGCCGACGCAAGAAACGCCGGCGAAGTGGAATCCCGTTTGAGGACGATGTTGGAAGCATGACGAAGAAAGTTCAAACCGCGGTTGTGGGAGTTACCGGCTATTCCGGCGCCGAACTGGCGCGGCTATTGCTGCACCATCCGCGCCTCGAGGGCAAACCGCCAGTCTTTGCCGGGCGCGTGGACGCGAAAGACCTGGCGCACGGCGGCATTCCGCTCACCGAGATTCATCCGCAGTTGGCGGACAACGGCGAAGCCGCGCACCTGAAGCTCGAGCCGTTCTCGTGGGAGCTGCTGACGGAACTGGGCGTCGAAGTGCTGTTCCTGGCCACGCCGCACGAGCAGTCGCGCGAGTGGGTCCCCGAGGCGCTGAAGCGCGGGATGCGCGTGATCGACCTGAGCGGGGCGTGGCGGTTGGCCGATGCGGAGAATCGCGCCGTCTATGCCTTCAGCGACGAAGGGACGGAGCTGGCCGCGGCCACACAGGCCGAGGCGGTCTACGGGTTGCCCGAGTTGCATCGCAAGCAGATCGCGGGCGCGCGGTTGATTGCCAATCCCGGCTGCTATGCCACGTCGATCATTCTGCCGCTGAAGCCGCTGGTCGCGGCGGGGCTCGTCGATCTCGCGCACGGCATTGTCGCCGACGCCAAGAGCGGCGTGAGCGGCGCGGGCAAAGCGCCGACGCCGAAAACGCACTTTATGTACGCCGCCGACAATCTTTCCGCGTACGGCGTGTTTACACATCGGCACACCGGCGAGCTGCTCGAGCAGATCGGCATCGCGGCCGGCGAGATCGTGTTCACGCCGCATTTGTTGCCGATTCCTCGCGGAATTCTGTCGACGATAACCGTGCGCTTCAAGCAGCCGCAGACGAAGGAAGCCGTGGCGCGCGTCTATCGCGAGTTCTTTGCCCCGAGCCCGATGGTCCGGCTCTACGAGAAGTTCCTCCCCCAGATTCAGTATTCGGTGCGGACAAACTACGCCGACATCGGATTCCAACTCGACGCGAGCGGCAAGCGCGCGGTGATCGTAAGCTGCCTCGACAACCTGCTGAAGGGCGCTGCCGGCCAAGCGGTGCAGAACCTGAACGTGATGCAGGGCTGGCCCGAATCGGAGGGTCTCGCATGAAACTCGCCGCGGAGGGCCGGGGATGAAATACGTCGTGAAACTGGGTGGCGCGGGCCTCGAGACTCCGGCGCTCTTCGAAGGCTGCATGAAGGCCATCGCCGAGTTGGTGCGCGACGGCAACCAGGTAGCCGTGGTGCACGGCGGCGGCGTGCAGTTGACGAACACGCTGAAGGCGCTGGGGAAGAAGAGCGAGTTCATCGACGGCCTCCGCGTGACCGATGCCGAAACGCGCGACACGGCGCTGATGGTGCTTGCCGGGCGCGTGAACAAAAAACTGGTGGCCGCGCTGGGTTCGTTGGGCCAGCCGGCGGTCGGGCTTTCCGGCGGCGACGGGCTCGTCTTCCGCGCGCGCAAGAAGCGCATGGCGCCCGATCTCGGCTATGTGGGCGAGATCGCCGCCAGCGACACGCGCTGGATCGATGCCATCTGGCAACTGAGCGGCGTGCCGGTGCTTTGCTCGATGGCCCTGGGATTCGACGGCGAGTATTACAACATCAACGCCGACGAGATGGCCTCGGCCTGCGCCATCGCCTGCCACGCCGACGCGCTGGTGTTCCTTACCGACGTTCCCGGCGTGAAGGGAGCCGGCGGCGAGGTGCTGCGATGGCTCTCCATCGATCAGATCGCGGAGATGACCAAGCACGCAATCATCACCGGCGGCATGTTGCCCAAGCTGGGCGCCTGCCGCGAAGCGCTCCTGAACGGCGTGAAGCGCGTGCGAATTCTGCCCGCGGAAGCCGCGGGTTCCCTGCCCGACCTGTGCAGCTCAAGAGTTGCCCATGGAACCGAAGTGATGGTGGCCTGAGGAGGTCCCGTAGCGATGAAACTCGGAGAGATTCAAGCCGCGGAGGCGCGGCTCTTGCTTTCCACTTATGACCGGAGCCCGATTCTGTTCGTTGGCGGCGAAGGTGTGCACATCATTGACGAGAAGGGCGACCGCTATCTCGATCTGCTCAGCGGCATCGGCGTGAACGCGCTGGGATACAACCATCCGGCGATCGTGGAGGCCATCGCACGGCAGAGCCGCGCGCTCATCCACACGTCGAACCTCTACTATCACGAGGGGCAGGCGGAACTGGCGATGCGCCTCACCGAGCGCACCGGCCTCGACCGCGTGTTCTTCTCGAACTCCGGCACCGAGGCGTGGGAGGGCGCACTGAAACTGGCGCGCGCGTATTCGACTCTGCGGCGCAGCGAGGGCGCTCCCTCCGGAAAAAGGATCGGCACGAAGTTCCTGGCGCTCGAGCAGAGCTTCCACGGCCGCACCTTCGGCTCCATGTCCACGACGTTCAAGGCAAAGTACCGCGAGCCATTCGGCCCCGTGGTTCCCGGCGTCGAATTCGTGCGGTTCAACGACGTTGCCGATCTGCGCGCGAAGTTCTCGAGCGAAGTCTGCGCCATTCTCGTCGAGGCGATTCAAGGCGAGGGCGGCGTGCGGCCTCTAACGCAGGAGTTCTTCATCGAGGCGCGCGCACTGGCGAATTCGACCGGCGCGCTGCTCATCGTGGACGAAGTTCAGTCCGGCTTGGGCCGCACCGGCAAGTGGTGCGCGTATCAGCATTACGGCATTCAGCCGGACATTACGACGCTGGCGAAGCCGCTGGCGGGCGGCCTGCCTCTCGGCGCCGTGCTCTGCACGGAAGAGGTGGCGCGCGTGATGCACGCCGGTATGCACGGCACGACCTTCGGCGGCGGGCCGCTGGCCTGCACCGTCGGCAGCGCTGTCATTGACACGATCGAGAAGGACGGGCTGCTGGGCCACGTCACCGAGGTCGGCGACTACTTCCAGCGGCGCCTGCGCGAGCTCGCCGCCCGGCACGAGACGATCGTGGACGTACGCGGCAAGGGCCTGATGATCGCCGCCGAGCTCGATTCGGCGGATCTTGCCAAGCTGACCGCCGCAGAGATGCTCAAGCGCCGCATCCTGATCAACTGCACCAGCGACACCGTGCTGCGCTTCCTGCCGCCGTTCATTCTGGAGCGCGAGCACGTCGACACGGCGATCGCCGCGCTCGACGAAATCTTCACCGAACATGCCGCCGCGCAACCCGCGCTTGGAGGACATCATCGTGGCTAGCAGAACGACTCTGGAACGCAAAGAAGCCGCCGTTCCCGTGCAAAAGGACCCCGATATTCTCGCCGCGGCAGCGCGCATGGCGGGCGAGGATCTGTGTTCGGTCGCCGATCTTTCCAGCGCCGAGACGCGCGCGATCCTCAAGCTCGGCGGCGACGTCAAGCGCAATCCGGGCGAGTACCTTCATGCGCTCGACGCCAAGCAGATGGTGCTGATGTTCGAGAAGGCGAGCCTGCGCACGCGGCTCAGCTTCGAGACCGGCATCAACACCATGGGCGGCAACGCGATCTTCGTCGACCAGACCAGTTCGCCGCTGGGCGAGCGTGAGACCATCGCCGACGTGGCGCGCAACCTGGAGCGCTGGGTGAACGTGATCGTGCTGCGCACCTACGCCCACGACACCATCACCGAGATGGCGGCGAACTCCTGCGTGCCGGTGATCAACGCGCTCTCCGACTTCGAGCATCCCTGCCAGGCGCTGGCCGACTTCATGACCCTCGAAGAACACTGCGGCGGCAGCCTGAAGGGTGCGAACTTCACTTTCGTGGGCGACGGCAACAACGTGTGCCACTCCCTGATGCTCACCGGCGCGCAACTTGGCGCCAACGTAACCGTGGCCACGCCGCGCGGCTACTCACCCGACATCGAGATCGTAACCAAGGCGCGCGAGATCGCCGATGCGAACGGATGCGAGATCCGCCTGCTGCAGGACCCGCAGGCGGCGGCCGAGGGCGCTGACGCGATCTATACCGATGTCTGCGTCAGCATGGGCATGGAGCACGAGTTGACCAAGCGGCAGCCGATCTTCCGTCCGTTCCAGGTGAACGAGGCGTTGATGGCGAAGGCCGGACCCAACGCAGTCTTCATGCATTGCCTGCCCGCGCGACGAGGCGAGGAGGTGACCGACGCGGTCATCGACAGCCCGCAGTCGATCGTCTTCGATCAGGCGGAGAATCGCCTCCACGCGCAGAAGGCGCTGCTGCTTCTGCTGCTTGGCGGTTTGGCGAACGTGGAGAAGTTTCAGTAACAAGGATCGGTTGTCAGAAATCGGCTCTCAGTCGAATCCGCACTGAACATACGCAGAATTGAATCGAACGGATCACTGACAACCGACTGCTGATAACTGACAGCCGCATCTGGCCGGAAGCTGGAAGCGCGAAGAGGTTTCCCAATCATGTCCGTAATTCTCGAATCTTTGCCCGCGGGAGAGAAAGTCGGCATTGCCTTCTCCGGCGGGCTCGACACCTCCGCCGCTCTGCACTGGATGAGACAGAAGGGCGCCATTCCCTACGCCTACACGGCCAACCTGGGCCAGCCCGACGAAGCCGACTACGATGCAATTCCGCGCAACGCGATGGAATATGGAGCGGAAAAGGCCCGCCTCATCGACTGCCGCGGCTCGCTGGTTCGCGAGGGGATCGCTGCGCTGCAGGCCGGCGCCTTTCACATCTCGACCGCCGGTCTCTTCTACTTCAACACCACTCCGATCGGCCGCGCCGTCACCGGCACCATGCTGGTGGCCGCGATGAAGGTGGACGGCGTCAACATCTGGGGCGACGGCTCAACCTTCAAGGGGAACGACATCGAGCGCTTCTACCGCTACGGCCTGCTCGCCAACCCCGGCCTCAAGATATACAAGCCCTGGCTCGACAGCGCTTTCATTGACGAGCTTGGCGGCCGCGCCGAGATGTCCGCCTACATGCAACGCTGCGGCTTCGCATACAAGATGGCCGCCGAGAAGGCCTACTCCACCGACTCCAACCTGCTGGGCGCTACCCACGAAGCGAAGGACCTGGAGCGTCTGTCTTCCTCCGTCAAGATCGTCGAGCCCATCATGGGCGCGGCTTTCTGGCGCGACGAGGTCGAAATCCGGCGCGAACAGGTCTCCGTCCGCTTTGAAGAAGGCTTTCCCGTCGCCCTCAACGGCCGGCAATTCGACGACCCCGTGGACCTTGTACTGGAAGCCAACCGCATCGGCGGGCGCCACGGCCTCGGCATGTCCGACCAGATTGAGAACCGCATCATCGAGGCCAAGAGCCGCGGCATCTACGAGGCGCCCGGCCTGGCCTTGCTCTTCATCGCCTACGAGCGGCTCATTACCGGCATTCACAACGAGGACACGATCGAGCAGTATCGCGACAATGGCCGTAAGCTCGGCCGTTTGCTCTACCAGGGCCGCTGGTTCGACTCCCAGGCCATCATGCTGCGGGAATCCGCTCAGCGCTGGGTCGCCAAACCCATCACCGGCGAAGTGACTCTGGAGCTGCGCCGCGGCAACGACTACTCGATTCTCAACACCGAGTCGCCGAACCTCACCTACCATCCCGAGCGCCTCAGCATGGAGAAGACCGAATCCACCTTCTCCCCGCGCGACCGCATCGGCCAGCTCACCATGCGCAATCTCGACATCACAGACACCCGCGACAAGCTGCTGACTTACGCCTCAACCGGCCTCCTTACCCGGGGCAAAAGCGATGAGATGCCCCGGTTGAGCAGCGCCAAAGAGAAGGACTAGCAAGAAACGATGGCGCACCAACAACAGTCTGCAAGAATTTGGTTTGGCCGCAAGGGCCCTCGCGCTCACCACTTGAGCGAGCTGTCGCCGTTCGCCACGCGCGAGAGTTACGATCAAAAGAACGCGAAGGGATTCATTCGCATCCTGGCGCTGCCGGCGCGCACGCAGGCGCGCCTGCTGGCCAAGACGAAGTAATCGAACTGCGCCGGAACGGAGGGCGATGCCATGGCCGTCTGCGAACTGTGTGGAAGAGAAATAGCCGCGGCGGACGGCGGTGCGGATCTCACCGCCGAGACGATCGAAGTCGAGCTTGACGGAATCCCCGACGGCATTGAGAGCGCCGGCGATGCGCAGAATCAATTCGACGTGGAGGTTATTGATCTGCCTTCAGGCATCGATGGCGATCCACAACCAACCTCGGATCGCGATCCGGCCGGCAGCACCGACCTCTGCCCGCGGTGTCATCGGCCGCTGGCGGGCGCGCCACGCGGCCAGGACGTAGTCGTTGCAGAAATCACCGCGGAGACCGAGGCACTGCCCGTAGAGGCGACCGATGTCGACCCGGACTAAGGAACGGGAGAGTCCATTGACCACGAGTAAAAAGCAATCCGGGAAGATGTGGTCGGGGCGGTTCCGCGAGCCGCTCGACGCGGAGTTCGAGGCGTGGCAGCGCTCGATTGGATTTGACTGGCGGCTCCTCGACCAGGAAGTGGCCGCCAGTAAGGCCCACGCGTCCGCGCTTTGTGCTGATGGGATTTTGTCCGAAACGGAAAGAGCGGAGCTCCGCGCGGCGCTCGATGCGATCGCCGCGGAGTACGCATCGGACGAGGGCAAGGCCGCGGTGCGCAACGATGCGGCTGCCGAGGACATTCACCATTTCGTCGAATTGAAGCTGGTGGAGCGGGTCGGTCGGCTTGGGCTCAAGCTGCACACCGGCCGCAGCCGCAACGAGCAGATCGCGACCGATCTTCGGCTCCATGTGCGCGCGCAAATCGGGCTTGCGATCGATGGGCTTGTCGTGTGGGCGGACGCGCTTGTCGAGAAGGCGCGCGCGGCCGGCGATGCCGCGATGCCGAGCTACACGCATCTGCAGCGGGCCGAGCCGGTGCTCGTCGCGCATTGGCTGCTCGCGTACGTCGAGATGATCCTGCGCGATGCTTCGCGCCTTGCCGATTGCGCCCAGCGTCTGAACCTCTGCCCGCTCGGATCGGGCGCGGTCGCCGGCGCGACGCTCAAGCTCGATCGCTCGATCGCCGCGCGCGAGCTCGGATTCGATGCGCCGACGGCCAACTCGATCGATGCGACAAGCGACCGGGACTTCGTCCTCGAATATCTGAACGCGCTCACCTTCGTCGGCCTGCACTTGAGCCGGTTCGCCGAGGAGATCACGCTCTTCGCGACGGCGGAATTTGGATTCGTGACGCTGCCGGAAGCCTTCTCGACCGGATCGAGTGCGATGCCGCAGAAGAAGAATCCCGACCTGACCGAATTGCTCCGCGCCAAGGTGGGACGCATTCACGGCGCGGCCGAGGCCGTGGCCATGCAGCTCAAGGGACTGCCTTTGGCCTACAATAAAGACATGCAGGAGACACAGGAGCCGGCCTTCGCCGCCGGCTTTGTGCCGCAGATGCTGCAGCTCGTTGCGCGCTTCACCGCGGCCCTTCAATTGAATTTCGAGCGCATGAGCGCGGCGGCGCAGTCCGGCTATCTGAATGCCATGGCCGCGGCCACCTACCTCGTCCACAAAGGCGTTCCCTTCCGCACGGCCCACGAAAAGGTCGGCCGCGCGGTGCGCTTCGCCATCGAGAAAAGCGTCGAGCTCGGCGGCCTCACGCTGGCTGAGCTGCGCCAGTTCGGTGAAGAGTTCGACGAGGACTTTTTCGCGGCCATCACGCTCGACGCCACGCTCGACTGCCACGATGTCCCCGGAGGCACCGCGCGTGAGCGCGTGCGCACGGCGCTCGATGCCGCGGCGGAACGGATCGCCGCGCTCAAGAAATCCGCAGCCGGGGAGGCCGTTCATGCTGGTGCGTAAGGCCCTGCTGCACGACGCCTCCAACATCTACGATCTGGTGAACTCGCTCTCCACCGACGGCACGCTGCTCAAGCGGCCCTTCGCCGAGGTGTGCGAGAACATCCGCGACTTCACGGTCGCCGAGTCCGATGGCGGCGTGTTTCTGGGCTGCGGCGCGCTGCACCTCTACGGGCCGCATCTCTGCGAGGTGCGCTCGATCGTGGTGAAGCCGGAGGCCAAGAGCAAGGGCGCCGGCGGACGCATCGTGAAAGCGCTCATCGAAGAGGCCGAGACCCACGGCGTTCAATCCGTGTGCCTGTTCACGCGCATTCCCGATTTCTTCTTCAAGTACGGCTTCCGCACCGTGGAAGACAAGGCCGAGTTGCCCGACAAAATCTTCAAGGACTGCCAGAGCTGCCCGCGGCTGCACCGCTGCGACGAAGTTGCGATGGTGCGCGGTCGCTTGCCGCGCATGTCGATCCTGGGCCCGAAGGAAGAGGCGCAGGAGCTGGTGCGGCTATCCGGGTGACGGGGGATTCCACCCGGAATCTACCGCGCACAAAGCCCTCCCGATGCAGTGATCGCAGATGCTGAGCGTCGAGTCGTTCGTTGATGCATATAAGATATTGAAAATAGATAATTTAATAGCGAATATCCGGCCTCTCCCGCCCGCGAAAATTTGATGAGGTATTATTTTATCATATTTGCCACGGGGATTATGTGGTAGCAAAATGAGGAAAACCAGGTAGCATTTGTGGATTTTCGGAACTGCAGAAGTGGACCTTGATTCGAATTAACGGAAGCGGTACTATTTCAACATGCAAGACGCATATAAGCTCGCCCTCGCCAGCGCACGCGAAGAGCATGGGAAGCTCACGCAAGAAATGAAGGCCCTCAATTTCCGCGTGTCACAGCTAGAAGCGTTGATTGCGCAGCTTGACGCGTTGATAAAATCCGCCACACCGGTTCCGGGGAAGCTGTTTGAAGTTGCGCGTATTGTCCTGCCCGAGGAACAGTCGGCGATCGAACAAAGGCCAAGTGAATCGCCGGCGCCGCTCTGGAAAGCTATCATAGCTAGCCTAGCCGGAAAGAAGGACGACTTCACAGTACCCGATGTAGTCGGCGCATTGGAGCGCACGGGGCGTTTCATTAATAGCCCGAACAAGAAAGCAATCGTGCGGAACGCACTCAAGCAGCGACCCGACAAATTCCAAAAGCTACGCATCGCGGGACACTATCGAGTTCGTGAACCGGAGGAAATGAAAAATGAGGAGGGAGCTATAGAAAACGAAGCCACATAGCCATTGAGTTGGAGGCGCGGTAGCCAAGCTGGCGAAGGCAGCCCCTTTGCAAAGGGCCATCACCAGTTCGAGTCTGGTCCGCGCCTCCAGTTAGCGCGGGCATGCCGAAATTGGCAGACGGGCCAGACTAGGGATCTGGCGGATCACCACGGTCCGTGGGGGTTCGATTCCCCCTGCCCGCACCATCTCTTCCCTATCGTCACCCCTCGGGGCATATGTGTCAATAGATATGACAGGCCGGGGTACGCCTCCTGTCACTTTCGGCGCTGCTCGCGCCATTCAGGATTCTTGGAATTTCCACACGTCCCCCTTTAGTCTCGCCGCCGCAACGACAGCCTGTCCGAAGCTCAATCCGCCGTCGCCGGGGCTGACCTGGACGTGTTGAAAGACCTGGAAGCCTTCCTCCGCAAGCCCTTTGCGAAGCAGCCGCGCGAGGCGGCGGTTGTGCAGGCAGCCGCCGGATAATGCCACCTGTTCGATGCCCGTAGCCGAACGGCCCAGAACTGCCGCGTGGACGAACGCCGCCGCAACACCCGCATGAAAGCGCGCTGCGATGCGCGGCTTGCCCGTGCCGGAGCGCAGATCGCGGAGCAACTCGCGCCATAGCGGAGCGGCTGAGATGCGCGCGGGCTCGCGAGCGGTCCAGTCTCCGGCGTGGAGTTCAAGCGGGTAGCCGGAATCGAGCGCGGCGGGATCGTTAAGAGGTTCGCCGATGGCAACACCCTCCAATTCAATCGCCGCCTGCGCCTCATAATCGACCACGCCGCGGCCCAGAACAACTGCTGCTACCGCATCGAATAGTCTGCCGAGGCTGGAGGTGAGCGGCGTATTCAGCCCGCGCTCGATCATGCGGCCGAGCACGTGCGCGTCCTGCGCCTTCACGTTCAACAGGCTGAGTACTTCCGAAGATTCGACGTCGAAGCCGGCCGCGTACAATGCCCCCAGCGCCATACGCCATGGCTCACGAATCGCCGCTTCGCCGCCGGGCATGGGAACGTAGTCGAGGTGCGCGAAGCGCTCGAAACTGTCGAGACGGCTGATGAGCACTTCCCCGCCCCAGATGCGGCCATCGGCGCCGTAGCCGGTGCCGTCGAGCGAGAGTCCGATGACCGGACCGCCGATTGAATGCTCGGCCATGCAACCCGCGATGTGCGCGTGGTGATGCTGGACGGCGATGAGCGGCAGTCCGCGCTCGGCCGCCCATTCCTTCGCCCACGAAGTCGAAAGATATCCGGGATGCAGATCGTGAACCACGGTCCGCGGCTCGATCTCGAAGGTATGCATCAAGTGGGCAAGCGACTCGCGGAAGAAATCGAGACCGGTGACGTTCTCGAGGTCGCCCAGGTGCTGGCTCTGATAGGCGAAGCGACCGCGAGCGAGGGCGAAGACGTTCTTGAGATGGCCGCCGACGGCGAGCAGCGGAGGAACATCGAACGGTAGCGCCACCGCGAGCGGCACAAAGCCGCGCGCGCGGCGAATCAACTGCGGCGCGCCATCGACGACCGCCATCACCGAGTCGTCGCAGCGCTGCAGAATCTCGCGGTCGTGCATCAGAAACGCATCTGCGATCTTGCCGAGCCGCACCAGCGCCTCGTCGTTGTCGATCGCGATCGGCTCTTCGCTCAAGTTGGCGCTGGTCATCACCAGCGCGCTCACGCGGGGATCGGCGAAGAGCAAATGCTGCAACGGCGCATAGGGTAGAAACACGCCCAGCCATGGAATGCCCGGCGCGACCGACGGCGCGATGCCGCAGCCCAAGCGCCGCCGCGCCAAAACGATCGGCCGCGGAACCGTGAGGAGCAGCTCCTCTTCCTTTGCCGTCAGTTCGCACACTCCCCGCGCGGCGTCGAGATCGCGGACCATGATCGCCAGCGGCTTGCCGTAGCGGTGCTTGCGCTCGCGCAGGCGCATCACTGCGGCTTCGCTGGTCGCATCCACGGCCAGGTGGAACCCGCCGATGCCTTTGATGGCCATGATGTCTCCGGCCATCATGCGATCGGTTGTTTCCGCGACCGGATCGTCGGAAGGAATCTCGGTTCCGTCCGGCGCAACGAGCCAGACGCGCGGTCCGCAGACGGCGCAGGCGTTGGGCTGCGCGTGGAAACGGCGGTTCAGCGGATCGTCGTACTCGGCCTGGCATGCCGGGCACATCTTGAAGCGCGCCATCGAGGTCTGCGGCCGGTCGTAAGGGATGCGCCGCGTGATGGTGTAGCGCGGGCCGCAGTTGGTGCAGTTCAGGAACGGGTAGCGGTAGCGGCGGTCCTTGGGATCGAGCAGTTCGCGCAGGCAGTCGGCGCAGGTGGCCGCGTCGGCGGGAATGCCTGTGCTCACCTGCCCAGCCGTGTCGCTCAGGACAATGTGGAAGCCGGTTTCGCCAGTGGGCGGCGCGCTGCGCGCGGTGACGGAGTCGATGCGCGAGAGCGGCGGAGCTTCTGCCTGGAGCCGTCGGCGGAACGCCTCAACCCGCGCCGGCGGACCCTCGATCTCGATCGTCACCCCGCCGGTGTCATTGCCGATGAAGCCGCTGAGGCCCTCCTCCGTTGCCAGGCGATACACGAAGGGGCGAAAGCCGACGCCCTGCACGACGCCACGGACGACGAGCAGTTCGCGCTCGAATCGGCCTTCGGGCGGTGGCGTTTTCGGTTGGGATTTCTGAGCCAAGTCCGTGCCTCACACAGGAAATCAGCATATCGCATCGGTTGGCCTGCTTCGCAGGGCTGTGACCCGCTCCGCATCTGGCTGCGCACGGTCCGGGTCAACGCCGGCCGGGACAAAGTCGGATAATTTGAATGGGCACGAGGGTGGGGATGAGGCTTAACCGGCAAATGACGGCGGGCGTTCTCGCAGGAGTTGCGATCCTGCTCCTGCCGTGCGGCGTCGCCGCCGCGCAGCAGCCGGTTGAAGGGGCTGTGATTCGCAGCGTGGATGCCGCGGTGCAGAACCGGTACGAACACGTTCTTGGCATTACCGTGATCGAGCATTACGCCGTCTTCCGCGGCAACGGCGAAACGCATCCCGCAGCCGAGATGACGGTTCTGGACACCTATAAGAAAGGCGAGGGCAAAACCTACACCGTGCTCTCGCAGAGCGGCTCGGGCTTTCTTCTCCGCTTCGGATTGAAGCCGCTCCTCGACAGCGAAAAGACGATCAACATCCCGGGAAACGTGGAGAAGTCGTGGTTCACCTCGGCCAACTACGACATGAAGCTGAAACCCGGCGGCGTCGAGAAGCTCGACGGCCGCGACTGCTACGCGCTGGCAATCGCTCCGAAACACAAAGCAACCAACCTGATCGACGGGACGATGTGGGTCGACGCGCGGGATAGCACGCTGGTCCGCATCGTGGGCGTGGCGTCGCAGAATCCTTCGGCTTTCTCGGGAACGACGCACTTGATGCGGCAATACGCCAATATCAACGGGTTCTCGATGGCCAAGCACGCGCGCGCCGAATCGGACAGCTTCCTCTTCGGCCGCACCGTTGTCACCATCGATTACAGCAACTACAACCTTCAGGTACAGCCGGCCAGATAGGCAGCGCGGGCCGGATCGCGCCAACCGTGGAAAAGTGCGCCGAAATTGGCCGCGGACGGCTATGAATTCAGGCGTCTTACGCGCCCACAGGTGATTCTACGCACAGTCCGGCCGCGGTTGTTTTCCCGTTCTGTGCGCGGCGACACGCGCGGCAGCAGTGCGCCGATCGGAACATGTGCACTGCCCAATTCGTGCCAGGCCGAAACTCAAGTCAGTAAACGGGATACACACAGTCCGGTGATTGCTGTCACGGATTGCGCGAGGCCCCGGCAAGTAGAACAATGATAGAGTCTTGCTGAGCGGGACGGGTGCGCTGTTCCGCGTGCGAGAAGCGTCATTTGATCGCGCCCATAGCAAGAACCAGGAGGAAATGTGGCTGCATTCACTCCCCCGCCCCTTCCCAGCGAAGATAAACGCTGGAAGATCGTCAACGGCACCATGCGCAAGAACGGCTTTGCGCGCCACGCTCTGATTGAGACGCTGCACACGGTGCAGTCCTCGTTTGGTTATCTGGACGACGATTCGATCCGGTTTGTCGCGCACTCGCTGCGGGTTCCGCTGAGCCAGGCCTACGGCGTCGCGACCTTCTATCACTACTTCACGCTCAAGCCGCCGGGCAAGCACACTTTGACGGTGTGCGCGGGAACCGCGTGCTACATCAAGGGTGCGGACAAGCTGATCGCCACGGCCGAAAAGAAGCTGGGCGTCACGCCAGGGCAGACCACCTCCGACGGGCAGATCAGCCTGATGGTGGCCCGCTGCGTGGGCGCCTGCAGCCGGGCCCCGGTGGTGCTCTGCGACGGTGAAGTGGTGGGCGAAGTGGCCGGCGAACAAGTGCTCGAGCAACTGGAAAGGTGGACCGTGGAATGACAATCGAGGAGCTCGAACAGATAGCATGCGGCGTTCAACAGGAAAACGCCAAGTACGATTACGAGGTCAATGTTTGCATGGACCTGGCTTGCGCGAGCCAGGGAGCCGACAAGCTGAAGGCGGCGCTGGAACAGGCAGCCGAGGCATCGGGCAAGAAGGTGTTGATTCGCCGCACCGGGTGCATGGGTCCCTGCTCGCATGGCCCGCTGGTGCGCGTCGATCCAGAGGAGACGCTCTACCACCGCGTGAAGGCGGACAAGGCCGAGGCCATCGTGAAAAGCCTTGGCGGGAAGCCGGTGCCTGAACTGCAATGCGACCTGAACGACCACTTCGATAAGCAGGTTCGCGTGGTGCTGGAGAACGCGGGCTACATCGATCCGGAAAAGATCGACGATTACATCGCGCGCGACGGCTACAAGGCTCTGCTGACGGTGCTCACCGAAATGACGCCGAACGGCGTGATCCATCGCATCACCGAAAGCGGGCTGCGCGGGCGCGGCGGAGGCGGCTATCCCACCGGACTGAAGTGGGGCACGGTGGCCAAGGCCAAAGGCGACGTGAAGTACGTCGTGTGCAACGGCGACGAAGGCGACCCCGGCGCGTTCATGGATCGCAGCGTGATGGAAGGCGATCCGCATCGCGTCATCGAGGGCATGGCCATCGCGGCCTACGCCGTGGGCGCCAGCAAGGGCTTCATCTATGTGCGCGCGGAGTACCCGGTGGCCGTTTCGCGGCTGACGACCGCGCTACGCGAGGCGCGCCGGCACGGGCTGCTCGGCAACAACATCTGCAATACGCCCTTCAACTTCGACGTCGAGATCCGGCTGGGCGCAGGCGCGTTCGTGTGCGGCGAGGAAACGGCGCTGATCGCGTCGATCGAAGGCAAGCGCGGCACGCCCAAGCCGCGGCCGCCCTATCCGGCGTCGAGCGGCCTGTGGGGCAAGCCCACGCTGATCAATAACGTCGAGACTTACGCCAACATCGCCCCCATCGTGCGCAACGGCGGCAGGTGGTTCCACGACATGGGCTCGGAGCGCAGCAAGGGCACCAAAGTCTTCGCGCTGACGGGCAAGATCTCGAATACCGGCCTCGTCGAAGTGCCCATGGGCATCAAGCTGCGCGAGATCATCGAGGAGATCGGCGGCGGCGTGCCGGGCGGGCACACGTTCAAGGCCGTTCAGACCGGCGGGCCGTCGGGCGGCTGCATTCCGGCGGAGATGCTCGACGTGGGAGTGAGCTACGACGCGCTACTCAAGATGGGCTCCATCATGGGCTCGGGCGGCATGATCGTCATGGACGATACGTCCTGCATGGTCAACGTGGCGCGGTTCTTCATCGAGTTCTGCATGACCGAGTCGTGCGGCAAATGCATTCCCTGCCGCGCGGGCACGGCGCAAATGTTCACACTGCTCACGCGCATCTGCACCGGGACCGGAACCATGGACGACCTGGCGCTGCTTGAGGATCTTTGCGCCACGGTGAAGTAGACCAGCCTCTGCGGCTTGGGCCAGACGGCTCCCAATCCCGTCCTCAGCACCCTCAAATACTTCCGCAACGAATACATCGAACACATCCTGCACAAGCGCTGTCCGGCCGGCGTCTGCAACATGGAAGCGGCCGTGGAGGTGTTGGCATGAGCCCGATGGATACAGACGTCAAAACTCTGGTCATCGACGAGCAGGAAGTGAGTGCGCGCGTCGGCCAGACGATTCTGGAAGTGGCGATCGAGAACGAGATCGATATTCCCACCCTCTGCCATCTCGAAGGCCTGAGCGACGTGGGCGCGTGCCGCATGTGCCTGGTCGAGATCAAGGGCTCGAACAAGCTGCTGCCGGCCTGCGTGGCCACCGTCCAGGAAGGCATGGAAGTCACCACCAACTCCGAGCGGTTGCAGCAGCATCGCCGGACCATCCTCGAGCTCTTGTTCGCCGAGCGCAACCACATCTGCTCGGTGTGCGTGTCGAACGGCCACTGCGAGCTGCAGGCGCTGGGCCAGGAACAGGGCCTCACCCACGTGCGCCTGCCCTATCGCAATCCCGACCTGTCGGTCGACGCCTCGCACGAGCGGTTCACCGTGGACCACAACCGCTGCATCCTGTGCACGCGCTGCGTGCGCGTGTGCGCCGAAATCGAAGGCGCGCACGTGTGGGACGTGATGGGCCGCGGCATCAACTCCGTCGTCATCACCGACCTGCACGATGAGTGGGGCAGCTCGACTTGCACGAAATGCGGCAAGTGCGTGCAGGTCTGCCCCACTGGAGCCCTCTTCGAGAAGAACAAGGTCGGCTCCGATCGTCCCAAGAACCCTGAATTTTTGCCCTATCTGAACTTGATGAGGGAAGCGCAATGAGCAAACTGAAATTGGCGACAGTCTGGCTGGACGGATGTTCCGGCTGCCACATGTCGTTCCTCGATATGGACGAACGGCTCCTGGAGCTGGCGGATATGGTGGACGTGGTCTACAGCCCGCTGGTGGACACCAAGGACTACCCCGACGAAGTGGATATCGCACTGGTCGAAGGAGCGGTGGCCTCGGTAGACGACGAGAAGAAGATCAAGAAGATCCGCGAGCATACGAAGACGCTTGTGGCCATGGGCGACTGCGCCATCACCGGCAACGTTCCTTCGATGCGGAATCCTATCGGGCCGAAGGCGATCCTGGAGCGCGCCTACATCGAGAACGCGAGCGCGCAGGCGCAGATTCCCTGTGTCGTGGTGCCCAAGCTGCTGCGGGTGGTTCGCCCCATTCACGAGTACGTGAAGGTGGACGTGTTCCTGCCCGGCTGCCCGCCCTCGGCCGATACCTTTCACACCGCGCTGGTTGCGCTGGTAACCGGCGGGCCGCTGGATATTCCGGCGCTGACCCGCTTCGGAGCCTGACGAATCGGAGACGTCCCCTATGAGCCAAACCATCACCATCGATCCGGTAACGCGCCTGGAAGGCCACGGCAAGATCACCATCATGCTCAACGGCCAGGGCGAAGTCGAGGACGCGCACTTTCACGTGACGCAGGTTCGCGGTTTTGAGCGCTTCAGCGAGGGCCGGCCGTTCTACGAGATGCCGAGCCTGATGGCGCGCATCTGCGGCATCTGCCCGGTGTCGCACCTACTGGCCTCGGCCAAGGCCTGTGAGGCCATCATGTCGGTGCGCATTCCGCACACCGCGGCGCAGTTGCGCCGCATGTTGAACCTGGCGCAGATGGTGCAGTCGCACGCGTTGAGCTTCTTCTATCTCGCCTCGCCCGACCTGCTGCTGGGCATGGAGTCCGACCCCAAGGTCCGCCACATCCTGGGCGTGGCGGCGGCCAAGCCCGAGCTGGGCCGCGCCGGCGTGGCGCTGCGCCGCTTCGGGCAGACGATCATCGAGATCCTCGGCGACAAGCGCGTCCACCCGGGATGGGTCGTCCCCGGCGGCGTCACCGAGCCGCTCTCGGCCGCCAAGCGCGACAGGATTCTGTCCATGATCCCCGAGGCCTACGCGAACGTCGGCCTGGCGATCGGCGCCTACAAGAAGATTGCCGGCAAGTTCAAGGACGAGATCGAGGTCTTTGCCAACTTCCCCACGAACTACATGAGCCTGATCGGCGACGACGAGTCGATCGAGTTCACCGACGGCGCGGCGCGTCTGATCGACGGCGCGGGCAAGACCATCGAGGACGGCATCACCGCGCCCCGGTACACCGAAGTGATCGGAGAGGCCGTGGAGCCGTACAGCTACACCAAGTTCGCCTACTACAAGCCGCTGGGATATCCCGAGGGCAGCTATCGCGTGGGGCCGCTGGCGCGGCTAAACATCGTCAAGTCGATGGGCACGCCGAAAGCCGAGAAAGAACTGGCGGAGTTCAAGCAACTCGCCAAGGGCCCGGTCGAGAGCTCCTTTCACTACCACCACGCGCGGCTGGTCGAGATGCTCCACGGCGTCGAGAAGATCGAGGAGATCCTCGCCGACCCGCGCATCCTCGAGAAGCAGGTACGGGCGACGGCCGGGGTCAACCGCCTGGAGGGCGCGGGCTTCGCCGAGGCGCCCCGCGGCGTGCTCCACCATCACTACAAGGTGGACGAGAACGGCAAGATGGTCTGGGCCAACTTGGTGATCGCCACCGGCCAGAACAATAAGGCGATGAACCTGGGCGTGCTGCAGGCCGCGAAGCACTACGTGAAGAACGGCAAGTTCACCGAAGGCATCCTGAACCGCGTGGAAGCGGTGGTGCGGACCTTCGATCCCTGCCTGAGCTGCTCGTCTCACGCCGCCGGCCAGATGCCGCTGGAAATCTCGCTCCTCTCCCCCGAGGGCGAAGTGCTGGACCGCGCGGTCCGCTGAAAAGCCCCGCGCGTTTATCCTGGATTGACGGTCGTTTCGGAACGGCTCTCGAGAGATTGGAGAAGAGAGCCGGTTTCCAGAGGGCTCCCATGACGGATAAGACGGCTCGTTGTCTCGTGCTTGCGTGCGGCAACCCGTTGCGCAGCGACGACGGAGTCGGTCTCCGTCTCGCGAGCTGGGCCGCGCAGCGCTTTCAAGCGGACTCCGGCGTCCGCGTTCTTTCCAGCCAGCAATGGACGCCGGACCTCGCCCACGAGATCGCGTCGGCCGACTCGGTTCTTTTCGTCGACTGCTCCATCGAGGCCGCGCCCGGGCACGTAAATCTCGACCCGGTGCCGATGGCGTCGGAAGAATCCGGCTCCACAACACATCACATGAGTCCGCCCGCGCTGCTGGCCCTGGCCCATTCGCTCTATGCCTCCCGGCCGGCCCATGCCATGCTTCTCACGGTCGGCGCCGGCTCGATGGAACTGGGCGAAACGCTCACCGGCCCGGTTCAAGCGGCCATGCCCAGGGCGCAGCGCGTCCTGGAGAAGGCGGTCCTGCGATTTCTCGGGCAGTGATTGAGAACCAGGGCAATCGCATGAACGGAATTTGTTGACGAATGAGGTTCGCTTTTCGTCGCGCCGGAGGCGCAACGGTTGTTAGTCCCGCGCTTTAGCGTGGGGAAGCTGGCCCCATGAGGAATCTGAGCCCCGTAGGGGCGGTGGAAATCCGCCCGAAAACCTCCCGAATCCTCGTTCATGCGATTGCCCTGGATTGAGATCTGAACGGCCGGCGAGCGCGAGTCGTGCTATCCTTTGATTGAGGTTAATCAATATTCATCAATGGCGACGATCAGCAGACTCCCCATCACCAAAGCGCGGATCAACCTGGGCCAGATTGCGCGCCGTGCGCACAACGGCAGGGAGTACTTCATCCTGGAAAAGGATGGGATTCCGGTTATCGGCATCATGGCTGCGGACGAGCTCGAGGACTACATCGAGCTGCGCGATGCCAAAGTGAAGGCTTCGATTGCCAAAAGCGCCCGCGACCGCGCGCGCGGCAACGTCCGGCCGGCGGGCAAGCTGCTGGCGGAACTGAAACGAACTGCCGCAGGGAGATCCGCGTAGCGCGGAGTGTCCATGACGGAACCCGAGTTTTCCGTCCTTACGACCTCACACTTTGACCGCTTGCTGAAGAAGCTGCTGCGCGCGCACTCCGACCTTGTGGGCCGATTTGAGGAGGCAGTCGCAATTCTGTCCTCCGATCCGTACAACAAGAGCCGCAAACATCCGATCCGGAAGCTGGACGGTGTAGGAGCGGGCGAAGGCCAGTATCGGCTCTGCTCGGGACGGTTCCGCTTTCGCTACGATATTGAAGGCCGCGAGGTTGTGCTCCATTACTGCGGGCTGCGCCGCGAGGATACATATTGACGCCAGTTCTTGTGGCTCCCTCTCGGCCCACGCCATGCTTCTCACCGCTGGCGCCGGCTCGATGGAACTGGGCGAAACGCTCACCGGCCCGGTTCAAGCGGCCATGCCCAGGGCGCAGCGCGTTCTGGAGAAGGCGGTCCTGCGGTTTCTCGGAAACTGATCCGACGGCGAATCAGCGCACCGCAGCACCAAACGAAGACGGCCGAACTTTCGTGCGGCCGTCTTCGTTCTGGCGCAACCCACCAGGGAAATCGGCTCAGAACGCCGCCACCGTCTGGCGCAGGCTGTAGGAGCTGAGCGTCTTGATATAGTTGCCGCGGTCGTAGGGCGAGGTGTCGGGCACCGAGCGGCGGCTGAGGCAGCCGCGCGTCTCGGCCAGCGACGCGTACTCGCGCTTGTCGAGCCAGTAGCGCAGGTCGGCCAGCACGCGGCCGATGTGCTCGATGCCGTGAATGTGCAGCGCCGAGACCATCATCGCCACGCTGCCCCCGGCCATGATGGCCTTCAGCACGTCCTCGGCGGAGTGAACGCCGCCGGTGATCGCGATGTCGCCCTTGAGATGGCCGTAGAGAATGGCCGCCCAGTGCAGCCGCGGCAGAAGCTCCGACGGCGTGGAGAAGTGCAGCGTGGGCCGCACTTCCAGCGCCTCGATGTCGAAGTCGGGCTGATAGAAGCGGTTGAAGAGCACGACGCCCTTGACGCCCTTCTCTTCCAGCCGCGCGCACAGGTTCGGCAGGCTGGTGAACATGCGCGACAGCTTCACGGCCACCGGAACCTTGACCGCGCTGCAAACGGCGCCCACCAGATCGAGAATCTGATCCTCGAGTTGGTCCGAGGTCTGTTTCGCGTCCGTGGCTAGCGCGAAGGTGTTCAACTCGATCGCGCTGGCGCCGGCCTGCTCAATCTCCTTGGCAAAGCGCACCCAGCCGCCACTGGTGGCGCCGTTCAGGCTGGCCATGATGGGAATCCCGGCCGCCTCGCGGGCGCGCCGCAGATGTTCGAGATACCCCTCGTGCGTCATGCGGTAGTCGCCCAGCTCCGGCAGGTAGTGGAGCGATTCGGCAAACGACTCCGTGCCCCGCGACAGGTCCTCGTCCAGCGCCCGCGACTCGAGCGCCAGTTGCTCTTCGAAGAGCGACGTGAGCACGATGGCCGAAGCGCCTGCGTCCTCCATCAGGCGGACGTTGTCGAGCGACTCGGACAGCGGCGTGGACGCCACCGCGATCGGGCCGCTCAGCTTCAGGCCGAGATATTGCATGGAAATATCGGTCATTCCTCACCTCCGGCCGCGGTGGCCGCCAACTTCTCTTCGGACTTTTCTTCGGGTTTCTCGGGAGGCGCGATATGCGGCGTCTCTCCGCGGCCGGGCATCGTGGCCCGCGCCGAGTAGACGCGCCACTGGCGCTCCACGTCGTCCTGCGCTTCCTTGAGCAACTCCGAAGCAACATCCGGATTGCTCCGCGCCAGCATGGTGTAGCGGGCCTCGCGGTACGCGTAATCCTTGAGCCGGATCGACGGCGCCTTGGAGTCGAGCTGGAAGGGATTCTTGCCCTCTTCGCGCAGCGCTGGGTTGTAGCGCATCAGCGGCCAGTAGCCGGACTGCACGGCCAGCTTCTGCTGCTCCAGGCCATGAACCAGATCGTAGCCGTGGGCGATGCAGCTCGCGTAGGCGATGATGAGCGACGGCCCGTCGTGCGCTTCGGCCTCCTGGAAGGCCTTGACGACGTGCATGTCGTTGCCGCCGAGTGCCACCTGCGCCACGTAGACCGAGCCGTAGCTGACGGCCTCCATGGCCAGATCCTTGCGGCTGTTCGGCTTGCCGCCGGCGGCAAACTTGGCCACCGCGCCGCGCGGCGTGGCCTTTGAGGCCTGGCCCCCGGTGTTCGAGTAGACCTCGGTGTCCAGCACCAGCACGTTCACGTTCTTGCCGGAGCCGAGCACGTGGTCGAGGCCGCCGAAGCCGATGTCGAAGGCCCAGCCGTCGCCGCCCAGGATCCACACGCTCTTGCGCACCAGCGCGTCGGCGATGGCGGCGAGATTCTTCGCGTCGGACGAGTCGATGGCGGCGAGCTTCTCGCGAAGCGCCTTCACGCGCTCGCGCTGCTGGTCGATCTCGGGCTCGGTCTTCTGCGAAGCGCCCACCAGGCCGGCCGCGAGTTCCGCGCCGATCGCCGGAGCCATCTTCGTGACCAGCATCTCGGCAAACGCCTTCTGCTGATCGAGCGCCAGTCTCATGCCGAAGCCGAACTCGGCGTTGTCTTCAAACAGCGAGTTGGACCACGTCGGGCCGCGTCCCTGCGCGTTGTAGGTGTAGGGCGTGGTGGGCAGGTTGCCGCCGTAGATCGACGAGCAGCCGGTCGCGTTGCCGATGTAGAGCCGGTCGCCGAACAACTGCGTGAGCAGCTTGATGTAGGGCGTCTCGCCGCAGCCGGAGCAAGCGCCGGAGAACTCAAACAGCGGCTGCAGCAGTTGCAGGTCCTTCACTTGCGTGTGCGAGAGCTTGGTGCGGTCCACCTCGGGCAGGCCGATGAAGAACTCCCAGTTCTCGCGCTCGGGCTCGCGCAGCGGGGCCTGCGGCGCCATGTTGATGGCCTTCTTGCTGGCGTCGCTCTTGTTCTTCACCGGGCAGACTTCGACGCAAACCCCGCAGCCGGTGCAATCCTCAGGCGCCACCTGCAGCGTGTAGCGCTGATCTTCCATGCCCTTCCACTTCGGCTTGGCCCACTTGAAGGTCGCGGGAGCCTTGTCGCCGAGCGCGGGGCTGTAGATCTTGGCGCGAATCACGGCGTGCGGGCAAACCATGACGCACTTGCCGCACTGGATGCAGAGATCCTTGTCCCATACCGGGACGAACTGCGCGATGTTGCGCTTCTCCCACTTGGCCGTGCCCGACGGGAACGCGCCCCCGGCCGGGAAGGCGCTGACCGGAATCAGGTCGCCCTTGCCTTCGGCGATCTTGCCCAGCACGTCGTGAACGAACTTGGGCGCCTGGTCGGAGAACGCGCCGGTTACATCGAAGTCCGACGATGGCGCCGCCGGCAGCGTGACCTTCTCGAGATGCGCCAGCGCGTGATCGACGGCGGCGAAGTTCTTCTGCACCACCGCCTCGCCGCGCTTGCCGTAGGTCTTCTTGATCGACTTCTTGATCTGCTCGATCGCCTCGTCCTTGGGCAGAACGCCGCTGATGGCGAAGAAACAGGTCTGCATGATGGTGTTGATGCGCGAACCCATGCCGGCATCGCGCGCCACCTTGTAGCCGTCGATCACGTAGAACTCGATCTTCTTGCGTAGCAGCTCTTCCTGCATACTGCGCGGCAGCTTGTCCCACACCTCGGCCGCGGAATAGGCCGAGTTGAGTAGAAACACCGCGCCCGGCATCGCCGCCTCCAGCACGTTCATCTTCTCCAGAAAGCTGAAGTTGTGGCAGGCCACGAAGCTGGCGCGCGTGATGAGGTACGTCGAACGGATCGGTTTGGGCCCGAAGCGCAGGTGCGAAGTGGTCATCGAGCCGGACTTCTTGGAGTCGTAGACGAAGTAGCCCTGCGCGAAGTTGTCGGTCTGGTCGCCGATGATCTTGATTGAGTTCTTGTTCGCGCCCACCGTGCCGTCGGAGCCCAAGCCGTAGAACAGCGCGCGCACGGTCTTCTGGTCCTCGGTGGAGAAGGCGGGATCGTAGTCCAGGCTCGAGTGGCTCACGTCGTCGACGATGCCGATGGTGAAGTGGTTCTTGGGGGAGGCCTTCTTCAGCTCGTCCAGCACGCCCTTGACCATCGCCGGAGTGAACTCCTTCGACGAAAGTCCATAGCGCCCGCCGATGACGGTGGGCGTTTTGAACGGCAGGCTGGCCGCTTGCTCGGCCAGCACGGTCATCACGTCCTGATACAGTGGCTCTCCGGCCCCGCCGGGCTCCTTGCAGCGGTCGAGAACCGCGAGGGACTTGACCGTCTTGGGCAGTGCGGCCAGGAATGCCTTGCTGTCGAGCGGCCGGTAGAGGCGGACCTTCAGCAGGCCGACCTTCTCGCCCTGCTTGGTCAGCGCATCCACCGTCTCTTCCGCCGCCTCGGCGCCGGAGCCCATCAGCAGGATGACTCGCTCGGCTTCGGCCGAGCCGTAGTAGTCGAACAAGTGATACGAGCGCCCGGTCAGCTTGGCGAAGCGATCCATCGCCGATTGCACGATTCCCGGAACGTTGACGTAGAACGGGCTGCAGGCCTCGCGAGCCTGGAAAAACACGTCGGGATTCTGCGCCGTGCCGCGGATGAACGGCCGGTCGGGCGTCAGTGCGTTCTGACGGAAGGCGATCAGGTACTTGTCGTCGACGAGAGAGCGAATGATGTCGTCGGTGATGGGAACGATCTTGCCGACTTCGTGCGAGGTGCGGAAGCCGTCGAAGAAATGGATGAAGGGAATGCGGGATTCCAGGGTGGCGATCTGCGCCACCAGCGCCAGGTCGTGCGCTTCTTGCACGGAGTTCGACGACAGCATCGCCCAGCCGGTCGACCGGCAGGCCATCACGTCGGAGTGGTCGCCGAAGATCGACAAGCTATGTGTGGCCAGGGTGCGGGCCGTAACGTGCATCGTCGCCGGGGTCAGCTCGCCGGCAATCTTGAACATGTTGGGAATCATCAGCAGCAGGCCCTGTGAGGCCGTAAACGTCGTGCCGAATGCCCCCGCCTGCAGCGCGCCATGGAGGGCCCCGGCCGCGCCGCCTTCGCTCTGCAGTTCTTCTACGATGGGCGATGCGCCCCAGAGATTCTTCTTCCCCTCCGAGCGCCACTGATCGGCCCACTCGGCCATCGGCGACGACGGGGTGATCGGGTAGATGGCGATCACTTCGGAGAGTCGATAGGCCACCGAGGCCGCGGCCTCGTTCCCATCCATAATCACAGTATTCAGTTCACTCATTCGCTTTGCTCCACGAGGCGGCCTTTGGGAAGATCGGCCGCTATCGTGAGTCTCATTGCTGAAGGGGTTAGCGGCAGTGATGAAGGGCACAGGGAGGGGTCAAATTCCCACTTCTTGGAACGATGTTCATATCGCGCAACGCTGTGTGGATGCGGTAGCGAAATCGGAATCGCCGTCCGGCGCGACCGTGAAGCGCCGGAAACGCGCACGTTTCCTCCGCGTGATCGGCTGCTCCTTCCGCAAGAGTGCTTCCGGTCCAGCCTCAACCGGCGGCAGAGACGATTCCGCTATCTTATTGCTTCTAAATGTCTTTACTCTACAGGAACCTCCCTTGACAATCTTTTCTTCCTTGCAGCACTAGAATTTTTCGGGTTTGTGCCGATATCTGGGCAAAGTTGGTAGGCCAGTCCGATCTCGGAACCAGGAGTCGAAACCATGTCCACCAGCGCGATTTCCGACAGTCTCTTATCCGGGATTGCCAGCTCTTCGTCAACCGTCAACCAATCTGTGAGCGATCTTAACCTGTTGGCTAAGGACCTCAAGAGCGGCGATCTGACGGCGGCACAGCAGGACTACGCCACGCTGTCGGATGACGCTCTGAACGCAGCCTCTTCGACCGCCTCAACTTCCAGCGGCTCCAGCTCGCCCGTCGTCACAGCCGGGGAGATTCAGGCGGAGATCGTGAAGTTGGTTGACTCGATCGTGCAGGCCCTGGAAGCCGGCGACAGCACCTTTGTGAGCGGCGCCATGACACAACTGGCCGCAATCTCACCCAGCGCCCAGCGCGCAAGCCTTCTGAAAACCGAAAGCGCGAAGTTGAGCGCGAGCGGCTCGTCCTCCTCCGGTTCGGTCGGCCAACTGCTTCAAAGCCTGGAGTCGGGCAGCCCGGCCGGCGCTGTATCCATCCTGAGCGAAGTCGCGTAGCCAGCCGCGGCGCCGTGTCGACGCTCCGCCGCGACGGCGCCGATGGCCAGCCTCTGCGAATTACGGCACGCGGTTGTGGTAGCCGCGCTCACTGCACAGGCGAGTTCTGTACCGGCACGGCCGCCGCGACCGGTTCGTGTGCCTGGCGGCGGTAGAAGAGCGCGATCGGAATCCCGAAGAGCGGCCCGGCCCCGAGATCCAGCGCAAACGACCACGACGGGATGAGTACGAATGCCTCGACGGTTGAGGTTGCCGGATGCGCGCGCGCGAAGGCGCCCAGGAGCACATTCGCGGCAAAGCCGAGAATCCAACGTAAGCCGGCCGCAAGCCCCAGCACCGCGAGAATCCTCAGCCGGATCCCTTTCGTAAGCCGGACTCCGCGCTTGATCGACGCGCCGGCCCGCCGAAATTCGTGGAGTGCTGCCGGCACGGCCAGCACGGAACGCGCGCTCATCCAAATGCCCGCCGGAACGCCTACGAAGAAGGCGACGATCAGAAGCAGGTACCAGAGACCGATGCCCAGGTCACCGGCCGACGAGAGAATCGTGAAGCCAACGACGACGGCTCCGGCGAGCGCGGCAAGGAACGGCCACCACGCGAGGAGCGTCGCGAGCAACTGGACGTTCAGCGCGCGGAACCACGGCCGCCGCACGGCCGCGCGGGCTGCCTGCGCGGAACCAGGATCGCTCAGCGCGGAGACGGCATCGGAAGCCGCCGCAATCGCCGGGCCGGAAAAGGCGAGATAGACGAGCGCTCCGGCGCAGGTGAGTACTAGGCTCATGAAGTAGATCGAGCTTCCCAGATCCGGCCGGAAGATGATTCCCTCCTGGGGCCAGTCGGGATGGCGCCAGTGATTGAGCAGGCGCTGCAGCTCGATCCAGACAAAGTGCGCGGTCGCGGGGACGAGAAACGTCCCAACAAAGACTCGAAAGTGCGAGCGGTAAAACCGCAATGATTGGCGGAGAATCCCTCCGCGGCCAAGGGCGGCTGAAGCTTCTTCCTGCGTGCGAGCGACCGTCGTTTCCATCGTGCTTTCCTCTCCTGGAAGCGCGTCGCAAGCAGTGTACTGTACTACCCGGGTCAGCACAGTTAGCCCTGAGACGACTTGCCTGCTTCCGAGGTCGGCGCAGTTCCGGGCGGATGAATCCTGCTCAGCGGCTGCTCTCGAATCCGTCCTTGCCGACTCACTGCTCCGCGATCACCCCAGCAGCGCCGTCGGCGATGGAGTCGGGCGCCAGCCGTCACTCTTCCCGCAGGAGAATGAGCGGATCGACCGCCAGCGCCCGGCGCGCCGGAATCCACGCAGCTACCAGGCCGATCAGGAGCATGGCCGCGGCCACCCCGCCTAGCACCATCGGGTCCTTCGGCGTGGCCTGATAGACGATGTGCGACAGCACACGCGTGGCCGCCACCCCCAGTACCAGCCCCGCAGCCGAGCCGATGGCCAGCAGGCGAAAGGCGCGTCCCAGCGAAGCGCGCAGGACCTCGCGTTTCCCGGCGCCCAGCGCCACGCGTATCCCCAGCTCGCGCAGCCGCCGGCTGACCACGTAAGACGCCATGCCGAAAACGCCCGTCACCGCCAGCATCGCGCCCAGCAATCCCAGCACGCCCAGCGCTGCCGTCGCTACGCGCGCGGCAAACAAGGCAAAATCCATCTCCTCGGTCCATGTCCTGATCGTGAGAGGCAGGCCGGAATCCAGCCCGTGCAGCGTGCGCTCCAGCGCTCCTGCCATCTCTCCCGGATCGCGTCCGGACCGCACAACCAGCCAGGTGGGACTTTCCTGCATCTGCAGGAATGAGAAGAAGGTTGCCGGTTGCTGATCTTCGGTCAGCGTCTGGTACTTGCCATCCTCGACCACGCCCACGACTTCAGCCCGGATGCCACCCCAGAACTTGAAATGCCCACCGACCGCTTTGTCGATCGATCCGAAAACTTGAAGCGCAAACCGCCGATTCACAAGAACCTTCTTCAGCGCTTTGAAGTCAGGATTCCCGTCGTTCAATGTAAGATTTCTGCCGGCCAGCAGCCTCGTTCCTGCAGCTTCCAAGTAGCCGGGCGATATGTGGTAGAACATCGACTCGGCGGCGTAGTTAGTCGGCCGGAAGTCGGTGGTGCTGTCGCTATAGACCTCGTTGTTACTTTGACCGAGGCTCAACGGAAGCTGGTCGGCATAACCCACGGCAGATACGCCCGGCATTGCCGTCACAGCATCCAACATGCGCCGCTGCATCTCGGGCACGTGGTCGCCGGCGTAGCCTGCCATGTGCAGATCGGTTGCCACCAGCGTGACATTCTGGGGCATGAATCCATAATTGCTGTGCAGCGATCGCACGAGCCCTCGCACAGCCACCAGCGACGAAGTGACCAGCACGGCGCATATTGCAATTTGGGTTACGAGCAGAAAGTCGCGCAACGTGAGGCGCCTCATCCCCCTCACGCCGCTTTCACCCGTTCGAATCACTTGCCATGGATCCGCACGCATGACCTGGCGGACGGGCACGATTCCGAACAGCAATCCGCTACCCACCGCCAGCAGCAGGGCCACGGCGTAAGTGCGCGTGTCGGGATTCACAGGTACATTGATGGGGAAACCGGTTAACGGGTGCCACGCGCTCAGCCCGTGCAGAATCATCACGCTGCCGGAGAGCCCGACGAATCCTCCTGCCAGGGAAACCAGCAACGCCTCGGTAAGCAGTTGGCGCAAGATGCGCACGCGCCGCGATCCCAACGCCAGCCGCACCGCCACCTCTTTTGCCCGATCCGCTGCGCGTGCCGCGAAAAGGCTACCCAGATTGGCGCACGCCGCCAGCAGAATAAGCCCGGCTAGCAACATCAGACCGGCCATGAATTCCCGCGCCGGTCCGCCCACCAAGTCGCCAAGCAGGCCTGGACGAGCGAGGCTGAATCTTATGCCTTCGTCGTCTGAAGGATAGGTCTTCGACAGCCATGCCCCAACAGCATTCAGGTCCGCCGCCGCTTGTGCCGGAGTCACTCCCGGCTTGAGCCGCCCTACTACAAAAAGAAAGTGATTGCTACGAATCTGCAGGCCGTTGAAGTCCTCCACGCAAGGCAGTTCGACGAGCGGAGCCCAAAAGTCCGGCGCAATGAAAAGCTCAGTGCCGCGAAATGTCGGCGGCGCCACGCCGATGATCGTGAACTGGTGGTTGTTGATCCCCACCATCCGGCCCACAACGCCTTCGTCGTCGTGAAAATGGCTGTGCCAATATGCGTAGCTCAGCACAACGTAGGGAGCGCTGTTGATCCCCTTCTCATCAGAAGCGTGGAAGAATCGGCCCAGATACGGCTGTATTCCCAGTGCGTCGAAGTAGTTTCCGCTCGCCAGGTAGGACCACGCAGTCGACGGGTTCCCGCCAGTATCCACGCCAACCGGACCAGCGATCTGGAATGCCGACAGACTCTCGAACATCCGATTCCGGTCCCGCAGATCCACATAGTCCAGGTACGACTGTGATGGACCGCGCTGCTGCACTGTGTAAAGATTCTGTCCATTCGGCACATTGACCGGCCGAAATAGCAGTGCGTTCAGAACGCTGAACACGACGGCGTTCGCGCCAATCCCCAGCGCGAGTGTCACAATCGCCGTCAGGGCAAAGCCCGGCGATTTCGCAAGTTGCCGGACTGCGAGTTTCAGATCGCTGAGCATACGTGCCTCCTTGGTGAGGTGTGCTGTGCCAATGCACTTGCACGCGGCCTGCCACTCGGCTGATTGGAAATAAATGGGTTATGGGCGAACGAGATGCCTGCCATGTCCGCAAATGGCGCCGCCCGTTCAAAATCGAACAGTACTATCCCGCCGCGGCGGAACCCCCGAACGCTATTCCCTCACCCCAGCAGCGCCGCAACCTTGGGCATCCACTCCGAGATCGGAATCTGCTGCGTGCACGCGGCCTCGCACATGCCGCAGGCGATGCACGCGCCCGCGCGCTGCTCCTCCTTGAGCACGAAGTTGTAGCGGAATCGTGCCGCGCCCAGGTCGTCGTACATGTGGGCGTAGTTGAAGGAATCGAGAATGAACGGGATGTTCAGGCCGGTGGGGCACGGCATGCAGTAGCCGCATTGCGTGCACGGGATCGCGATCCGCGACCGATACTGCTCGCGAACCTGCGCGATCATCGCCCGGTCCTCCGAGGTGATCTTGCCCACGCGGGCCTCGTCGGCAAACCGAAGGTTCTCGACCACCTGGTCCATCGTGCTCATGCCGCTCAGCACCACCGACACTTCCGGCTGATCCCACACCCAGTCGAACGCGATTTGCGCCGGGCTGCGCCGCGCCGCATCGCCCGCCAGCGTCTCCCGGATCACCGGCGGCGGATCGGCGAGCCGCCCGCCCATCAGAGGCTCCATCACCACCACCGCCAGCCCCTTCTCCGCGGCCAGCCTCAGCCCGCTCGTGCCCGCCTGGTTCTCCGTGTCCATGTAGTTGTACTGGATCTGGCAGAAGCTCCACAGGTCCGTGGCGTTCACGATCTCTTCGAAGCACTCGTAGTTATCGTGAAACGAGAAGCCCAGGCGCACGATGCGCCCGTCGGCCAGCGCCCGCTCCGCCTGGCCGAGCAGGTTATGCTTCACGACGATGTTTGCCCAGAACCCCCTGTTCAACGAGTGGATCAGATAGAAGTCGATCCGATCCGTCTGGAGCTTCTCCAACTGCTCGTTCAGATAGCGGTCGAAGTCGGATGGCCCCTGCACCAGCCATGTGGGCAGCTTGGTCGCGAGCTTCACCTTCTCGCGATACCCGTCCCGGAGCGCCCTGCCGACGATGAGCTCGCTTTTGCCGTCGTGATAGGAATATGCGGTGTCGACGTAGTTCACGCCATGGTCGATGGCGCAGCGGATCATGCGGATCGATTCGGCCTCGTCGACATTGGGACTGCCCCGCTTCCCATCCGCTGCCGGGAGCCGCATGGCGCCAAAGCCCAGCGCCGAAGCCTTCCAATCCAGCTTTCCAAACTTGCGATATTTCATGGCCACCGCCCCTTCCGCACTCTTCTGCCGGACAGAGGATTCTACACCGAAGCGGCCATCGGTCTCTTCCGGGAGCGCTGTTGCCAGCGAATCGCGGCTCGAATGCCGTCACGACCACGCCGTCGCACCCGGAGTCGCCCACGCCGGCGATTCGGACACCGCCGCTGCTTCCAGGGTCAGCCTGATTACCGTCACATCGTCCTCCTGCCCGAATCTCCGGGCTGCCTCGGCGATGAACTCTACCGATTGGTTGGAGATCGCGGCGGTATTCTCGAAGCCGAACAGATGGCCCGCCGCATCGCGCGCCTCGGGAACGCCGTCGGTTAGCAGAGTGAGATTGCCGCCCGGCTCGAGGCGAAAGCGCGACTCGGAGTATCTCGAGTCCGCGGCCAGCCCCAATGGCAGACCGGGATCGATCGGAAGTTCCCGCCCGCCGAGATAGGGCGCGGGATGGCCGGCGTTCGCCGCCGTCACGCCGCCGCCGGCATCGGCGCGCAGCACGAGACAGGTGGTGAAGCCGCCGTCCGACCGCGTGAGCAGGCGCTGGTTCATGGCGCGCAAAATCTCCGCCGGGCTCTGCGTGTAGTGGGCCAGGGTGCGGAAGGTGCCCACGAGCAGCGACACGGTCATGGCCGCCGGCATCCCTTTGCCGCTCACGTCTCCGATCGCGATCAACGCGCCGCCATTCCGCGTGGCAACAATCTGGAAAAAGTCTCCGCCAACCTGGCTCGCGGGCTGGTAAACGGCCTGAATCTGGAAGCCGGGAATCGTGGGTACCTCGTCCGGGATGAGGACCCTCTGCACGGTGCGCGCCGCCTCCATCTCGGATTCCAGGCGCTCCTCGTCGCGGCGGCTGCGGGCAAAGCGCCGGATGAGCACAATGAGCACCGCCAGATTCGTGAAGTCCCCGATCAGAGATGGCAGCCAGTACGGGAACGGCCAGCGGATTCCGTTGCGGACAAAGGAGAGATACCCCTGCGCCCAGGCCTGATGACTGAGAGCCGCTGAATCGGAGAGCCCGGCAAGGATCGACGACACGGAGTTCAACGCCAACGGAATCACCAGGTCGGCGGGATGTCGCTTCGCGGCTTTCCTCGCGCGATACACCATTCCGGCCAGGCACGCGAGAGCGATCAGCGGCGCGAAATCCAAGCCAAAATCCCAGCCGCGCAGGCTCCGAAAGACGCTGACGATGTACCAGCATGGCTGCTGGATCATGAAGAAGACAGCCCCCCAATAGGGCCAGTCCCGGGTTTGCCCGCAAAGGCTTCTGTAGAACTCGACGAACGTGTAATATCCGAACCCGACCAGAAGCAACCTGAGCACCAACCAGGAAGAGTGCGGCACTGGCCGGAATGCCGAGTAGAGTACGACGGCGTTGAACAGCGACCAATTTAGAAGGTAGACGCCGAACCAAAGGTATTCGCGCTCCTTGCGGCGCGATGCGAACATGATGAGGCTCGCCAGGGCCCCGATTAAGTTCGCGAACAACTCGACGATCGAGTATGAGTTCTCCCAGTAAAATTCGTAGCCCGCCAGCACGCGGAAATGTGCGATGGAATACGCGTCGCCGATCCGCGGCGCGGGATTGAGCCCGCCGGAGAGCAAGTTGGCATGGGCCAGCGGCTCCCACACGCGGATGGCGAGCAGCAGTCGGCCATTCGCTGCAACATCGTCGGGAATCGGAAAGACCATCCGGTAGTCCGAGACCCAATGCGGATGTGGAGGCAAATCGCCCTTTTGCCCAATCAGCCTGCCATTGGCGTAAACCTGGCAACTCACGTCCACGTTGGGAAAATAGAGCGCGAGCGATCTGTGCCCGGCGGGAAGCACGATCGCGAGACGGTACCATGCCGCACCGGCGTAGCCGGCGTATCCCTGCTCTGACCAGCCGCGATCCGCGGAGAGCAGCGACCAGCCGGAATCGTTGTAGCCAGGATCGGCCCATGCGGGATCGTCGCCGGTATGAAAACGCCATGGGCCGTCGAGAACGGTCATGGGCACGCGGTCCTTTTCGAAATCGACCGGCTGCGCGATCGCGGACCAGGCGGTCGTTAGGAGCCCGGCGGAGAGGAGGAAGACTCGCAGGCGCATGTTTTGATCCTGGAACTGATTGAGCGGGGAAGACCGGGGAACAAGGTGATGATTACACGCCTGCGGCGCTGACGCAATCGGAAACTGCCGGGGCGATCCAGAATGCAACTGCCTCATGCCGCAGATGCGCTTCGCCGGCTCACCATCTCCCTCGCCCCGAGACCGGCTGATCGCCTCATCCGATTGTTCGGCCGTGACGCTCTGCGTGGACGCGCTTCTGCCTGCGCCAGCGAAGACAGCAGCGGCGGTGAATGGCAACGCGATTACCCCGCCCACCACGGCGGGCGTCTACACCATCACGGCCACCGGGTCCTCGGGCACAACCACGTCCAGCGGCGCCGTCACGCTTACGGTGCAATAGGCGCGGACGTTGCAACCTTGGTTCTAAAGAACCTCTGATTCGGTTCTGGTTTTGAAAGGGCACGACGGGGCGCCCTCTGGGCCTCGTGCCGAGAAAAGCCAATTAAATTACGGGCTTTGGCCCCTGAGGGATGGCGCTTCAATGCTCTTCACCGACGTGTTCAGAGGTTCCCTGAAGTTGTAAAAGTGCGCCTGGCCCCTGTGGTGCCGATCGCTTGCTTCGCGGGGATTTTGGAGCAGGATTAGGCGGCCAGTAACCATCCTCTGGTTACCGGCGCTCCGGGGCTGAGCACTTATCGGGCAGGCGCTCCTGCAGCAAAAGACGAATTGCACACTTTGATTCCCGCAGTCATCCTGAATTCATCACAAGACAAAGGGCGGAACATGCAGTTACACAATGGAATTCTCATGTTGAATGTGAAACTCCAGAACTTTGCGGACAGTGACGAGGGTCAGGATCTCGTCGAGTATGCGTTACTGTGCATGATGCTTGCTCTCGTGGTGATCACGGGGATCAACCATGTTGCGGCCGCCGTGCATCAGTTGTTCACGAACATCAGTTCTTCGCTCGCTTGACGAAGCGGGCAGCGAGAAGACGTGTTGCCGCAATTCTGGGCGGTTGGTCGGCAACGCGGAGATTGCTCTTTCCTCGCGCGCTGTCGGTCGATAGACTCGCCAGCTCACCGACTCGCTAATCGCCCAGCGGCCCATCCGCCAGCGCCTGCCACTCCTCTTCAAGCGCCGGCCGCTAGTCCGAGAAAGTCCTGAGGCAGCGCTGCGTTCCTGGGAAGATCTGAATCGTGGGGCCGAGTTACAGGCCAGGCGGCTCTGACGCCTTCGGCTCATAAGACTGATAGTGCCCAAATATAACTTCGTTCAGATACTCTAGAAGAGGAGATTCGGACAAATGATATTTGCGGTAGAATCCATCGTCCGGCCGCTTGACCTTTGCGCCTTTGGGCCAGAGGGCCGGCGCCAGGAACCTCGCCACACGCCGTGCCGGACAGAAGCAGATCGTTCCTCCGATCGTGGCGGCCGCGTATTCCACCATGATGTCATCTTCGATCGGGAAACTGACGCCGGAGGAGACTTCTCTCCAGCGCCGGGTCTGAGTGAAGCGCAGAATCGAGCCGTCTGCCGGATTGAGCGCGAACTCGCCGCCTACCACGACCAGGATCGGCGGATCCTTCTCTCGGTCGGAGGGCGGTGGGAACGTAACTCTCGCTGAATACCGGAAGACGGCAAGCAGAGTGGAATCCCCCTGTTCCCAGTGGCTCTAGGCGACCCTCCCCCGAGACACGACCAGCGGCACCCATGCGAGTGCGTCGCCAAACTCCACTGCGGTGCTCACGCCGCGTTCCGGGCACGCGAACTCGCCGCCGTTCACGCCAAACGCCACCAGTTCGTGCCCGTGGCGATTCACAAGCGTGAGGCGGCTGGTGTCGATTGCCGACAGCCGGCGGTGCCCGTACCTCGGCTCATCTGGGCAGACCCAGCGATTGATGGGGCGCGACCGCGGCGAGTTCGGCGAGAAGAGCCAATCCTGCAAACCGGTCGGAATAGCTGTTGAAGTGCCCTCAAAACGTGTTGTCCAGCGCGTGGCGGTGAAGCTCGGCCATTGCGCCACCGTCTTGTTGACATAATCGACGCTGCGGGTGAGGAGCTCTGCTTGCCGGGCCGGATGGGGCGCGGGTTCTGAGGGAGTATCCGCGGGAGGGAGATCGAGAAACGCCGCTTCGCCGGCCAATGCGTCGAGCTGTTCTTTCGACTGGCGGCCGAGCAGTCGTTTCTCAATGCGCGCAAGCCGGGTATCGCTGAGCCGCTCCGTCAGCTTCATGTCGGTGATGCTCTTCGCAAGTTGCCCATCTCCCATGCCATGCATCCGGCCCAGCGTCTGCTCCAACTGCTCGACCGTCACGCTCTGCGCGGATGCGCGACTGCCGGCGCAGGCAATGGCAGCGGCGGCCGTGAGCAGCAAGGCGATTACCGGCTTCCGCATTGCGTTCCCCCCTCGTGGAACAGCGGCTTCATGTTAGCAGGAAATCCCGTCGGGACAACAGCGCAATGATTCGACCCTCCCGCGCATACAGAACATTGGGAAGTGTTTCTCTATCGCAATCGCCCGGAGGTCCCGCTGTCCGAACCGGCGCGGCCGGAATGATTTCCGTCCCGGAGCACAAAGATAACTCCCGACCCGCCGCCGGCGCTGAAGTTACCGCTGCATCCACCCGCCATCAACTTACTTATCTACTGACTTTATAACTCGCGGCTGCGCTTATCCGTCGACTTATCTACTTACTAGCGACATGACTTGCACACTTATCGCTTTTATCTACTTACTAACTTCGTGACTTACTAACTTGCCGGCTCGCTGATCCCGCCGACTCGCTAGCCATCGAGCAGCCCCTCGACCAGCGCCCGCCACTCCTCTTCGAGGGTCGGCCGGCGGAAAGTGCGCCCGGCGCGGCTGTTGCAGTAGTCGGCGTTCCACTCGACGCCTTCTTTGCGGTGCAGGTTTGCGTGCACGGCCATGGCGTCGCGGGTTTCGAGCTCATCGACCATGCCGTGGGCGCGAGCCCAGGCGCCTTTCGCGTCCCACCAGAGCGCGGCGAGCGAAGAAGGTAGCCCATCCGGCGGCTCGGCCAGAGCCAGCGAGGCGCGAAACTCGTCAAGCGTCATGGAATCCTTGTATCACGGGACTTGCCGCGATTGACGGCCGGTCTGCTCGCTGATCGTAGGACGAGCGGCGCCGTTCGGCCAACCACGAAGCGGCCGGGGCGACGGTTCCCGGCCGTCCCGCATCTTGAAACCCGCCCGACTCCGTGTGATTTAGATCACTTCACATCAAGTCGGCCACTGTTAGAACAGAATCAAAGTTCCGATAGATTGAGCACAGGGTCCGCCAGGGGGCTTGGGAGGGGCTGGGGATCCCCGCCAGATTGTCCCTTCCTGGAGGCCGCTGATGGGAATGCTCAATGCCGAAATCCCCGAAAACCAGGTTTGCCGGCCAAGGCGCTTCCGCCGTATACTTAAATCCGACCATTCCGGTCGTATATTTCTGCCGCCCCGCCGTCGCGGGCGGCATGACGGGGTTCGGCGGGTGAGCGTGCTGAGTGAATTGACCGTTGGCGAACAGGGGGTGCTAGTGGCCCTCGATCTGCCTGAATCGGTCCGGAACCACCTGATGCACATGGGCTTTGTGGCCGATGCGCTGGTCACCGCGCTGCGCCGCGCGCCGGCCGGCGACCCCACCGTATACGGCGTCGACGGCATGGAGATCGCCCTCCGTCACGAGACCGCCTCGGCCATTCGCGTCCGGCCCGTCGAAGCTGGCGCCGCCCAATCCGGCTCTGCCGCCGAAGCCGCTCCCCAACTCGCCGAGGCCACCCGATGAACGCCTGCTGCGACACGCCGGCCTTCGAGCCGCCCGCAGCCCCGCCGCCGGAAGGCCACCTCCGCACCGTTGTTCTCATCGGGCCGCCCAACTCCGGCAAGTCCACCCTCTTCAACCGCCTCACCGGCCTGCGCCAGAAGGTCGCCAACTATCCCGGCGTCACCGTCGAGCAGCGCATGGGCCTGATGGCCGGCGTCGGCCGCGAAGACCTCACCCTCATCGACTTGCCCGGCATCTACTCGCTCACGCCCTACTCCGAAGACGCGCGCGTCGCCGTCAACGTGCTCCGCGGGCGCATGCCCGACACACCCAAGCCCGACGCTGTCCTGCTCGTCCTCGACTCGCTCCACCTCACCCGGCAGCTCATGCTCGCCGCGCCGGTTCTCGCCGTCGGCCTGCCCACACTCGTGCTCCTCAACATGACCGACGTGATGCAGTCGCGCGACGGCCACATCGACACCCTCAAGCTCGCCCGCGAGCTCGGCGCGCCCGTCGCGCAAATCAGCGCCGTCCATGGCACCGGCCTCGACGCCGTCCCGCTCTTCTTGAACCAGTTGAACGGCCATCGCGAAAAGACCAAGCCGCTCACGCTGCCCGTCGTCGGCAACGCGGCCAGCACGCACACCTGGGCCGCCCAGGTCAGCCGCCGCACCGGCTACCAGGCCCCGCTCTCCGCCGAAAACACTCGCAAGATCGACGACATCCTCCTGCACCGCATCTGGGGACCCCTGCTCTTCCTCGTCGTCGTCGTCGCCGTCTTCGAAGCCGTCTTCTCCATCGGCCAGCCGCTCTCCGACCTCTTCGGCAACCTGCTCGCCTGGATCGGAGCGCTCGCCCGCCCGCTCATTCCCATCGGCTGGCTGCAATCGCTTCTGCTCGACGGCTTGTGGAAGGGCATCGGCTCCGTGCTCGTCTTCCTCCCTCAGATCCTTCTGCTCTTCCTCTTCATCGGCATCCTCGAGGACACTGGCTACCTCGCCCGCGCCGCGCTCATCGCCGACCGCGTCATGCGCACCATCGGCCTCAACGGCAAGGCCTTCATCCCGCTGCTCTCCGCCTACGCCTGCGCCGTGCCGGCCATCATGGCCACACGAACGATCGAGAACAAGCGCGACCGCCTGGCCACCATCCTGGTCACACCCTTCATGACCTGCTCGGCGCGGCTGCCCGTCTACCTGCTGCTCATCGCCGCCTTCATTCCCAACACCGTCTACCTGCACGGCCTCCTCGGCCTGCAGACGCTGGTGATGCTCGGCCTCTACCTCGCCGGATTCGTCGCCGCTTTCACCACCGCACGCCTGCTCAAAAGCTCCATCCTCAAGTCCAGCGACACGCCGTTCATCCTCGAGCTGCCGCAGTACCGGATGCCCACTCTCTTTTCGCTCGGCCTGCGCCTGCTCGACCGTGCCCGCATCTTCCTCAAGAACGCCGGCACCATCATCGTCTGCGTCACCCTCGCCCTCTGGGTCCTGGCGCACCTGCCCGTCATCCAAACCGCCTCCGGCGCCCTCACCGCGCCGCAACTCGCCGACAGCCTCATCGGCCGCCTCGGCCACTTCATCGAGCCGGCCATCGCACCCCTCGGCTTCAACTGGAAGATCGGCATCGGCCTGCTCTCGAGCGTGCTCGCCCGCGAGGTCATGGTCAGCACCATGGGAACCCTCTACGGCGCCGACCCCAGCACACAGACCCTCAGCCTCCGCACCGCACTGCACCACGACATGACCCTCGGCGGCGCGCTGGCCCTGATGATCTTCTTCGCCTTCGCCATGCAGTGCACCTCGACCATCGCCGTCGTCCGCCGCGAAACCAACAGTTGGCTCTGGCCCGCCGCGCAATTCCTCTACATGCTCGCCCTCGCCTACGCCGCCGCCTTCGCCGTCAACCACATCGCCATGGCGTTCTTCGGCTAGTCCCTACCTCCCTGTCTCTCCGTCCCTATTCCCTTGTTCCATCCGCCCCGCCGGTGTAGAACGGATAGCAGCAGATTCCAAAGAGGAAACGCATGAAACCTGCCCTTCTGGTGATCGATGTGCAGAACGGGGCCGTTGAAAAAGTCTTCATCATTCACGTATATCGAATCGATTCTGAGTTATGTTTGTCGTGTCAGGAGGATCGATGATCGGCAAGCAAGACCGCTGGCAGGAAGATCTGTTCGTAA
>JBEKUS010000011.1:0-62211 GCA_049514795.1 Occallatibacter sp.
TCCGGGCCTGAGCCTTTACCGGCGGAGCGCGCCGACGGCATGCACGTCGGCGACTTGCCTGATGCGCTCGGGGCGGCTATTGAGGCCCTGCCAGCCGGGGCTGCCGTCGGGATTGAGGTTGAAGCCGAACTTGGTGGCGATGACGACCTTGCCGCGGACCGGCTGGAGGGCTTCGCCGAGAAGGCTCTCGTTCGTGAACGGGCCGTAGACTTCGGCGGTGTCGAAGAATGTGATTCCGCGGTCGACGGCGGCGCGGATGAGAGTGATCATTTCCTTCGTATCTTTGGGCGGGCCGTAGCTGAAGCTCATGCCCATGCAGCCGAGGCCGAGCGCCGAAACTTCGAGATTGCTTTTTCCCAGGTTGCGCTTTTGCATTGGTGCTCCTTGGAGCTGTTCGGGAGAGGTCTCGACCGAACGCCCAATCCAGAGAATACGAAATCGAGGCGGCGGGGCGGTATCCCGATCCTTCCGATTCATTGCCTAATCCTGCTGCAGGACAGATTTTTGTGCACAATGGGGTGGTGTTGGCGGTAGGCTGAAATTCGAGGAGAAGCCGGAATGGTGAAGCGAAAGGAAGCGGCCGGAGACCCGCGGGCGGCGGAGGCGCGGGCGGAACTGGCGCGGAAGATTGCCGCAAAGATGAAGGCGGAATGGGTGCGGGAGACGGAGGTTCCGGGCCTGAGCCTTTACCGGCGGAGCGCGCCGACGGCATGCACGTCGGCGACATACGAACCGCGGCTGATCGTATTTGTGCAGGGGAAGAAACGCATCGATCTCGGAGCAACGGCGCTGGTCTGCGATTCGTCGTCGTTCCTGCTGTCGTCGATCGATCTGCCGGTGATGAGCCAGGTGGTGGAGGCAACGCCGGAGAAGCCCATTCTCGGCCTGCTGCTCAAGTTCGACATGGCCGAGGTGCGGAGGATTCTGAGCCAGGAGGAGTTCGCGCAGGCCGGGGAGGCGGCCGACGCGCGCGGCATGACCGTGGGCGTGACGACGGTGGAGATGCTCGGGGCGTGCTCGCGGCTGGTGGATCTTCTGGACGCGTCCGAGGACATTCCGTTTCTGAGCGGGCTGATCCAGCGGGAGATCATCTACCGCCTGCTGCGCAGCCCGCAGGGGAAGCATCTGCGCGCGATTGCGACGCTCGGCGAGCAGAGCCAGCGGACATCGAAGGCGGTGTCGTGGCTGCGCACGAACTACGCCAAGCCGCTGCGCGTGGACGATCTGGCGAGCATGGCGAACATGGGCGTATCGACGCTGCATCATCATTTCCGCTCGCTGACCGCGATGAGCCCGCTGCAGTATCAGAAGCAGCTTCGACTGCACGTGGCGCGCGAGCGGATGCTGAACGAGGGGCTGGATGCGGCGAGCGCGGCGTTCGCGGTGGGATACGAGAGCGCGAGCCAGTTCAGCCGGGAGTACAGCCGATTCTTCGGCCAGCCGCCGATCCGGGACGTCAGGGCGCAGCGAACTCGATTGAGCGAGGATTGACACACGCGCCGCGCGGGCCTTAGATTCATTTCGAATCGCGCAATTACGAGGAGGTCATATGAGCCGCACGTTGCTTGTGATCGCTCTCAGCGTTCCGCTGCTCGCGTATCCCCAGAATCCCCCCAAACAGGCAGATGTCCGAGTGCAAAAGACGTCGCTTTCCCGCGACCAGGAGCTGCAAGTCGGCAAGCAATACGCGGCCGAGGTCGAGCGCGAGATGGAGGTCGTCCACAACCCGGAGATCGAGGCATGGCTCAACCAGATCGGACAGACCCTGGCCAAACAGCCCCAGGCCAACGCCTACCCCTATTACTTCAAGCTGGTCAATGACGATTCGATCAACGCGTTCGCGTTGCCCGGCGGCCCGATGTACGTGCATACCGGGCTGCTGAAGGCCGCCGAAAGCGAGGGCGAGGTAGCCGGCGTTTTGGCGCACGAGATGTCGCACGTGGCGCTGCGCCACGGCGCCGCGCAGATCAGCAAGCAGCAAACGTTCAACATGCTGTTCGGTCTGATCGGCGTGGCGGCAGGAACGCTGACCGCGGACAAGAGCGGCCAGTGCGGCTTGCTCTGCCAGATCTCGCAGGCGGGCACAAGCCTGGGAGAGAACACTTTGCTGATGAAGTTCTCGCGCGGCTACGAGCACGACGCGGATTTGAACGGCGCGCGAATGATGGCGTCGGCCGGGTACAACCCGATCCAACTGCCGCAGTTCTTCCAGAAGCTGGAGGCCAAGCAGGGCACGGCCGCGGAGCCCAAGGGACTGGCGCTGTGGATGGCGTCGCATCCGGCGACGGGGAGCCGAATCCAGTACGTTTCGCAGGACATCCAGTTCTACCCGCAGGGCACGTACACCACGAGCACGGGGAACTTCGACCGCATCAAGAAGCTGATCGCGACGATCCCGCCACCCAAGCCGCAGCCGGGGGCGCTGATTCAGCCGAAGCAGGGCGGAGCTGCGCGGACGAACCTGCCGGCGGGGTTCAAGGATTATCCGGCGACCGGGTTTTCGATCGCGTATCCGGGAACCTGGCAGGCGGGCCAGGCCGATCCGGGAGGAAGTTTGTACATTGTGCCGCCGGGGGGCGTGGCGAAGGGCGACAACGGCGGAGCGGAACTGCTGACCGGCGCGATGATCGACTACTACGTGCCCAAGGCCGGAGCGGCGAGTGTGAACCTGGCGTCGAGCACGAAGGAGTTTGTGGAGACGCTGGCGCAGGGCGACACGAACCTGAAGGCGGAGAAGCCGGAGCCGGTGAAGGTGGCCGGGAAAGAGGCGCTGAGGACGAGGCTGACGACGAAGACTTCGTTGCAGCAGGAGCCGGACCAAGTGGTGTACCTGTACACGGTTCCACGGCAGGCGGGGCTCTGGTACATCGCGCTGGCGACGCAGCCGTCGAAGCTGAGCGACTTCGAGCCGGTGGTGAAGCAGATGGTCGAGAGCGTGCAATTCCCGAATTAATTGAGACCGTGGCCGCGGCGGCCATGCCGCATCAGCGGTCGAGATCCGCGGTTACGAAGCGGATGAGCGCTTCAAGCAGCGCGGCGCGCGGATAGGCGGTCTTATCCATCTGCGAACGGATGGTCGAATCCGTCGACTTATCGAAGGGCAGCGCGACCGCGAAGTGATCGGCGAGGGCCGCGCCCAGGAACTTCGCGCCGGGCACGATGGCATCGTCGCGCAACATCTGGCCATCCTCGACGGAGCCGTAAGTCTGCAGGATGCGCCAGGTCTCGAGCAGCGACTTCGAGGTGGTCGTCTGATCCGACTTGCCAATCAGCGAATAAGTCGGGACAACGGGATCGGGGTGGGCGGCGAGAAACGCGCGGCGCGTCTCGCGCTGCAGGCTCTTGTATCCAGTTGAGAGATCGCCCTGGCAGCTCTTCATCGGCACCGTCGCGATGTATTTGTCGACGACCTGAGGCAGCAGGTCGGCGACCGGCGACCCGCCCGAGGCTCCGGCAACCGTGACGAAGGCCGCCACCTGATCGCTAACGCCGGCTTCCTCGGCCAGCGCCACCTGAATGTCTGGAGCGCCCTTGCTGTAGCCGATGAGGATGTACTTCCGTCCGCCGGCGGACTTGTGGTCGCGCAGGTATTGGGCGATGACTTTGGCATTCGACTCGCTGGAGTCGTTGGGGATGCTGAGCAAGGCCACATCGAGGCCCTGCGGCTTGAGAGCATCCTGGCCTTCCTGAAACGCGGGCGTATTGGATACGCACGAGCTCATGATTCCCGGCACAATCAGCACGCGGTATTTGGTGGAGAGAGGACCGAGCTTGAGGTCTTCCCGTCCGGGCGAATCGATGTAGCGGGAGCACGGACCCCAAGTGCCGTTGCCGGGATTGTGCTGCTTGAGCACGGAGCAGAACACGTCGGCGAATGACGCCGAGACGTCGCCGGCGCCGGCGGCCAGGTAGACGAGCAGGGTGCGGCCGTCGGACGTGAATTCGGAACCGGTCGCCGTTTTGGCGCTCGTCACCGGATTGGCGGGCGTGATGTAATCCGTCTTCACGACCATTCCGGTCTGCAGCAGGCTGTCACGGACGTAGTCGCGTTCGTTGTCGCTGTTGGGGTCGATCTTGTGGGTGATGCCGTTGTTGCGCGCGTCGCGAGCGAAGCCGATGTCGTGCATGCCGGCGCCTGCCCATACGGTTTGCCCGTCGAGCGTCATCGGCCCTTTCCAGATGCGGAAATGATGTCTCGACGCGACGACGCGTAGCGGGTCGGCCTGGGCGTAGCCGAAATCCTGATCGCGCCCGAACAACTGCAACGTGCTCATCGGCATCGTTACGTAGGCTTCTTTCGACAGACTGGCGAAGAGGCCGCTGAGCATGGCTTCCTTATCGGTCTTATCAACCACGACCCATCCGGCGGCCTTCAGGGCGGCCTGCACCTGATCCTGCGATCCGATCAGAATGAAATTGACGCGGTCGCCGGGATTGCCCTGGGCATCGACGACACGCCGCGGGATGGAGTCGATCATGCGCTGCGGGAAGGCCGGCACATGGACCGGAGCTGGCGCGGCGGCGGGGGCCGCGGCGGGAGTGCGCTGAACGACGACATGATAGGAGCCGCTGGCCTGGTCGATCGCGGACTGGTTGATCGATAGGAACAGCCGCCCGCCCACCGGGGTTCTCAAATTCAATTCCTGACCAACGAAGAACGGCCGCGCCGCATCGCTGGAGCCGATCCGCGCCACCAAGGCGCCCCGGCCGGCATCGTTCACGGGAAGCGCGCGCAGCACGTCGGTAAACGCGCGCGGCAACCCGGCGGGCCCGTTGGCTTGGCGCGCGGTGGTGTATTGCAGTTGGCCGGTCGCGGTGATGTGCAGGCTGTCGCCGGCATTCAGATCGATGCTCGTGTCGACCCATCCACCGGAGGACGTGAGGTCGAACTCGCGGTTCTGCGCCCAGAGCGGCGCCGCAAGCAAGAGACCGAGAACGGCGGATCGGATCATGGCTACCTCCCTGCGATTGCATCCAGAATAGTCTGCTCCACACGGCTCCAGACGGCGGGATCGAGCTCCATTTTGGTGTGGCTGCCTCCGAAGACTCTGCGGGGCCAGGAGGCATTCGATTCGTCGATGGGGCGAAAGACGTAGGCCTCCTCGAAGTTGCCGAGAATCCGCGTGCGGGAGGGGTCGGCGGCGCGGATACCGGCACGGCCCTGAATGGTGAAAGGATCGTGCTGGTAGAAGTTCAGGGCCGCGCGGACGTTGGCCGGAATGACGGCGTCCTCCATGCCGACGCTATCGACCTGCACGGTAAGCAGGACGGGGACGCCGAGCTTTTCGAGATCACGCGCCGTATCGACCGCAGCGGCGCCGCCCCAGCTTTGTCCGAATAGCACGATGCGGGCCGCAGCCTTCTCGTTCGGCTCCAGCCTGCCGTCGCGGTTCGCGTCGAGAGCGCGGCGGATCAGCTTGAGAGCGAGCGAGCGGTTGTGATTGGAGATCGATTCGGCAAAGACGCCGGGTTGCCGGCGCAGGTCGAGGATCAGGCGACGGACACTGCGGTGCTCGTCGTCCCAGCGGTCGTAGCCGCCAAGGAAGCCGATGACCAACGTCGAGCCCGGCGGCAGCGGGGTTGGCGTGGTGAGATCGGAGTAGCGCTGGGCGCAGACAAGCGGGCAGGAAAGCGCCAGGAGAAGCACTGCCCATCTTCGCGCTGTGAACATAACTTCCAATTCCTCACCCGACAAATCAGATGACACGCGAGATCTTTTGGGCGCTATTTTGCGGCGAGCTGGCGCAGGACGTACTGCAGGATGCCGCCGTGCTCGCAGTACTCGATCTCCTGCGGGGTGTCGATGCGCAGGCGCGCGGAGAAGACCTTGATTTGGCCGCCGGATGACGTGGCCTTGACGACCAAGCTCCTGGAGTCGGAGAGGTCTGCGGAAGGCGTGAGATCGACGCGGTTCACCTCATCCTGACGGAGCGGGAGCACGGTGATGGTCTTCTCGCCGGTTCGAATTGCGTGAAGTTTGGCGACGATGCCCGGGAGGTCGTAGACCTCTTCGCCGGTGAGGCCGAGGGACTCGACATTCTGGCCGGGCTCGAACTGCAGAGGCAGGATGCCCATGCCGACGAGATTGGAGCGGTGAATGCGCTCGAAGCTTTCGGCGATGACGGCGCGGACGCCGAGCAGCTTCGGGCCCTTGGCGGCCCAGTCGCGCGAGCTGCCGGAACCGTATTCCTTGCCGGCGAGGATGATGAGGGGAGTGCCGCGCTCGGCGTAGCGGACGCTCGCGTCGAAGATGGACATTTGCTCGCCTTCGGGGAGGAGACGCGTGACGCCGCCCTCGGTTCCCGGTGCGAGTTTATTGCGCAGGCGGACGTTGGCGAAGGTGCCGCGAACCATGACCTCGTGATTTCCGCGGCGCGAGCCGTAGGAGTTGAAGTCAGGGAGACGGACGCCGTGGGCCGATAGATATTGACCGGCGGGGCCGTTGGCTTTGATGGAGCCGGCAGGGGAGATGTGGTCGGTGGTGACGGAGTCGCCGAGAACGGCGAGGACGCGCGCGCCGAGGATGTCGGAGACGGGCGCGGGCTTGAGAGTGATGCCGTCGAAGTAGGGCGCGCGGCGAATGTAGGTGGAGTCGGGCTCCCACTGGTAGACGTCGCCGGTTGGGAAGCTGAGGTCCTGCCAGTTGGCGTCGCCTTGGGCGACGGTCGCGTACTCCTTGCGGAAGCCGTCGCTGGAGACGGCGCGCTCGATGACCTCGGAGACTTCCTCCTGCGTGGGCCAGATGTCGCGGAGGAAGACGGGCTTGCCGGAGGGGTCCGAGCCGAGCGGGTCCAAGTCGAAGTTGTGGCCGATGCGGCCGGCGAGCGCGTAGGCGACGACGAGCGGCGGACTCATGAGGTAGTTGGCGCGCACGTCGACATTGACGCGGCCCTCGAAGTTGCGGTTGCCCGAGAGGACGCTGACGGCGACGAGGCCGTGCTCGTCGATGGATTTGGAGACGTCGGCGGGCAGCGGGCCGGAGTTGCCGATGCAGGTAGTGCAGCCGTAGCCGACGACATTGAAGCGGAGCTTTTCGAGATAGGGAAGCAGGCCGGCCTTCTGGTAGTAGCCGGTGACAACGCGCGAGCCGGGAGCGAGCGAGGTCTTGACCCACGGCGGAACGGTGAGGCCCCGCTCGACGGCCTTCTTGGCGAGCAGGCCGGCGGCGATCATGACGGATGGGTTCGACGTATTGGTGCAACTGGTGATGGCGGCGATGACGACCGAACCGTGATCGAGATAGGGATCGGGATCGACGTTGAAGCGGGCTTTCACTGTGTTCTGGGCGACGGTCGTGGTGACGTGGAGCGGCTCTTGGGCGGCGACGGCGGAGTCGACGAGCGGCTGGCGCTGCCACGCGGCGGCGGTGCGCGAGCCGAGCGGCTTGGCGGTAGGCGCGAGGAGCGAGGGCAACTGCTGCGCGAAGCTCGAGGCGGCGTCCTTGAGGAGCACGCGATCCTGCGGGCGGCGTGGACCGGCGACGCTGGGCTCGACGGATGCGAGATCGAGTTCGAGGGTTTGCGAGTATTCGGCTTCGGGCGAGCCGGCGGTGTGGAAGAGGCCCTGCTCGCGGTAGTAGGCCTCGACGAGCGCGATTTGTTCTTCGCCGCGGCCGGTGAGACGGAGGTAGCGGAGGGTCTCTTGGTCGACGGGGAAGATGCCGCAGGTGGCGCCGTACTCGGGGGCCATGTTGCTGAGGGTAGCGCGGTCGGCCAGCGGCAACTCGGCGATGCCGGGGCCGAAGAACTCGACAAATTTGCCGACGACGCCAAGCTTGCGCAGAGCCTGCGTGACGGTGAGGACGAGATCGGTGGCGGTGGCGCCCTCGCGCAGCTTGCCGGTGAGCTTGTAGCCGACGACTTGCGGGATCAACATGCTGACCGGCTGGCCGAGCATGGCGGCCTCGGCCTCGATGCCGCCGACGCCCCAGCCGAGCACGCCGAGGCCGTTGATCATCGTGGTGTGGGAGTCGGTGCCGACAAGCGTGTCGGGATATGCGACAAGTTGGCCGTCGACTTCGGCGGTAAAGACGACGCGGGCGAGGTATTCGAGATTGACCTGGTGACAGATGCCCATGCCGGGCGGGACGGCGGAGAAGTTGCGAAACGCGGATTGGCCCCACTTGAGGAAGGCATAGCGCTCGCGGTTGCGCTGGAACTCGAGGAGCGAGTTGGCTTGGCTGGCGGCGGGCGTGCCGTACTCGTCCACCTGCACGGAGTGGTCGATGACGAGTTCGGCGGGGGCGAGGGGATTGACGCGCTCGGGGTCGCCTCCGAGGGTCTTGATGGCGTCGCGCATGGCGGCGAGATCGACGATGGCGGGGACACCGGTGAAGTCCTGCATGAGAACGCGGGCGGGCATGTAGGCGATCTCGCGGCTGGGCTCGGCCTTGGCGTCCCAGTTGGCGAGGAACTCGATGTCGGCGGCGGTAACGTTGATGCCGTCCTCGCGGCGCAGCAAGTTCTCGAGGAGGATCTTGAGGCTGAAGGGAAGGCGCACGAGATTGCAGCCGCGAGCGGCAAGCGCGGGGAGGCGATAGATGGTGTAGGAGCGGCTGCCGGAGGTGAGCACGGCGTGGCTTTGGAAGCTGTTCATCGGGGAATCCTCTCAGCGGAGCTAGCGGAGTTAGCGGAGCTAGCGGAGTTAACCGTGTTATCGCGGCGATTCTGCCTCCGCGCGCGTGCTGACGAAAATCAGCGCAGGGAACGGCGCGGCGAGAACCTGCCGGAAATAGATTACCGAGCGCGAGGGACTAGCGTCCACGGTCGGGCCGGCCGCGGCGGAAGCGCTTGAGGCGGAGCGGGCCGGCGATGGGAAGCGGGCGGGGCATGGCGTACGAAGCGATTGTAGCGCGGAAACGGGAGCGCAAGGAACCGGGCAAGCGACCATGGTGCTGGCTCGCGCGAGTCAGGCTGTGAGCGAGGCGGTGAGCCGGACGCCGAGCGCGTGCATGACTTTGAGCGCCGTGCCCAACTCCGGGTTGCCGGTTTCGCTGAGCGCACGATAGAGCGATTCACGGGTGATGCCGGTCTCGCGCGCGAGCTGGGCCATTCCGCCCCGCGCCCGCGCCACGGCGCCCAGGGCTTTGGCAATCGAACGCGGATCGTCGCTCTCCAGAGCCTCTGTCAGATAGGCGGCGATCGTCTCGGCGTCGGTCAGAAATTCAGCTGCATCGTACGGCTTTGTTTTGACTGCCATCTCAATTCTCCGTTCCGGTCCATTCGGCAGCCAGGGCCTTGGCATGCTGGATGTCGTTCGACTGCGTGCTTTTGTCGCCGCCGCAAAGCAAAAGAATCAAAAGCCGGCCACGCTGGATGTAATACACCCTGTAACCGGGGCCGAAATCGATCTTCATCTCGACCACGCCGGCACCGACGCTTCTCGTCTTCCCAGGGTTCCCATCCTCCAGCCGATCAATGCGCGCCAATATCTTCGCGCGGCCTTGCTTGTCCCTCAGACCGCTCAGCCAAACCGCGAATTCTTCGGTGCGACGAAGTTGCATAGTGCGCAACCGTTTCAATGTTCTATTAGTGTAACCCATAGATTACATCAACGCAAGTCGCTTGCAAACAGGCGAAGGAGTCAAGAACCGAGGCTCTGACGCAGGACGGAACTTTTCTCGAGCGAAGAAGCAAGCCCGATGCGCTCGGTGCAAACTCCGAGGCGTGGCAGGCCGTGAAGGAATCACCGCACGGATAGCGCCGGCGTCCGTCTGGTAATCTTCAAAGGTTCGGGATCCTCGCTGGTTCTCGGTTCCGAGGTTCCGACGCGCTTCGAGGAGCCTCGCCTTCATGCCCGATCCCAAACGCCGTCCGCCTACGGGCTTCTACCGCTGGGCCGTGCTCGTCTTCGTCAGCCTTTGCATGTTCGGCAACTACTATGTGTACGACTGCGTCGAGCCCATCGCCGATCTGCTCGCCCGGCAGCTCCACTTCACCGACGCCAACATCGGGCTGCTGCAGGCCATCTACAGCTTTCCCAACATGATCATGGTGCTCATCGGCGGCTATATCGTCGACCGCCTCGGCGCGCGCAAATCGATTCTTCTTTTCGGCTCCACGTGCCTGGTCGGCGCCGGCATCACCGTGCTCGCGGGCTGGCTTCCGTCGATGGCCGCCGGACGGTTGATCTTCGGCATCGGCGCCGAGTCGCTGATCGTCGCCATCACCACCGCCATCGCCAAGTGGTTCCGCGGCAAGGAACTCAGCTTCGCCCTCGGCATCAATATCACTATCGCCCGCTTTGGCACGCTGCTGGCGCAGCGCTCACCCTCCTGGGCTCACTTTGCCTACTCGAACTGGCGCACGCCGCTGCTCATCTCGGTGGTCTTTGCCACCTTTTGCGTGATCGGCGCGCTCATCTACTGGGCCCTGGAAATCAATGCCGAGCGGAAGTACGAGATGGGCGCAGCCGGATCGACAGACAAGGTTGTCTTCCGTGATCTGTTCAACTTCGGCCTCTCCTTCTGGTTCCTAGTCGCCCTGTGCGTCGTCTTCTACTCCGCGATTTTCCCCTTTGAAACCTTCGCCTACAAATTTTTCCAGGACGTGCACGGCGCCAGCCTCGAACTCAGCGGCGTCCTGGTCGGCATGCTGACGCTTTTCACCATGATCGGCACACCCATCTTCGGCTTCCTTGCCGACAAAATCGGCCGGCGCGCACTCCTGATGATGATCGGTTCGGTGATGCTGATTCCCGTCTACATGATGATGACCTACGCGCACGTCTCGCTCTACGTGCCCATGGCGATGATGGGAGTGGCCTTCTCGATGATCCCGGCAATCATCTGGCCCTCGGTCGCTTACATCGTCGATCAATCCAAGCTGGGCACCGCCTACGGCCTGATGACGGTGATTCAGAACATTGGACTGACCGTTTTCAATCTGCTGATCGGCACGGTCAATGACTTCTCGCATGCCAGCGCGGCCAACCCCGCGGGCTACCGGCCGGGAATGTGGATCTTCTCCACGCTCGGCTTCATGGGCATGCTGTTCGCGTTCCTGCTGCGGCAGCGCGAGACCGGGCCGCACGGCCACGGGCTGGAGACGATCACGATGGGGAAGAGCTAAGGACCCGAGGAGAACTCGCCGATCCACGACTGGCGCGGGAAGATAACCGGCCACCGACAACTGTAAACTGCCGTTATGAGCCACGAGGGCATCCGTTTCTCCTCGAAAGAGGAGCAGGCGCGCGAGAAAGGGGAGAACCGGCCGCTGGCGCACATCGCCGTCACGCCGGAGAAGGTGCGCGTGCTGTTGACCGAGGGCAAGGGGCTGGAGATCGACTGGGTCGACGGGCACAAGAGCGCGTGGAGCTTCGCATGGCTGCGCGAGGCGTGCCCCTGCGCCACCTGCGTGGAAGAGCGCAAGGCGGAGGGCCGCAAGCCGGGCCAGCCCAAGCCGAAGCCTACCGCTGTGCTGCCCATGTACACGCCGCCGCCGAAGCCGGCCAGCGCGCACGCGGTGGGCCGGTACGCGATTCAGTTCAACTGGCTCGACGGCCACTCCGGCGGAATCTACTCGTGGGAGTATCTGCGGCGCATGTGCCAATGCCAGGAGTGCACGTTCGCGGGCGCGGAGACGGCGGGAACGCCGAGCTAACGCTGCTTGAGCCTGGGCACGGGCTTTCGTCACATCCCAGGTCCCAAGATCGGGACCTGGGGCACCCCGTCGAACCTTCGAGTACACTGGGGCCACGTTCCCGAGTGCGAGGCTCCGATGCGCAAGGCGAGTATTCTCCTTCTGGCGTCCCTTCTTTCTCTGTCCGCTTCGCAACTCCGCGCCGACATCGCGGCAATTCACGCGAGCGCTCTTCCGCAGGAAACGGCCGTGCTGGCCGCGCTTGATGACGCCAGGGAACTTGAGCCGTACAGCCGGTCCTGGACGATGAACTGGGACTACCCGGTTGCTAAAGACGAGGTGGCCGCACGCCTCGGCAAAGATCTGGGTTTTCTCACGCTGGCGGCAAAGAACCACCCGGACAATGCGGAGCTGCTTCTGTTGACCGGCCTGGTCGCTCGCTACGCCTACAACGTGGACGTTGATGGCAGCTACGACGCCGCGATGAGCGCTCTGGATCAAGCCCAGAAACTAGCGCCCACCGACTTCCGTGCTCTCTGGTTTCGCGCGACGCTGCAGTGCCAAACGAGAGAGCTGAAGGCCGGGGCTGAGGGATTTCTCGCGATTGAGGGCAGTCACGCCTGGAACTCCTTTCCCATTGCCTTCTGGGAGGACTACACGAACTGCGCGACTATTGCCAACCTACCTGAGCACACGCTGCGCGCGGTGGGCCACCTCGAAGAACTTCATGCCGGGGAGGCATCGGACTTCGCCACCGCTGTCAATATTGCCCGGAATCGGCTCGTTCCATTTGACCCGAAGAAGGCGTATGAGCCCAAGGAGGTGTGGAGCGCAGAAAATGCTGGCGACGCTTCGGTATTTACCAGCACACTCTGCGGCGTCCAAGTGCGCGCGCATGGAGACTGGGAGATCCACAACCTGGAGTTGAACAATGGCTCCTGCCTGGCGAATTTCGGCACCGGGCCGTACAAGGGAACGGCGCACAGCCTGCACCCGAGCGTCATGTTGCTCGTTCAGCGGCCGAAGGAGGGCGAGACGCTGGAGGACTATTCGAGGAAGTTCCAGAGCGACGGCTCTTTCGAGCCCGATCCCGCCTTGCATTGCCCGGTTGCGCATTGCATTGCCCTGAAGGGCGTGCAGCCGAATATGTACAAGAAGGACGGAGACGGCCACGGGCGGCTCGTGATCTTCGAGCGCGATGAGCCGGAGTTTCCGGGGCTGATCTTCGAGTCTCCGCTCGAGTTACCCAAAGGGGATGGGTCGGCCGGAGCGAAATACTACCGTCCCGGCCAGATCCAGCAGCGCATTCCCGGCAAGCTCTACTATCTTGTATTGCTCGACACGGCGGCCTCTATTGAGGAGCCGGCGGTAAAGGATTTCGAGTTCTTCTTAGAGAACCTGACGGTGGAGTGAGGGCGGGAACGTTGTCGAGCATGCGAGAGTGGAGCCGATTTGGGGACCATTGACCGGAGCGAAACGGACGTCCTATAGCTGGTCAGAACCAACCGCAGATCGTTCGGCTCCGCTTACCCCGTATCCGCGTTGAGAATTCGGGGCCCGAAGCGCGCTCCGCTCAGGATGACAATGTGGATTCAGCAACTTAACCAAATGCTTTATGTCGATACGGCCTAGTCTTTGCGATCCCAGGCCTGAAAATCCAGACCTGGGGCACCCGTTCATCAAGTGCTGGTCAGATCCGGGCCACCCGCCACGCCCGGGGCTTTGGGATGGAAACAGGGGCAAAAGATGGACCCGGCAGGGGCGACTTGGGCTTATATTGGTTCGCGGCCGAAAGGCAAAACGGAAATCTTGATAAGATTGTCTATGCGCCCTGCTGGTGCGCGAAGGTGTAGTCATGTTGAGAAGAGCCACTTGTCTGCTTGTGTTGAGCCTTTCATTTTCGGCATCGTCCTATTGCCAGGAACAAAACCTCTCATCCACCTCCGCGGCGTGGGGAACGAAGGTCACCACCGCTAAGCTCATCGACAAGATGAACTTCTACAATGACGCCGATTTCAAAGCGGAAGACGTGAAGCCAGGGCAAGAGGTCTTTTACGACCCACCGCCGGGGCAGGTTTGGCTGGTCGTTTGGGTGGAATTTACCCAGCCAAAAGGTGCCAGCACGTTGCTCCTCAAAGATATCCTTGCGATTGACGACACGGCAGAGCGATATCCGCTGGCCGCTGTCGACTGCGAAGTCCCAGTCGAGGAACCGCTCAGGTTTCTGTTCGTGTACCCCAGCACGATGAACTCGCCTGGGGTGGCTCTTGAAAAGTACAAGAAACGTGGCGCTTGGAACGGCCTGTTTCTTGTGGACAACGGCGAATTGAAACAGACCGGGCTCACTTGCACATTTGAAGCTAATCCCAAGAAGCAGGTCTTGACGATCCTAAGCGGGGAATCCATCGATGATCGCTCCCTCACGTTGGAACGACAAGGGGGATTTATCATAGCGAAGAGTTTCCCGGCTGGGGATATCAAGAAGCTGGACCCCACGAGCGATGTTTCCGCGAGCCTTGAGAACCAGCGCGCCAACGTCGTCTTGCTCTTTCTAGTCAAGCGCGCCGCCACGAGTTTTGAATTGCAGGCGGGCACGTCACCCAGGGTGCCGATCCCTCCGGCCACGGTCGCACGGCTCCACCCGTAGAGCGGAAGCCCGTCATTCTATGGCCGCGATTCGGCACGGCTGAAGTCGTGCCCTTGTTACAAACCGATTTCTGAAACACGCTCCAGGCAGATCAGCGAATAGTGGCCGACTTTTCGGGAGCGATCCGGTTGCGCTGAGAATGTGGTCTGCTGCCCGTTCTTGATTGTCGAGGCTCGTTCCTACTCTCACGCTCCACGGCGGGTAGCCAGTCAGGATCGATGTGCGAATGCGGCAGACGGACCAGCGGTAGAATCGGCCTCATCCCCAAGGTCCATGGCTGCGATAAGACCGGCGTTCACAGTGAATACGTGGATAACTTCGCTGTCCGCTAGAACCTCTCCTTGAAGGCTCTTGACGACTTGGTGCACCCTGACGCGGGCCTTGCCTCCGTCTTCCTCGGTGATTGCCAGCGGTTCGACATGGGGATCGAACTCGCCCCATTGTCGAGTCCAATAGGCGCGGATCTCTTCCTTTCCGACAACCTTGCCGCCCTCCGAAGCCTTGGGCCAGCTCACGTCTTGCGTCATCAGTGCTAATGCACCGTCGATGTCCCGCTTGTTGAATGCGGAGTACGCCTGCGATATAAGGGTCTTCGTGTCTGCCACTCATCCTCCTGCAACGCTTGCCATGCACTCGGTTCTCGTTATCCGGCCAGTCCACATTATCACTGGCGAGCTTGAGCAAAAGGAAGGGCGAAGCGGCACCGTGTTCATCCTGTTTCTGCCCTTCGATCGGTAAGCCGGTAGGAATTCTGACTTCACTTTGTTTCTAGAAAAATGGGGCGGGGGTTCGGCACGGCTGAAGCCAGCCCTTTCAAGGCATTGTGGGGCGAAGGGTTTTTCCGCAAGCTGTGAAGCCGTGCCCAGATAGAAGACGAGAGACAAAAGCAGATCCCTCGGCTGCGCTTACCCCATGATCGCTGTGCGATCACGGGGCCCCAAACGCGCTCCGCTCGGGATGACACACGATTCTTGATTACTTAGAAGGGTGGCAGGTTGTTGCTTCCAGATGACAGGCTGTGCTTACGGCGGACTTGATGGACTGGATGCGCTGCGCTGACCACGGATGACTGGTGACTGACCGCTGACAACTGTTCGGCGTCCGCTAGAATCGCCTCATGAAGATTGGGTTTCTGGGATTGGGCAAGATGGGAACGCCGATGGCGCGGCATCTGATTGCGGCGGGCCACGAACTGGCGGTATGGAACCGGACGGAGGGGAAGACGGAACCGCTGCTGCGCGAGGGCGCAATCGCCGCAGCCACTCCGGCGGAGGCCGAGCTGGGCGCCGACGCGGTCATCACCATGCTCTTCGACGATGCGGCGAATGAAGAGGTGCTGTTCGGCGCGAACGGGCTGATGGACGCGCTTTCACCTGGCGCTCTGCACATCTCTTGCAGCACGATCAGCGTGGCATTGAGTGAGCGGCTGACAAAGGAGCACGCCCGCCGCGGGCACGACTTTGTCGCCGCACCGGTTTTCGGACGGCCCAACGTCGCCGAAGCGGGCCACCTCTGGATCGTCGTGGCCGGCGCAGACAATGCAGTTGCCAAAGCCCGGCCGCTGCTGGAGCCGCTCTCGCGCGGCATCACGGTCGTCGGGAAGGAGCCCCGGCAGGCGCACGCCGTCAAGCTGGGCGGCAACTTTCTGATCAGCGCCATGATCCACTCGCTCGGCGAGGCCTTTGCGTATGCGGAGGGGCAGGGAATCGATCCGGAGGTTTTTATCGAGACGGTCAACAGTGCGCTCTTCCAGTCGCCCTTCTACGCGGCTTACAGCAAAGTCATGCTGCATCCGCCCGAGCAGCCCGGCGCCACGATCGAGTTGGGCCAGAAAGACCTGCGCCTGTTGCGCGAGGCTGCGGCCAGCCGCGGCACCCATCTGCGCCTGGCCGATTCGCTCGCCGAAGTCTTCGCCGAGGCAATCGCCGTCGGCCTTCGCCGCGAGGACTGGGCGGTTGGCCTGTACCGCATGTCTCAACGGGGAAAATCGTCGCATTAGCCGGCAAGGGGCATTAAGATAAGGGCCATGAAACTGAAGGGGAGAATCGTTTTCATCACCGGGGCCAGCGCAGGGATTGGCGCGGCCACCACCATGGCTTTTGCGGCCGAGGGCGCACGGCTGCTGCTGGCCGCTCGCCGCGCCGGGAGGCTGGCCGAGGTTGCCTCGAAGGCGCTGGCGCATGGCGCCGCCTCCGTGCACTCCATCGACCTGGACGTGCGCAGCCGCCACGGGGTGCAGCGGGCCATCGACGAGCTGCCGCCGGAGTGGGCGGAGATCGACATCCTGGTGAACAATGCCGGCCTCAGCCGGGGGATGGAGAAGCTCTACACGGGCCGGATCGAAGACTGGGAAGAGATGATCGACACCAACATCAAGGGGATGCTCTACGTGGCGCGGGCGGTGGTTCCCGGGATGGTGGTGCGGCAGCACGGCCACGTAGTGACGCTGGGGTCGATGGCCGGCGAGATGGTCTACCCCAACGGCGCGGTCTACTGCGGCACCAAGGCTGCGGCGCGCGTCATCAACGACGGCCTGCGTGAGGATCTGCTGGGCACACCGGTGCGCGTCACCAGCGTCGATCCCGGCCTGGTGGAGACGGATTTCAGCCTGGTGCGCTTCCACGGCGACGCCAGCCGCGCCGCCAAGGTCTACAAGGGCATTACGCCGCTCACCGCCGAAGACGTCGCCGACGTGATCCTGTGGGCGGTGACGCGGCCGGAGCACGTGAACATCGCGCGCGTGTCGCTCACCTCGGTGCATCAGGCCAATACGCTGCTGATTCACCGCGAATAGCGAGGGGGCGGAGCGGGAGCAGGGCGCGAAAGAAGGCACAAAGCAGTTTGTCCGGGCGGCCGGGCAAGGTGCGCCCGCGGGGCGATCCTCCGGGGAAGGCCGGTTTATTTTCCGTCTGCTGCTTTATCCCAGCGCCTGAAGCTGCGCCTCGATGTGGGCCAGCGCGGCTTCGAGGGCGGCGCGGCGATTGGGATTCGAAGTTCTTTGCGAGAGGATGTTCTCGCGCTGCAATTGGAGCGCCTGCCGCTCCCGTGCTTGCGCGGCGCGGCGCAGCTCGGCCGCGCGCCGGGCCTCTTCGCCGGTCAGGCCCTCGCCGGGATTCCATCCTACGGACGAAACGCCGCCCGTGGGAACCCTGGGGTTCGTGCCGGGGTTGCCAAAAGGACTTCCCATCTGTTCCTCCACCGATTTACTTTCCCATCCACGAGCCATATCTTCATTTTACGGGCGGTTCGCACCGGTGTGTCCCGCAGAATGGTGAGAGGGAAGCCGCCGAAGAGAGAGGATACTCATGCGCGCTTGGCAGATTTCGACGTTCGGCGTTGATTCTTTGGAGTTTGTGGAGCGGCCCACACCCGCGCCGGGCCCGGGCGAAGTACTGGTCGGGATTCGCGCGGTTTCGCTCAACTATCGCGACCTGATGATGGTGAAAGGGCTTTACAACCCCAAGATGAAGCTGCCGCGCATTCCCTGTTCCGACGGGGCGGGCGAGGTCGTGGCGGTGGGCGCCGATGTCAGTCTTTGGAAGCCCGGCGACCGCGTGGCCGGAATCTTCATGCAGCGGTGGCTCGACGGGCCGCTGACCGCAGCCAAGGCCCGCGGCACCCTGGGCGGCGACCTCGACGGTACGCTGTCGGACTATATCGCGGTAAGAGCGACGGGATTGGTAGGCGTGCCCGAACACCTGAGCTACCAAGAGGCGGCCACGTTGCCCTGCGCCGCCGTGACGGCCTGGAACGCGCTGGGAGCCGGAGATGTCAAACCGGGTTCGACGGTGCTGATTCAGGGGACGGGCGGCGTGTCGATCTTTGCGCTGCAATTTGCCCGGTTGAGGGGCGCGCGCGTGCTGGGCATCAGCTCCAGCGACACCAAGCTGGAGCGCGCCAAATCGCTTGGCCTGGATGCCGGACTGAACTATCGCGACAACCCCGAGTGGGATCGCTGGGCCATAGAGCAGACTGGAGGCGAAGGCGTGGACCTCGTGGTCGAAGTCGGTGGGGCTGGAACGCTGACGCGATCGCTTCGGGCCATCCGGCCGGGCGGAACGGTGGCCCAGGTGGGCGTACTCTCGGTGGCGGACGAGCCATTTCCGATCCCGCTCCTCCTGCACAAGACGGCGCGCATCCAAGGCATCTACGTAGGCTCGCGCAAGGATTTCGTGGAGATGAGCAAGGCCATTGCTCTGGCCGAGCTGCGCCCGGTGGGCGAAGAATTCGATTGGAATCAGGCGCGAGAGGTCTTTGGGCGGATGGAAGAGGCCAGCCACTTCGGGAAGCTGGTGCTGACGGTGAGTTGAGAAAAGCAGGAAACAAGGGAACAAGCGAACGAGGAAACAAGAAGGCAGGGAACGAGGGAACCGGGGAGCGAGAGGGCAGAGTGAGCGGGGTGAGTCGACCCTTTCATTCGCCGTGGCGAACGAAAGCGGTTGGGCGACCGCTACGCCGAGTGGGGAGCATCCCAGCATGCCGGAAGGTTCTTGGGAACAAAAGGGAGGAGAAATGAAGCCGCGGACTTACTTGCGAATTGCTTCTGTGCTCACGCTGGTGCATTCGGCGATGCACACGATTGGCGGCGTATTCGGCACGGCGGCGCCTGGTCCGGCGAGCGTGGCCGAGGCGGCCATGAAGGCAAACCAGTTTCAATTCATGGGCGTCATGCGGACGTTCTGGGAGTTCCATCGCGGGATGGGCTTGGCCCTGACCATCTTCCTTACGGTCGAGGGACTAGTCTTTTGGCTGTTGGGTTCGCTGGCCGAACGTGATGTGGCCGCTCTCCGGCCGGTTTTGGCGGTGTTCATGCTGGGATATCTCGCGTTTGCGGTCGTTTCGGTGGTGTACTTCTTCGCGCTGCCGGTTGTGTTTGAGGCTCTGATTGCGCTTTGTCTGGGGCTTGCGTTGGTTGGCGCTAAGACTGCCCAGGCAGCGCGATGATTCCGGAATTGCGCCGGCTTCACGCCCAAAGTGAGTGCGCGGACCATTGATGCGCTTTTCTTGAGGATTATGCGCGAGTGCGGTTCCCTGCGGTAAGCCTCGTCTCCAAGACCGCCGCTAACCCGCTATCCCCGCCAACTCCGCCGGCGCCGCTAACTTCGTTCGACCCCGCTGCGATAGATTGGATTTGTGAAGTCGCACGAGGAGATGCTCGCCGTCGCGATCGAGGAGGCCCGTCTGGGACTTGCCGAGGGCGGCATTCCCATCGGCGCGGCACTGTTCACGCGCGCGGGCGAGCTTGTGAGCCGCGGCCACAATCGCCGTGTGCAGCAAGGAGATCCCAGTATCCACGGCGAGACGGATGCTTTTCGCCGCGCCGGCCGCCAGCGCAGCTATCGCAATCTGGTGATGGTGACCACGCTGGCTCCCTGCTGGTACTGCAGCGGCCTGGTGCGCCAGTTCCGCATCGGAACAGTGGTCGTGGGAGAGAGCCGCACCTTTTCGGGTGGGATCGACTGGCTGCGCGAAAACGGGGTCGCGGTGATCGACCTCGACAACGCGGAGTGCCGGGAAATGCTCGAGGGCTTCATCAAGAGTCATCCGGAGATCTGGAACGAGGACACCGGAGAAGACGGGGAATAGGGAACAGGGAACAGGGATCAGGGGACAGGGAAATCATGCTGAATCAGGAAACGGCATTGAATCTGCGCGGTAATTCGATCATTGGAGGCGAAAGCCGGGAGGGAAGCGGGGCGACGTTTCATGGCGTCAACCCGGCGACAGGCGAGCGCCTGGAGCCCGCCTATCGCTGCGCTTCGGTTGCGGACCTGAATCTCGCCGCCGATCTGGCCGGGGAGGCGTTCGACGTTTACGGCAGACTTTCCGGCCGGGGAAAAGCGCGTTTCCTGCGCCACATCGCCGATGGTATCGAAGCCATCGTTCCGGAGCTCGTCGAGCGAGCGAATCGCGAGACGGCGCTGCCGGAAGGGCGTCTGAAGGGCGAGTCGGCGCGCACAATCAACCAGCTTCGATTGTTCGCTCAGGTTGTCGAAGAGGGCTCATGGGTGAATGCGCGCATCGATCCCGCGCAGCCTGACCGCAAACCGCAGGCGCGCTCCGATCTTCGCTCCATGATGCGGCCGCTCGGCCCGGTCGCCGTCTTCGGCGCCAGCAACTTTCCCCTGGCGTTTTCCGTGGCCGGAGGCGATACGGCAGCGGCTTTCGCGGCCGGCAATCCGGTCATCGTCAAGGCGCACCATGCGCATCCGGCAACGGGCGAGATGGTCGGACAAATCGTCGCCCGCAGCGTGAAGGAGTGCGGCCTGCCGCCGGGGGTCTTCGCGTTGCTTTACGGCCCGGGCGCAGAGATCGGCGCGGCGCTCGTCGAGCACCCCAACGTGAAGGCGGTCGGATTCACGGGATCGCTCGCGGCGGGCAAGGCGCTGATGCAGCGGGCGGCGGCGCGGCCGGAACCCATCCCGTGCTTCATGGAGATGAGCAGCGTGAATCCCTTGTTCGTGCTGCCTGAAGCGCTGCGCACGCGGGCCGCTCAGATCAGCGCCGGCCTCTTCGCTTCGTTCACTCTCGGCGTGGGCCAGTTCTGCACCAAACCGGGGCTTGTTTTTCTGCCGCGCAATGCGGACGCCGACGGCCTGGTGGCTGAACTCAAGGCACTGGCAGAGAAACCCGCCGCATGGCCCATGCTCACGGAAGGGATTTCGAAGAGCTACCGCGCGGGAATCGCGGCGCGGCAGGCGCACGGGGCTGTCGAGACAATCGGACAAGCTGCTTCCAGCGGCGCCGGAAGTTCGTTTGCCGCACCGGCGGTCCTGCAGATCGGCGCGAAAGACCTGCTTGCCGATCCGGAGCTCGCGAGCGAAGTCTTTGGCCCAAGCACACTGGTGATTCGTTACGAGAGCCACGAGGCGCTATTGGCGCTGGCGCGCTCGCTCGAAGGGCAACTGACCGCAACGCTGCATGGGACGGACGCCGATCTGGCCGCGTTTGCCGATCTCATCGGGATTTTGGAACGCAAGGCGGGCAGGCTGGTCGTGAACGGATTTCCCACCGGCGTCGAGGTCTGCCACGCGATGGTGCACGGCGGACCGTACCCGGCAACGAGCGACGGCCGCGCGACCTCCGTGGGCACGTACTCGATCTACCGTTTCGCGCGGCCCGTCTGCTATCAGGACTTCCCGCAGGCCTCGCTCCCCGACGAGTTGAAGGACGGAAATCCGCTCGGCATCTGGCGGCTCGTCGACGGCCAGTTCACGCGCGACGCCGTTCCGACCCGCGCCTCGTGACGCGGCGTCAAGGGCAGCGCCGGTCCGAACCGGCGCGCCCCCGGACGCCCGGAGATCCGCATCCATACCCCGCGATTCCCGGTACAATGCGGGCAAGGCGCTTCAGCTCCCCCTGGACTTTTCGGGCCCTCAACGGAAACGACATTCAGGCGATGCGGCCAATTCTGTCTTCAGACGGGGAGGCATCGATCGCCGGGAGTGCAAGACAGATGCTGCGACGATTCGGGAAGGATGGAATCGCCTGCTCCGCTGCCCGGCAGAGGCATGGCAAGCCCAGCAAACCGTTCCAACGATTTCTGCGCACGGCCTCGGCGGGTCTGCCGCTGTTCCTGCTTGTCCACCCCGGTCTGCTATCAGGACAAAACGCGCTCAATCCGCCGTCGACGGCTCCGTGGGGAATCAGCGGATCGCCGCCCGACGCGGCGGCCAACCCTACGCCGCCGGCAGTCGAGCCAGCACAACTCACGTCCTGCCAGGTGAGGGTGTTGAGCGCCTTGAACAGCCGGTTCCCCGACGCGAACCTGACAGCGGCCAACCTGCTTCCCGAGCCGCCGCGCGATCCCCGATTCGTTGTCGAGAACGTCAACATTCATGGAACAGCCGCGCAACTCGCCTCGGTGAAGAAGGGCCGCTACCCTTCGCGAGGGCACGCGTTTCTTCGCGTGTTGATTGGCTACGGCCCCAGCCTGCACGTTGTCGCCGGGCCGTCGAAGCTCGATCCGCACGCCCTGGTCTTCTCCCGAACATCTTTCTCCGCCCATTTCGATTCCGCGTGGCCCAACACTCCGATTGGATTCGTCATTCACGTCGTGCTCGACGCGATGCGCCCGAAGAAGAGAAACCCCTGTCCTTAGGCCGCAAATTACCCCACGCACGCGTGAAGCCGTGGACGACTGCGTGCTTGCGCGAAGGGCCGATTATCTCCGGACGGCGCGCGCGCCGGGCTTCTGTACGGGCAAACAAAGCGTGATGACGCCGGAGATCACAAGCGCGATCGACATGCTCAGGAATCCGTCGCGCGCGCTTCCCGTGAGCGCCTGCAGCCAACCGACCAGCCAGGTGCCGGCAAAGCCGCCCAGTGCGCCGAAGGTGTTGATCAGCGCCATCACCTCGCCGGCGACGGTGCCGGGCAGCATCTCCGGCACAATGGCGAAGAATGGCCCATAGGGCGCATACATTGCCCCGCCGGCAACGATCAAGGCGGCGTAGGAAAGCCAGAAGCTGCTTCCCGCCGCCGAGTACGAGCAGAAGAGCGCAACCCCCGAGAGGGTGAGGAACGGCCACACGAAGGACCTGCGCTTGAGCGCGCGGTCGGAGCAGGTGGCGACAACGAGCATCAATACGACGCCGAGAAGGAACGGCGCCGCGCTGAGAACGCCGATTTGCTCGATGCCGCGGGTCGAGCCGGACTTGAGCATCGCCGGAATCCATAACGAGAGCCCGTAGACGCCAAAACTCCAGAAGAAATACAGGAAGCAAAGGAGGATAACGCCGGGGACGCGGAGAGTCGCGGTCCAATTGGAATACTCAGGCAGGGCCGTCTGTTCAGCGATCAGCGCCCGGGTAAGCTGCCCGCTCGATTCCTGGCTGAGCCACGACACTTGAGTCGGGCGATCGCGCGCTACGAGGATCCAGACAAAAGCCCACAAGACCGAAGGAATGCCCTCGATGATGAACGTCATCTGCCAGCCGACTGCCCGGATCAGGTAACCCGTCACGGCGGCCATCCAGGTGACCGTCACGGGATTGCCGAGGATGAGGATGGCGTTGGCGCGCGAGCGCTCGGTTCGCGTGAACCAGTGCGTCAGGAGCACGAGCATCGAGGGGAAGATCAAGCTCTCGGCGACGCCCAGCAGCAGGCGGTCCGCGACCAGCAGCCAGTAGGAGCGAATGACACCGGTCAGCGCGGAGAAGACGCCCCAACTGATCAGCGCGAGAAAGACGAGCCGCATGCCGCTTCGGCGCACCGCGTAGGTTGCCGCCGGAACCTGGAAGAAGAAATAGCCGAGAAAGAAGACGGAGCCGAGAAAGGCAGTACGAGACTCGGAGATGTTGAGCGATTGCGCCAGTCCCGCCGCTGCGCCGAAACCGAAGTTGGAACGGCCTAGGTAGGCGAGGCTGTAGGTTACGAACACCACTGGCATCAGGATCAGCCAGCGCCGGCGCAAATCCGCAGTGTTTCGCGCCTTGTCTTTCAGGTTGTCTTCTGGCACACAAGCTTTATACCACTCCGCCCGACAGGGACGCGAAAGGCCGGCCCGCGCCTTCTATACTGGATTACGAAAGGGCTTCCCGATCGTTGACATTCCACTGAACTCAGTCCTGGAGTCCGAGGACTCCGGTCTCTTTGGCGTCGCCACGCACGCTGCGGGCCACAAGGGGAGACTTCCGCTCACCGCGGAGATGCTGCTCACCGAGCCGTCGGGGAATCTCTTCGGCCTGACGCAGAGCGCCGGAATGGGTTGGGCGCCGAATCGTCTCCTCGATCCCGAGTTCCTGATCCTGAGCACGCACGGCGGCCTGCGCTCCGAGAACGGCGAGCCCATCGCTCTCGGCTTTCACACCGGCCACTGGGAGGTCGGACTGCTGGTTGCCGAAGCCGCCCGCGAGCTGAAATCGCGGCATGCCACCCCCTTTGCCGGAGCCTGCACCGATCCCTGCGACGGCCGCTCGCAGGGCACAGCGGGCATGTTGGACTCGCTGCCCTTTCGCAACGACGCCGCGATGGTGCTGCGCCGCCTGATGCGCTCGCTGCCGACGCGGAAAGGCGTCATCGGCGTCGCGACCTGCGACAAAGGGCTGCCGGCAATGATGATGGCGCTGGCATCGTCGGGGAGCAATCCCGCGGTGCTGGTTCCCGGCGGCGTCATGCTGTTGCCGGAACAGGGCGAGGACGCCGCCAAGGTGCAGACCATCGGCGCCCGATTCGCGCAGAACCACATCGTGCTGGAATATGCCGCGGAGGTGGGCTGCCGGGCATGCGCTTCCCCGGGGGGAGGGTGCCAGTTTCTGGGAACGGCGGCCACATCGCAGGTGGTGGGCGAGGCGCTCGGACTGTCACTGCCGCATACGGCGCTGGCGCCCTCGGGACAACCGATCTGGCTCGATGCCGCGCGCCGTTCGGCCCGCGCGATTCTGCGGCTTTATGGACTTGGCATCGGGGCGGGCGACATCCTCACCCCCGCGTCGATTTACAACGCCATGATCGTGAAGGCGGCCTTCGGCGGTTCGACAAACCTTCTCATTCATCTGCCGGCCATTGCTCATGCAGCGGGTCTGCCGCGGCCCACGGTTTCAGATTGGGTCGAGGTAAATCGCCTGATTCCGCGTCTAGTGGACGCGTTGCCGAACGGGCCGCGCAATTTTGCTACCGTGCAAGTGTTTCTTGCGGGCGGCGTGCCCGAGGTGATGCTGGAACTGCGCGCCCATGGGCTTTTGGATGTGAAGGTCAGGACGGTGAGCGGCGAAACGCTGGACGCATGCCTCGACTGGTGGCGCGAATCCCCGCGCCGGGCGGCGCTGCGACGCCGGTTGCGGGAGAAGGACGGAATCGATCCCGAAGATGTGATCATGTCGCCCGATCGCGCGCGGTCTCGCGGCCTTACTTCTGCGGTCTGTTTCCCGACTGGCAATCTGGCGCCGGAGGGGTCGGTGGTGAAGAGCACCGCGATCGACCCATCTCTGGTCGGCGAAAATCAGGTGTTTCGCCATGCGGGCCCGGCGCGGGTTTTCGTGACCGAAACCGCGGCGATCCGGGCAATCAAGACAGGCGATATTATTGAGGGCGATGTGATCGTCCTGATCTGCGGCGGGCCCAAGGGCTCGGGCATGCAGGAGATCTACCAGATTACGGCGGCGCTGAAGGAGATGCCGCACTGCAAGCACGTCGCGGTGCTCACCGATGCGCGCTTCAGCGGCGTATCGACGGGAGCCTGCATCGGCCACATTTCGCCCGAGGCGCTTGCCGGCGGCCCCATCGGCAAGGTCCGCGACGGCGACCGGATCGAGATTGTCATCGATCGTGTACGTCTCGAAGGGAAAGTACAACTGGTTGGCGAGGGCGGCGAAGTCTTCGGCGCCGAGGAGGGTGCGCGGCGGCTCGCCCAGCGTGAGCCTCGACCCGATCTCGCCCCGCACCCCGACTTGCCCGACGACACGCGACTGTGGGCCGCGCTGGTCACGGCGAGCGGCGGAGTCTGGGGCGGCTGTGTCTATGATGTGGATCAGATCGTTTCCCGATTGGAGAGGAAAGCGTGAAGCTCTATCGGACCAGCAACGGAAACTTCGTGGAGGATGGCGGGAGCTATTACCGCGTGCCTGAGTCGAATTGGGATGCGCTCGTAGCGCGCGAGGACCTGCAAGGATACCTGCGGCCGCTCATTAACAGCGGCAAACCTGCGGCGGACTTTGCCGCGGCGAAACTAGGCGCGCCGATCGGCAGCCAAGAGGTGTGGGCCGCCGGTGTGACCTACTACCGCAGCCGCAGCGCGCGCATGGCGGAAGCAAAGGATGCGGGAGGGGGCGATTTCTACGACCGCGTCTATTCGGCTGAGCGGCCGGAGCTGTTCTTCAAAGCGACGCCGAGCCGCGTGGCTGGGCCGGGCGGACCCGTGCGAATCCGAAGCGATTCCAAGTGGTCGGTGCCCGAGCCGGAGCTCACGCTGCTCATCAACCCGCGCGGGCAGATTATCGGATACACGGTGGGCAACGACATGAGCTCGCGCGACATCGAGGGCGAAAATCCGCTTTACCTGCCGCAAGCCAAGGTGTACGACCGTAGTTGCGCGCTGGGCCCATGCGTTCTCCTGAGCAGCGAGCCGCTGCCGCCCACGACGCCCATCCGGCTCGAGATCCTGCGCGGCGGCCGGGCCGGGTTCATCGGCGCGACGACGCTGGCCGAACTGAAGCGCGATCCGGCCCAGCTCGTCTCGTATCTCTTCCGCGAGAACACATTCCCGGCCGGAGCCTTTCTGATGACCGGGACCGGCATCGTGCCTCCGGACTCGTTCACTCTGGCGCCGGGCGACACGATCCGCATCACCATCGACCCCATCGGCACGCTCGAGAATTCGGTTGTGCAGGGCGGGCCACTGACCGCCGAGTGAACCGGCCGGCGCGTAAGTGCCCCTTTCCGGTCATGACCGTTCTGGTGCGCGGGACGAAATTTGCCCTCCTGTAACGTTGCGTGGTGCAAAATGATCTGATGGGAGACAGACGGTAGTGCCGCGCATTCACTTTCATCAGCAACTCGCCGAACTCAAGGACAAGCTTCTCGCGATGGCCGCTCTGGCGCAGTTGGCCGTCGAGTCGGCCGTCGAAGCCTATCTGCGCCGCGACAAGGGCCTGTGCAAGTTCGTCAAGCAGAACGAGAGGGCGATCGACACCGCGCAGCGGGAGCTCGACGAGATGGCCTACGAGCTGCTGGCCAAGGAGCAGCCAATGGCCGTCGATCTGCGCTTCATCCTGGCGGTCATCAAGATCAACGGCGACCTGGAGCGGATTGGCGACCAGTCGATGAGCATCTCCCGCAGGACCAGAGAGATTCTCCCCCTCGAAGACGTGGAGCTGCCGGTGGACTACGCCGCCATGGGCGAGTTCGCCACGCAGATGATCCGCACCGCGCTGCAGGCGCTGCTGGACGGCGACGCGCACCTCGCCGACAGCGTGCGGGAGATGGACGACGAGATCGACCGCATGAACCGCCGCGCTCACAGCGACCTGCTGCAATTGATCGAAGAGAAGCCGCAGTTCACACAGCAGGCGATCATCGGGATCCTGGTGGCGAAGAACCTGGAGCGGATCGCCGACCACGCGTCGAACATCGCCACCGACGTGATTTTCTGGGTTCGCGGCGCCGATGTGCGCCACCAGTTGAGCATAGCCATGGATTGATCGCCGGCCCGGCGCGGACACCAAAGCCCCGGTTCCATCGCAAATGCGACCTGAACCGGGGCTTTCCTGCAAGACCAGCGGCTGCGGGCTACATACCGATCACGTCGCAGAGTTCCTTGACCGCGGCGGCGCTTCTCTTGAGCGCGGCGCCTTCCTCGGGCGTCAGCTTGATCTCGACGATCTGCTCGAGGCCCCCGGCGCCCAGCTTGCAGGGCACGCCGATGAAGTAGCCGTCGATGCCGTACTCGCCCTGGAGGTAGGCGGCGCAAGGCAGAACCTTCTTCTTGTCCTTGAGGATGGCCTCGGCCATCTCCACCGCCGCCGCCGAGGGCGCGTAGTAGGCGCTGCCCGTCTTGAGATGCCTGACGATCTCGGCGCCCCCGTCGCGGGTGCGCTGAATGATGGCGTCGATGCGCTCCTTGGGAAGCAGCTCGGTGATGGGAATGCCGGCCACGGTGGTGTGGGCGACCAGCGGAACCATGGCGTCGCCATGACCGCCCAGCACCAGGCAGCTCATGTTGTTCACGCTCACCTTCAGTTCCTGCGCGACGAAGGTCTTGAAGCGGCCGGAGTCCAGGATGCCGGCCATGCCCAGAACCCGCTCGCGATTAAAGCCGGAAAGCTTGTAGGCGGCCTGGACCATCGCATCCAGCGGATTGGAAACCACGATAAGAATCGTCTCCGGCGAAAAAGCGACGACTTTCTGGACCACATCGGACATGATCTTGAAGTTGGTGTGCAGCAGGTCATCGCGGCTCATGCCGGGTTTGCGGGGCAGGCCGGCGGTGATGATGACGATGTCCGAATTGGCGGTGTCGGCGTAGTCGTTGGTGCCGATGATGTGAACGTCGGACCGTTCGATGGGCAGAGCCTGTTGCAGGTCGAGGGCCTTGCCCTGGGGCACGCCTTCGACCACGTCGACGAGCACCACGTCACCCAGTTCCTTGGCCATGATCCAGTGCGCCGCCGTGGAGCCGACGTTGCCGGCCCCAATGATGCTGATCTTCTTCCTCATTGCGTTTCACCTCAGAGTGATCAGTGTTCATTGATCAGTGTCAGTAAAGACTCGGTTGTACGCCTCACGCGGCCTTCCACTGAAAGCACAGCCCGAAGCCGTCGGGGTCGTGCAGGTACATCTGCTTCATGCCGTACGGCGCGACCTTCGGGGGCTGATCGATGGCGACGCCTTTGGCAACGAACTCCGCATAGGCTCCATCCACGTCCGGACAGCCGAAATAGAGGCAGGTGTCGCGATGCCCGCGCTCGCACAGGTGCTGCTCGATCGGCGGCCGCTCTTCGTCGAACTCGTAGGCGGTGTTCAGCATTATCTCCGCGGCGCCGAGCCGCAGCAGGCACCAATGGAAGCGATCCTTGTCGCCGCCGCGATGTGGAGACGTGCTCACGACCGCGAAGCCGAGCTGGTCGCGATAGAAGCGGATCGAGGTGGGCATGTCGTAGACCTCGAAGTAGGGACAGACGCCGTGGACTTCAATTGCCAATGTCGACCTCGCTGTGATTGCACAAACTCCGCTAGCCCCGCTAACACCGCTAGCTCCGCTGTTCTTACATATTTCCGATGATCCTGGTCGCGAATTCGCCGGTGCCCACCTTGGTGGCGCCCGCGAGCTGCCGCTCGAAGTCGTAGGTGACGTATTTCGAGAGGATCGTCTTCTCCATAGATGCTTCGATGAGCCTTGCCGCTTCTTTCCAGCCGATAAATTCCAGCAGCATCACGCCGGACAGGATCACCGAACCGGGGTTGATGACGTCCTTGTCGGCATATTTCGGCGCAGTGCCGTGCGTGGCCTCGAAGACCGCGTAGCCATCGCCGATGTTGGCGCCGGGAGCGATGCCCAGGCCGCCGACCTGCGCCGCGGCGGCATCGGAGATGTAATCGCCGTTCAGGTTCGGCGCGGCCAGCACGCTGTAGTCCTCGGGACGGATGATGATCTGCTGGAAGATGGAGTCGGCGATGCGGTCGTTCACCAGCAGCTTCGACTTCCACGCGCCCTTGCCGTGCGTGGCGCCGATCGCGTCCAGAACCGCCTTGACCTCGGCGCAGACGGCATCGCGGAAACTCTGCGGCGCAAACTCCATTCCCGGCTCGATGAGCGCGGCGTTCTCTTCAATCGAGATGCCGGGCCGGGCTTCCACGTTGCCCAGAATCCAGCTTTCGCGCTCGGTGACGATTTGGGAGCGGAACTCTTCGGCCGCCACTTCGTAGCCCCACTCGCGAAAGGCGCCCTCGGTGAACTTCTGGATGTTGCCCTTGTGCACCAGCGTGACCGACTTGCGGCCCGTCTCGAGTGCATGGCGAATCGCATAGCGCACCAGCCGCTTGGTTCCGAAGATCGAGATCGGCTTGATGCCCACACCGGAGTCGGTGCGAATTCTTTTCTTGGTTTTGGACAAGAGATCGTCGTTCAAAAAGCGAATCAGCCGCGCCGCGTCCTCCGATCCCTGCTGGAACTCGATCCCCGCGTAAACGTCCTCGGTGTTCTCGCGGAAGATCACGATGTCGAGCTTCTCCGGGTGCTTCACCGGGCTGGGCACGCCCTGGTAGTACTTCACCGGCCGCACACAGGCGTAGAGGTCGAGAATCTGGCGCAGAGCAACATTGAGCGAGCGAATGCCGCCGCCGACCGGCGTGGTGAGCGGCCCCTTGATGGAGACGCGCAGATCGCGCGCCGCAGCCACCGAGTCGTCGGGCAGCCAGGTCGAGAACTTCCGATAGGCTTTTTCGCCGGCAAAGATCTCAAACCAGCGGATGGCGCGCTTGCCGCCGTAGGCCTTTTCCACCGCGGCGTCGAAGACCCGCCGCGAAGCCTTCCAGATGTCGCGGCCCGTTCCGTCGCCCTCGATGAAGGGAATGATCGGATTGCCGGGCACGGCAAATTGCCCGTCGCGATACTCAATCGGCTGGCCGTCTTTGGGCAGCTCCAGCCCGTTATACGCGCTCTGCATGTTGGTTTGGGAAGCCCTTTCCGTGGATGTTCAATTTCGAGGCTACCATCCTGAATTTACAGGTGGCAATGGCCGCGAGGAGATTGGGGAAGGGGCGGCTCGGGAACCGTTCTCCGGGGCGGATTGACATCATGATGTCTTCCTCGATAGCATCATGATGTGCGAACGACGCTCACCCTCGATGACGACGTGGCCAAACTGGTCCGGGAAGAGGTTCGCCGCACGGGCGGCAGCTTCAAAGGCACCGTGAACACCCTGCTTCGTAGAGGGCTCATCCGGAGCAATCAGAAGGACAAGCAAAAGCCCTTTGTCGTGACGCCGCTGCCGCTGGGGCTAAGGCCCGGTTTGAGCTACGATTGCATCGCGGAACTCTTGGAGGAAGCGGAAGGACCATTTCACCGGTGATCGTTCTCGACGCCAATCTGCTTCTCTACTCAATCGACAGCACCTCTCGCCGTCACTCCGCCGCGCGCACTTGGCTGCAAGATGTCCTTCGCGGCCCGGAGTTGATTGGGTTGCCTTGGCAGGTGGTGGGGGCATTCCTGCGGCTCTCTACGAACAGCCGGATTTTCACTAACTGCCTCTCCATGGAAGAAGCAATCGGAATTGCCCAACAGTGGATTGATTCGCCGAACGTCCGACTGCTCGTTCCCGGGGAGCAGCACTGGAGCTTGCTGCAGCGAATGCTCATCGGGGGCAACGTTCGAGGGCCGCTGACAACGGACGCACAGCTTGCGGCGTTGACCATCGAATGCGGTGGTGTCCTTCACTCGACCGACCGCGCCTTCGCCCGGTTCCCGGGGCTGCGCTGGGTGAATCCGCTGGAAGCGTGAACGCGTGGCGCACAGAGCGGCTCCAGCCGCGCGAAGACACGCATCCACCGTGCCTCGTTCGATCCGCTGTTCTCGTTGCCCAAAATCCCCTTGGAATTCCAACAGGCTGGCTGGCTGAAGCGCGCTGCCGTGCTCCGCTTCGGAGCCGCTCGCCGCGGAGCGCGCAACCCGGTTTCTTGAACCCCGAATGAAAATTGCAGAAAAACTGTAATCGCCCGTCTGAATGCGATAGACTCATGCGGGAACGTTCGATTCCGACCCGATTCCTTTCACTCACGGAGGGCACATAGAAATTGGGAAAAAGCATGGTGCCGAAGAAGATTTTCTTCACCAAGGGCGTCGGCAAACACAAGGAGCGCCTGACCTCGTTTGAGCTGGCCCTTCGGGACGCGGGCATCGCCTCGCAGAACCTGGTGCGCGTTTCTTCCATCTTTCCGCCGCAGTGCAAGATCCTCTCGCGCAAAGAAGGTCTGAAATACCTGAATGAAGGCGAAGTCGTTTTCGCCGTGATCGCGGAAAACTCCACGCGCGAGCCGCATCGGCTCGTCGCCTGCAGCATCGGCGTGGCCATCCCGGCCGACCACAACGCCTACGGCTATCTGAGCGAGCATCATACGTTCGGCGAAACCGAAGAGCAGGCCGGCGAGTATGCCGAAGAGCTGGCCGCCGAGATGCTGGCCACCACGCTGGACGTGGAGTTCGATCCCGATACGAGCTGGGACGAGAAGAAGGAAATCTACCGCATCTCGAACAAGATCGTTCGCACCAGCAACGTGACTCAGTCGGCGGTCGGCGACCGGCGCGGCAAGTGGACTACAACGATTGCCGCGGCAGTGATGATCCTGGAGGAATGACGATCGGCTCAGGAAGCGGCAAACTGGCCAATTCCGCCGGGCGGGATTGGCCTTGTCGCGTGGACCGCACCGGCTCTGAGGAAGGCATGGAGGGCGAAGAATGAATCCGGCGCACAAATTCACCGTCGCGCTCGTGCAAATGCGCATGGGCGCGGATCCCGAGGCGAACTTCTCGTCCGCGCTGGAGCGCATCCGCGAGGCGGCGCGGCTGGGGGCGAAGATCGTCTGCCTTCCCGAACTCTTCCGCACACAGTATTTCTGCCAGCGCGAGGACCAAAGCCTCTTTGACCTGGCTGAGCCGATTCCCGGCCCGTCGACGGCCAGGCTCGCCGAAGTGGCGCGAGAGGTGAGCGTGACGATTGTCGCGTCGCTGTTCGAGCGCCGCGCGCCGGGGCTCTACCACAACACGGCGGTCACACTGGACGCCGATGGCCGCATGGCCGGCGTCTACCGCAAGATGCACATCCCCGACGATCCGCTCTACTACGAGAAGTATTACTTCGCACCGGGCGATCTGGGCTTTCAGGCGGTCGACACATCCGCCGGCCGCGTGGGCACGCTGGTGTGTTGGGATCAGTGGTATCCCGAGGGCGCGCGGCTCACGGCGCTGCAGGGCGCCGAGGTGCTCTTTTATCCCACGGCCATCGGCTGGCGCCCGGAGGAGAAGGACGAGTTCGGGGATGCGCAATTCGACGGGTGGCGGACCATTCAGCGGGCCCACGCCATCGCAAACGGCGTCTATGTGGCCGCAGTGAACCGCGTCGGCATTGAGCACGGCGACGTGCTGGGCAATCGCGCCGAAGGTTCGGGGCTCGAGTTCTGGGGCGGCAGCTTCCTCGCCGATCCCTTCGGCCGCATGGTGGCTCAGGCCGGGCACGACGCCGAGGAGATCGTTCTGGGCGAAGTCGACCGCGCGCTGATCGAAGAGACGCGCCGCAACTGGCCTTTCCTCCGCGACCGCCGCGTGGATGCCTATGCGCCGATCACCCAGCGCTTCCTCGGCCCGGCTCATTCAAACGCCGCGGAAAAAGAGCACAAATAACCATGCCGGTTCAGGACTCCGACAGAACTCCGCGCGCCCTAGGCTACCGCATGCCCGCCGAGTGGGAACCGCACGAAGCGACATGGCTGGCCTGGCCCCACAATGCCAGCGACTGGCCGGGCAAGTTCGGATCAATTCCGTGGCTCTACGCCGAAATCGTGCGCCTGCTTGCCGCGCACGAACGCGTGCATCTGATCGTGGAAAACGCGCCGATGGAGCGGCGCGTCGTCTCCATCCTGGAGCGAGCGGGCGCAAACCTCGACCCGGTGAGCTTCCACCGCTGGCCGACCGACCGCGGATGGACGCGGGACTCCGGCCCGATCTTCGTGCGCAATGCCACGGGTCGGCTTGCCATCACGAATTGGCGCTTCAACGCCTGGGCCAAATACAACGACTGGCGCCTCGACGACAAACTCCCCGGCCGCGTGACCAAACTGCTTGGCCTGCCCGAGTTTCAACCGGACGCGCGGTTGGGCGACGGCAGTACGCGCCGCATCGTCCTTGAAGGCGGCTCCATCGACGTGAACGGCGCGGGAACGCTGTTGACGACCGAGGAATGTCTGCTGAGCGAAGTGCAGCAGCGTAATCCCGGAGTCGGCCGCGAGGGCCTGGAGCGCGTCTTCAGCGACTATCTGGGCGTCGATCAGACGATCTGGCTGGGCCGCGGCATCGCCGGCGACGACACCCACGGCCACGTGGACGACATTGCCCGCTTCGTTGCGCCCAGCACGATCGTCGCCGCCGTCGAGCCGGACGCGAGCGACGCGAACCACGAGCCGCTGGCGGAGAATCTTGCGCGGCTCAAGGCAGCACGCACGCGCGATGGGAAGCCGTTCACCGTTGTCGAACTGCCCTTGCCGCGCCCGGTCGTCTTCCGCAGCCAGCGCCTGCCGGCCAGCTACGCCAATTTCTACGTCGCCAACGGCCTGGTCCTCGTCCCCACCTTCCACGATCCCAACGATCGCGTCGCGCTGAACACTCTGGCAGAACTGTTCCCGGATCGCGAGGTCACCGGCATCCACAGCGTTGACCTGATCTGGGGGCTCGGTGCGCTGCACTGCATGACCCAGCAGCAGCCGGCTGCCCACTCCGCAGACGAAGACCAGTTTGCAGGGACCCCGGCCGCGCTACCATCGAAGGCATGATCGACGATCGCGAAGCGATGCACGCCGCCCTGACAGAGGCGATGCTGGCGGCTGAGGCCGGCGAGGTGCCCATCGGCGCGGTCGTCGTATACGAAGGCGAGCTCATCGCGCGCGGGCAGAACCGCGTGCTGCGCGACGTGGACCCGACGGCCCACGCCGAGATCGTCGCCCTGCGTGCGGCTGCTGCGACCCTCGGCAACTACCGCCTCTCAGGTTGCACGCTCTACGTCACGCTCGAGCCCTGCGCCATGTGCGCCGGAGCCATGATTCACGCCCGCATTGACCGCTTGGTTTATGCCGCCGCCGATCCCAAGGCTGGCGCCTGCGGCTCCGTGCTCTCCGTCGTGAACCACCCGCAGCTCAATCACCAGATGCAGGTGGAGCAGGGAATTGGAGCAGAAGAATCGGCGGAGTTGCTGAGGGAATTCTTTCGCGAGCGGCGCTAGCTCCGCTAACCCCGCTAACCCCGCTCACTCCGCTAGCCCCGCGTCAGTGCCCTGATTCTCTCCGCCTCAGCCGGCCACCTTGCCAGCAGCTCTGCGCAGTTCCCGCTGTTGTAATCGGCAAAATCGAAGCCCGGCGAAACGGTGCAGCCAAAGAGCGCCAGTTCCCCGCCGTCCACCAGCCGTTCGCCCTGCCACACGCCCGCCGGAACCACGATCTGCGGACACTGGCCCGCCTCGAGATCCGGCCCGAAGAGCAGGACCTCGGAGCGCTCATCCGGGTGGAGCAGCAGCATCTCCACCGGGTCGCCGAGATAAAAGTGGAAGATCTCGTCCGAAGCGACCCGGTGCATCTCCGAGAAGGTTCCGGCTTCGAGCAGGTAGTAGATCGCCGTACCCTGCGCGCGGACGCCTCGCGGCAGCTCCACCGTGCCCGCAGAGGTATAGGTGCGCCGGTACCATCCGCCCTCGACCGGGTGCGGCTCCAGCTTGAGCAGCGCCTTGATCTCGTCCGCCGTCATGGCTTTTCCCGTGGGCCTCATCACAGATCGTAGCATCGCACCGGCAGTAGAATTCCCCCATGAACGTGCAGTTATATTCGGTGAGATGGTGCCCCGATTGCCGCCACGCCAGGCGGTTCCTCGACGAGCACGGCATCAAGTACAGCGAGATCGACATCGACGCGGACCGCGCCGCCGAGTCCGAGGTCATCCGCCGGGTGGGCAAGCGCGCCATCCCGCAACTGGTCATCGACGGCGAGTGGTTCCAGCCCTACAGGCCCGGCCGCGGCCTGCTGATCGACGAACTGCACCAGCGGCTTGGGATTTCTCGCGGATAATCGCTCACCCCTCGTACAATCAACTTGGAAGCGGAGTTCAATCGCAGTGGCCCGCGTTAGCTCCCGGCTCTGTTCGTCGCGCCGCACCTTGGGGATCAATCACAATCGCTCGCACCGGAGCGAACGAGCTAGGAACTGATAGCTGAGAGCTGAAAACTGTCTTTAGGAGTCTTCCTTGATCGAACGGTATACACGCCCGGCCATGGGCCGCATCTGGACGGACGAGAACAAGTACCGCTGCTGGCTCCAGGTGGAGTCGGCGGCGAGCACTGTGCTCGCCGAAGACGGCGTGATTCCCGCCGCGGCCGCAGAGGCCATCGCGACGAAGGCAACCGTCTCCGCCGTGCGCGTCGCGGAGATCGAGGCCGAGGTCAAGCACGACGTCATCGCCTTCACGACTGCAGTGGCCGAGAGTCTCAAGAGCCAGGGCCTGGACGCCGAGTCCCGCTGGCTGCACTTCGGGCTCACGTCGAACGACATCGTGGATACGGCGCAGGCGCTGCAGGTGGAGGAAGCTTCGGCGCTGATCCGCGCGGGGATCGAGGCCCTGCTGGCCGTGCTCAAGCGGCGCGCCCTCGAGTTCAAGCACACGCCGACGATCGGCCGCACCCACGGCATCCACGCCGAGCCCACCACCTTCGGCCTCAAGCTGCTGAACTGGTACGCGGAGACCGAGCGCAACCTCACCCGGTTCGATGCCGCCGCCGAGGACATGCGCGTGGGCAAGCTTTCCGGCGCGGTCGGCACCTTCGGCCATCTGAAGCCGGAGCACGAGGAGCGCATCTGCGCGCGGCTCGGACTGAAGCCCGCGCCGGTGGCCACGCAGGTCATTCAGCGCGACCGCCACGCCGCCTACATCGCCGCGCTGGCCATCCTGGGCAGCACGCTCGACAAGATCGCCGTCGAAGTCCGCCACCTGCAGCGCACCGAAGTGCGCGAGGCGCAGGAGTACTTCAGCGAGAAGCAAAAAGGCTCCTCGGCCATGCCGCACAAAAAGAACCCCATCACCTCTGAGCAGATCAGCGGCCTGGCGCGCGTGCTGCGCGCGAACGCGCAGGCGGCGCTCGAAAACATCCCGCTCTGGCACGAGCGCGACATCTCGCACTCCTCGGTCGAGCGCGTCGTCTTCCCCGATTCGACGATCCTGGCCGACTACCTGCTGGCTAAGACCACGGACCTCATCGACCGTCTGCTCGTCTACCCGGAGCGGATGAAGAAGAACCTCGAATCGACCGGCGGGCTGATCTTCTCGGGCCAGTTGCTGCTCGACCTGGCCGAGGCCGGAATGCTTCGCGAGGACGCATATCGGCTGGTGCAGGCCCATGCCATGCGGGCGTGGAAAGAAGACCTGAACTTCCGCGACGAAGTGGCCCGCGACCCGGCGATCACGAAGCTGCTCACCCCGGAGAAACTCGCCGCGGCCTTCGACTACACGCGGCAGCTCGGTAACGTCGATGCGATCTTCAAGCGTGTGCTGGGGAGCTAAGCATGGAATCTGTGCACATCACGGTCGCCATCACCGGCGCCTCGGGCGCGATCCTCGGGCAAGAGATGCTGCGCGCGCTTGAAGCCGACGAGCGCGTTGAGCGCGTTCACTTTGTCGCTTCGGAGAACTCGCTGCGCGTCCTCGCCGAAGAGCTGGGCGTCTCCGGCCGGAACGATCTCCTGAAGAAGATCCTCGGCGCGGAACCGAAGAAGACCGTTCAGCACGCCAATGCCGACATCGGCGCGCCGATCGCCTCGGGCAGCCATCCCTCGAATGGCATGATTATCCTGCCGTGCTCCATGGGCACGCTGGCGGCCATCGCGCTGGGTCTGGCCGACTCGCTGATCGCCCGCGCCGCCGACGTCACGCTCAAGGAGCGCCGCCCGCTCATCCTCTGCGTCCGCGAAACGCCCTTCAATCGCATTCACCTGCGCAACATGGCTCTGGCCGCCGAAGCCGGCGCGACCATCTTCCCCTGCATCCCTGCCTTCTACAACCATCCCGAGGGCTCCCAGGAGATGGCCCGCCAGTTCGCCTGCCGCGTGCTGGCGCACATTGGCCTGCCGCAGCCGGGCGCCTACGTGTGGAAGCCGGAAGAGTAGGTCTTCAGCTATGAATGCCGAAAGCGCCCGCAAGTTTCTCCGCTCGCTGCCTTACGCGGTCGAAACCGCCACTAACACAACCCGCTGGGGCGACAAGATCGTCTTTCGCGTTGGCGATCGGGCATTGGGCGGAAAGATGTTCGCGCAATTCGATCTGGAGCCAGACGGGCGCGCCATTCTCTCCTTCGCTGCCGATCCGGAGCGGTTTCGCGAGCTCACTGAGATTGACGGAGTGATTCCCGCTCCCTATCGGGCGCGGCTGCACTGGGTCGCTCTCACGCGCTGGGATGCCATCGGCGTGCGCGAGTTGAAAGACCTGCTGCGAACTGCAAATGACATCACATTTGCGAAGCTGCCGAAGAAGTCTCGCGATGGGGTGACGAAGAGCGCAGGCAAGCCAGCGTGACGCCAACCCGGCAGCTACGCCTGAATAGGCCCCAAATGGGCCATTGACAGTCGCGCCCTCGCCCCTTGATACTGCCTTCATGCCGAACTCAAAGCAGAGCGGAAGCGCGGTCATGGCCATGTGTATGTGTATGGTCAGCGGACCCGTCCGCGCGGCTCTTGAACGGCGAATGCGTTAGACGCAACCGATCCTGAAGTCAAGCGGCCCGGGTCCTGAGAACGGACTCGGGCCGTTTTTGTTGCGACCCCCACCCCAACGACCAAAAATCGGTCGTTGAGGACCCCGGGAAGCCCGATCCGCACCGATCCCCGCCATTCCCTGAAACAATGAACCCACGAACCTGAAGGAGATCATCATGCCGGAACCGAAGCAGTACCAGCTTGCCACCAACGCCGTCCACGCCGGTCAGGTGGCCGATCCCACAACCGGCGCACGCGCCGTGCCCATCTATCAAACCACCTCCTACGTCTTTCACGACGCGGACCACGCCGGCCGGCTGTTTGGGCTGCAGGAGTTCGGCAACATCTACACGCGCATCATGAATCCCACGACCGACGTCCTGGAGAAGCGCGTGGCGGCGCTCGAAGGCGGCGCGGCAGCCTTGGCCGTGGCTTCGGGGCAGGCGGCCGAGACGCTGACGATCACTACGCTGGCTGCGGCCGGCGAGGAGGTCATCTCCACAACTTCGCTCTACGGCGGCACCTACAACCTCTTCCACTACACGCTGCCCCGGCTGGGCATCCACGTGAAGTTCGTCGACGCCGACGACTTCAACGGCCTGCGCGCTCTCATCAACTCGAAGACCCGCGCCATCTACACCGAGACGCTGGGCAACCCCAAGCTCGACGTGGCCGACATCGAGACTCTGGCCAAGATTGCCCACGAGCACAAGCTGCCGCTGGTGATCGACAACACGTCGGCCTCGCCGGCGATCGTGCGGCCTATCGAGTGGGGGGCGGACATCGTGGTCAACTCCGCTACGAAATTCCTCGGCGGCCACGGAACGTCAATCGGCGGCGTGATTGTGGACGCGGGCAAGTTCGACTGGGTTGCCTCGGGCCGCTTCAAGACCTTCACCGAGCCCGATCCGTCGTATCACGGCCTTCGCTTCAGCGAGGCGTTCGGCCCGCTGGCCTTCATTCTCAAGGCGCGCGTGCAGGGGCTGCGCGACACCGGCGCGGCGCTCTCGCCCTTCAACGCCTTCTTGATCCTGCAGGGGATCGAGACGCTGCATCTGCGCCTGGAGCGCCATTCGCAGAACGCGCTGGCCGTGGCCAGGCACCTGGAGAAGCATCCCGGCGTCGATTGGGTCAACTATCCCGGCCTCGAGTCCAGCCCCTATGCCGCGCGGGCGAAGAAGTATCTGCCCAACGGCGCAGGCGCGCTGGTCACCTTCGGGATCAAGGGCGGCTACGAAGCGGGAAAGAAGTTCATCGACAAGCTGGAGCTGTTCTCGCTGCTGGCCAATATCGGCGACGCCAAGTCGCTGGTGATTCATCCGGCGTCGACCACGCACCAGCAGCTTTCCGTCGAGGAGCAGGCGTCCACGGGGGTCACGCCCGAGCAGGTGCGGCTCTCAGTGGGCATCGAAGACATTCGCGACATTCTGGCCGATCTCGACCAGGCGATCGAGGCCGCGAACGGGCACAAGTTCTCGGGTTCGGCAAAGGCCCAGCCGGCTCGATAAGGCAAAATAGACTCTGATGACCGACAGTTTCAATCGCAGCGGCGCTTCGCCGCCGAAGTCGAAGACGGTGGAGCCAACCTACGAAGGCGACTTCGTGATGGACGGCTCTCTGCCGCTGGAGTGCGGCCGGGAACTGATCTGTCCCACGCTGCATTACGCCGTCTACGGCCGGCTGAATGCGGCGCGGGACAATGCCGTACTGGTTTGCCACGCACTCTCGGGCTCCGCTCTGGTGGGCTCCTGGTGGCCCGAGATCTTCGCTCCCGGCGCGGTTCTCTCGCTGGAGCGCGACTTTGTCATCTGCATCAACATGCTGGGCTCCTGCTACGGCTCCACGGGGCCCGGCTCCGTCAATCCCGAGACCGGCGAACTCTACGGGCCGGACTTTCCGCTGGTCGGCATCCGCGACAACGTCCGAGCGCAGGCCCGGCTGCTCGACTCGCTCGGCATCCGGAAGCTGCGGCTGGTGCTCGGCGGATCGATCGGCGGCATGCAGGCGTTGGACTGGACCATCCTCCATCCCAATCGCGTCGAGCGGGCCCTGGCCATCGGCGTTTCGCCGCTTGGGGCCATGGGGTTGGCGCTCAATCACCTGCAGCGCCAGGCCATCCAGCACGACCCGGAGTGGGCCGGCGGCCGCTACCTGCCGCAACGCCCGCCGAGAAACGGACTGGCGCTCGCCCGGCAGATCGCCATGATCAGCTACAAGTCCGCCCCGCTCTTCGACGAGCGCTTTGGCCGCAACCCCAACCGCACGGGCGAGGATCCCTGGGCCGGGGACGGTCCATGCGGCGGGGTAGAAGGCGGACGCTTCGACATTGCCGGCTACCTCGATTACCAGGGCGAGCGTTTCGTTGAGCGCTTCGAGGCCAACTCCTACCTGGCCATCCTGCGCGCCATGGATACCTGGGACCCGATGCGGGGCTACGCCTCGGCGCAGGAGGCCTACGGCCGGATCAAGGCCCGCCTCAGCTTCATCGGCATCAGCACCGACTGGCTTTTCCCAGCCGAAGACGTGCGCCGCTTCGCCGAGACCATCCGCCAGGCCGGCGCCCAGGCCGACTACCGCGAGATGATCAGCGACCACGGCCACGATGCCTTTCTGGCCGAGCAGGCGGAACTTGTCCGGCTGTTGTAGTAGGCGTGTTCGGCGCTGGAAAAGGCCCCCGGGCGGGCCTGAATTGCGGGGCGCCGGGCGGGTCGGCCTTGGCCGGTTGCGAAACGGCACGAATTCCCTAGGTCATCTCGCTTGTCAGAGGGCCGTGCGCTCTCTATAATCCTCCTACGCAGCACAGGATGCCGTGGTATCGTAATATCCGATATCCCGGCGCTCAACCGCCTTTTAGGCTGGTTGCCCCTATCGCTGGCGAATGAGTGAACCTTGATCTCCATTTCGGCATTTCCCAGGAGCATTGCATGAAGAAGCTAGTCTTTGCATCTGCGATGGCATTGGCAAGCATGAGCCTTGTTTCGACGCCAGCACTTAGAGCTCAGGACTCGGGCCAGATCACCATCCAGGATCCCGCCGAGTTTAACGCTTTCCAAAACGCCAGCACACAGGGCGACCCGGCGCAGAAGGCCTCGGCGCTGGAGAGCTTTCTCACCACCTATCCGCAAAGCGTCGTCAAGAAGGCCGTTCTCGACATGCTGATCGACGCCTATCAGCAGACGAACCAGCCGGCCAAGGTTGAGGATGCGGCCGGCCGCCTTTTGCAGGTAGATCCCAACAACCTGAAGGCGCTCTTCGTCTCCGTCTACTTGAAAAAGCAACGTTGCAGCCAGAGCCTCGACGCCTCGGGAGCGACCACCGATCCGCAGACCTGCGACGATGCCGGCGCGCTGGCCCAGAGGGGCCTGGTTGCTCCCAAACCGGCGGGCACCTCGGACGCTGACTGGAAGAACCTGACTTCGGCGGCATACCCGGCCTTCCATTCGGCCGTCGCCTTTGACGACGCCGTCTCGAAGAAGGACTTCGCCGGCGCCATCAAGGAATACACCGCCGAGCTGATGCTCTATCCACCCGATACCTGCACCAAGCCGGGCCCCTGCCTTGCCGATACCCTCCAGCTTGCCCAAGCCTACTCCAAGCCGGGCGACGCCAGGGACGAAGTCAAGGCCATCTGGTTCTACGCCCGCGCCTGGGACTTCGCGCCGATAAATTTCAAGGCCCAGATCGCGCCCCAGCTTGAGTACTGGTACAAGCGGTATCACGGCACGCTGGACGGCGAAGCCGCCATCAAGCAGCAGCTCGAAGGGATCAAGGCGAAGGCCCAGTCCACGCTCTTCCCGCCGGCCGACTACACCGTCGCCCCGGCCCCGACCCCGCAGGAACTGGCTCACCACGCCTATACCACCACCCCCGCGAACCAGTTGAACCTCGAAGACATCGAGTACATCCTGGTCAACGGTTCACCCGAGGACGCCAACGGTCTCTGGGCGCAGCGGAAAGGCCAGCCCACTCCCGTTCCCGGTGTCGTCATCGCTGCTCCCGCGTCGGTCCTGAAGATCAGCGTGGTCACCGCAGCCTCGCCGAAGCCCAAGGAGTACTTGGTCAAGCTCGCCAATCCGGTGGCTTGCGGCGCGGTTCCCCCGCCACCCGCCGAGCTCAAGATCAAGGACGCGCAGGCCTACATCCTTGCCAATGGCGTCAAGGCCGATACCGATGCCCTGGCCGATGTGCTGACCGCGGCTCCCGCCAAGTTCAAGAAGATCGCCATCGACCCCGCCGTCCCGGTCATCGACGTGGCCGTCACGGAGGACGCCAAGAGCAACCACAAGGCGGACTTCGTGGTGAACATGAAGGAACCGCTCGCCTGCAAGGAGGCGCCGGCAGCCGGTTCCGCGCTCGGACTGCAGTCTACCGGCGCTACGGAGTTGGACGGCACCTACGACACCTACACCAAGATCGCGGCCGAAGGCTCCGCCGAAGCGTCGGCCCAGATCGTACTGAGCCAGGGCCAACTGCAGCCCGCGAAGGCCGCCCCGGCGCGTCATCCGGCGGCTAAGCCTTCGCCCGCGCACCACGCGCACTAACCTTGCAACTGCGTTCGCCGGGCGTTTTGCCGGCGGGCGCGGCTCAAGAAAGCAGTGTCTCCGGGTTCAAGAAGGGCAACCCGCTTCGGCGGGTTGCCCTTGTTCTTTGTGCTCGTGTTCGAGCTCCGTCGTGCCGGACGCCAGTCCGCCGGCGCCAAGACTCGCGTCGCCGGAGCGCCATTTCAGCCTGCATTCCTCGTCATCGGGCCGGCGCGTCAAGCGGCGCCCACCACCCGAGTAGCCGCCCTCCGCCCGCCCGGCGCGCGCCGAACTCGCTGATTTCCCTGCCACATAGCTTCACCGCGCCCCCCTGCGAAATTTTCCTTGCCCACTTTGCTTATAATTTCCGTCTCCCGGCGCACAATGAATCTGTCAGCCGCGAAGAACCGCCGACCGCACTGTGAACTGCGAACTGTGAACTGTTCGCTAACTCCTTTGCTCAGACGAATCTGCAAATAAGTCATTTGGAATCATACGGATGCCGCGCCATTCGTGTGCCAACCGCCTGAAACCAAAGCAGTTCTCTACAAAAGAGGAGGCCCCCCTGACTAAGTAGTAAACAAGGATCCCTCTCGAGGGACCAAAACCGGGCCAAAGAACTGCTCCACTCGAATCGCAGCCGCTCAAACCCAGGAATCGCAGAGTTGGCCCCACTTGAGACGCGTGAAAATTGCCGGCTGCCCACGTTTTTCGCGGCTCGGATTGGGTCGGAATCGCGGACGGAATTGCGGTCGGAGCTCACTCGCCCAGCATGATCCGCTGAATCGCCGAGGCGCGCCCCGTCGCGGGATCGCACTCGACCAGCGTGGCGCACATCTTGGGATTCCCTTTGGCTGCCTCGAACTTGCCCGGCATCCCGGTCAGGAAGCGATGCAGCACCAGCCCTGTTTCCACTCCGATGATGCTGTCGTACGGTCCGCTCATACCCACGTCGGTCTGGTAGGCCGTTCCGTTGTGCAGCAGCCGCTCATCAGCGGTCGGAATGTGCGTATGCGTGCCCAGGACTGCCGTCACGCGCCCGTCCAGGTGCCATCCCATGGCCACCTTCTCGCTGGTGGCCTCGGCGTGGAAGTCCACAACGATCACCTTGGCGCGAAATGCGGCCAGGAGAGAATCCGCGGTGCGGAAGGGGTCGTCGATCGGAGTCATGAATGTGCGCCCCTGGAGTTGAAGCACCGCGTAGTCCACGCCTCGGGCGGTCTTGCCTTCATAGAAACCGTAGCCCGGCGATCCGGGCGGAAAATTTGCCGGACGAAGGACTCGTCGCGCCCGCTCATGGCCGTACGGCGCAGCCGAATTCAGGTATTCAAGCAGCTCTTTCTTGTCCCACACGTGGTTGCCGGTGGTCAGTACGTCCGCGCCCAGTTCGAAGATCTCCTCGGCCAGCCCCGGTGTGATGCCGAAGCCGCCGGCCGCGTTCTCCGCGTTGATCACGGTCAGATCGACCTGGTGCGCTTCGCGCACGTGGCCGATGTGCTCGCGTACGATCCTGCGCCCCGCGCTGCCGAAGATGTCACCGACGAACAATAGCTTCAAGTTGATCGATGCTCCTGTGTGAAGCGGAGTTAGCGGTGTTAGCGGAGCTAGCGGAGTTAGTAAGCCTAGCTCGAAGCTTCTGTTTTCTCGTTCCCTTGTTCCCTTGTTCCCCCGTTCCCTGCGTTTCTCATCAGCGGAAAGAGGATCACATCCCGTATCGACTTCGACCCCGTCAGCAGCATCACCAGCCGGTCGATGCCGATGCCCTCGCCGCCGGTGGGCGGCAGGCCGTAGGCCAGCGCGCGCACGTAGTCCTCGTCCATCTGGTGCGCTTCCTCGTCGCCGCGGGCGCGCTCGGCGATCTGCTGCTCGAAGCGCTTGTGCTGCTCCACCGGATCGTTCAGCTCGCTGAAGGCGTTGCCGATCTCGAAGCCGCCGATGTAGACCTCAAAGCGCTCCACCCAGTCCGGGTCGTCCGGCTTTTGCTTCGAAAGCGGCGAAACGGCGGTCGGGAATTCGTAGATGATGGTCGGCTGGATGAGGTGAGGCTCGGCGACAACCTCAAAAATATCGGCGACAGCTCGGCCGAGCGCCATCTCGCCTGATTTGACTCCGATATGGACAAGGTGGAGCGTCGCTAGCAGATGCGAATGCGGTTGAACCTCAACCGAGTCTCCCGTAAGTGTCCGAATAAATCCCGGGCGAGGGTCTTTCCCAACCACATGATCTTGCGAAAACAGCTGGCTCGGTAAGATTTGCTCGATCCACGAGAGAGTTGAACTAGCGTTTGAGAATATTTCGTTGGCTGGCCTTGGTCCCGCTTCTTCCGGCCACCACTTAACAATCGCCTCCCGCATCGTCAGCCGTTCCCACTTCCCCAGATCGATCGCATTCCCGTTGAACTCCGTCACCGTCGTCCCGTTCACTTCGAGGGCGACGAACTTGACCAGATCCTCTGTCAAATCCATCAGGTCGTGGTAGTTCGCGTACGCCTGGTAGAACTCCAGCATCGTGAACTCGGGATTGTGCTGCGTGCTGACGCCCTCGTTGCGGAAGTTGCGGTTGATCTCGTAGACGCGGTCGATCCCGCCCACCACCAGCCGCTTCAAATAGAGTTCCGGCGCGATGCGCAGGAAGAGATCCATGTCGAGCGCGTTGTGGTGCGTCTTGAAGGGCTTGGCCGCCGCACCGCCAGCGATCGGCTGCATCATCGGCGTTTCCACTTCAAGATAGCCGCGGCTGTCAAAGAACGTTCGCAGTGCGCGCAGCACTTTCGCGCGCTTGACGAAGACTTCGCGGCTATCGAGGTTGGTGAAGAGGTCCACGTAACGCTGGCGGTAGCGCAGCTCCACGTCGGAGAGGCCGTGAAACTTCTCGGGCAGCGAGAGCATGGCCTTGGAGAGGAAGGTCAGCGTCTCGACGTGCACCGTCAGCTCGCCGGTCCGCGTGCGGAACAGGTAGCCGGTGACGCCGATGTGGTCGCCCAGGTCGAGCAGCTTGTAGAGCGCGAACCCTCGGTCGCCCACGGCGTCGAGGCGCACGTAGATCTGCAGCCGCGCTCCCTGCTGCTGCAGGGTGGCGAAGCCGGCCTTGCCCTGCGCGCGGATGGCCATGATGCGCCCGGCGACTGCAAGGGTCACGCGGTTCGCCTCTAGCTCCTCGCCCGCCGCCTTGTCCCAGCGGGCGCGCACCTCCGGCAGCGCCGTTGCTTCCTGACCTTGCTCCGGGGGGAACCGGTTCGGGTACGCCGCCTGCCTCAGTTTCTCGATCTCCCGGAGCTTTTCCTTGCGCAGCTCGAAGAGATTCTGTTCAAACTCCGACTCGAACACAATCTTTTCCTTCCATCCCCAAGAAGGGACACCCAAAAGGGAAGTATACGCGGTCTTGAGTTGGCGCCGGTTGCCCGGCTGATCGGGCGCTGTATTCTTTGACTGGAGCCTCAATTGCCCTACAATCCCCCCATTCCGGAATCGAAGCAGCGGCGCAAGGGCGGCAGCCTGCCGGCCGGCGAGGCCGAGAGCGGGTTCGCCAGCGGCAAGGGCCTCATGGGCGCCTGGATTCAAGCCGAAAAGCTGATGCAGATCGCGCTCATCCTGCCCTGCGCGGCCTTCATCGGCTGGTTGATCGGCGCCTGGCTCGACCGCCATCTGCACCAGTCGTGGATCGCACTCGTAGGCATCGTCTTTGGCGGGGCCTCCGGCTTGGTCTACGTGATCCGTCTGGCGCTTGAAGAGGAGAAGAATCCCGCCATGCAGGACGAGGAGACGAAGGGAACCGGAAAGGGAACTGGGGGCGAGGAACGATGACCGAAGAGACCTCTACCCTGGCTACTCTGACCGATGCCGGGCTTCAGGCCCTGCTCAAGCGCGCCATCCGCATCACGGTCATCGTGGGGGCGCTGGCTTCGCTCGTGGTCTGGAAGGCCTCGGGCTGGCGCGACGCCGCCATGCTGGCCACCGGCGCCGCCATCTCCGCCGCCAGCATTCTCGAGTGGCGGCGCCTGATCCGCTTCCTCAATGCCAAATTGGACCGCCAGCAGGCACCCCGTGGCGCGGCAGTTTCGGCCGTGCTGCTTGTGCTGCGTCTGGGCATCTTCGGCGGGGCCATCTATGGTAGCCTGAAATGTTTCCGGGGTTCTCTCGTGGCGCTTTTCTGCGGCCTTGGCTTGGCAGTTCTGGCCATGATCTGGGAGGCGGTCCGGTTGCTTCGCGACTGAGAGGCGGGCCATTCCGCCGCGCCCGTCGCTCGCCGAACTCATGAGGACCCTAGTTCTCGCGGTGGAGGCTCTGCAAGTTGGCTCATTTCTTGAACCTCGTCCTGGGCGGAATGCTGATCAAGCTCTACGAGGCGATCGGCGTCGGCTCAGCGGAAGCGACCCAAAAGGCGGCCGCGGTGAACAGCACCCTGGCGTGGGAGCTGCTCGTCGCCGGCATCCTCATCGCGTTCTTCCTGATCGTGCGTCTCACCCTTTCGGTCCAGAGCCCCAATCCCGCGCAGCAGGTCGCCGAGATGATCCATGAGGGCATCGGCGGGCTGGGCGACCAGATCATCGGACCCGGCTACGAGCGCTTCCAGGCCTTCGTCACCTGCATCTTCCTTTTTGTTCTTTTGAACAATCTGTTGGGCCTGGTTCCGGGCATCGCCACTCCCACCGCGCAGCCGTACGTGCCGCTGGCCATCGCCGTGCTCACGTTCCTCTACTACAACTTCCACGGCGTACGCGTTCATGGGCACAAGTACGTCAAGCAGTTCCTGGGACCTCTGCCGGCGATCGCCATTCTCATGTTCCCGATCGAGATCGTCTCGCATCTCGCGCGCGTCATGTCACTCACCATCCGACTCTACGCCAACATGTTTGCCAGCGACATGCTCACCCTGGTCTGGTTTTCGCTGATCCCTCTCGCGGTGCCGTCGGTCTTTCTCGGCCTGCACGCCGCGGTTTCGGTCATTCAGGCATTCGTTTTCATGCTGCTGTCGATGATCTATCTTTCGATGGCGGTGTCGCACGAGCACTAGAAGCAGCTATTAGCTCTCAGCCGTTAGCTATTAGCTTTTTGGGATCGGATTCAAACGGCAAGATGACTTGCGTGCGACTCAAGTCAATGTCGCAGCAACAGAGCTAAGAGCCGATGGCTAAGAGCTCAAACAAGTTTCCGCCGGAGACAGCTTCCGCTCCGGGCAAACGGACGGCCGCAAGCGTGAGGGGGCCAAAGGGATCATCGGACGGGCGACCGCCCGTGGTTCCGGCACGGTGAGCCTCAACCACCCACTGGCAGCCAATTCATAGGGAAGCAGGAGAACTATGCGGAAACTTCAATTCGTATTCATGGCCCTGGCGGTTCTGTGCTTTGCCGTCCCGGTCTTTGCGGATGGCGGCACGACTGCTGTCAACCTGATTCCGATCGGCGCCGGTATCGCCATGGGTCTTGCCGCCGGTCTGTGCGGCTTGGCTCAGGGCAAGGCTGTCGCTTCGGCGGTCGAGGCGCTGGCCCGCAACCCAGGGACCCGCGCTGGAATCATGCTGTTCCTGGTCCTCGGCCTGGCGTTCATCGAGTCCCTCACCCTCTTCACCATGGTTATCGTCTTCGCCAAGATGTAACTGGCGGAAAGACTCAGATTGGCGGTCTTGGGCGAAAGCCCGGGGCCGCTTTTCCGTCTGCAAGCGCCGGCGCGGCACTCTACTCGCTATTCTCTGCGTTTCACTGTTCGCCGCGCAGCATCGCGATCGCCTTCCTGTAGTCCATCCCCGCCGGCAGCGGCTCCCACTTCGTCTGGTCCTCCGTGGTGTCGAAGACCCGTGTCTTGAACAGCACGCGGCCGCTCATCTGCATCTGGAAGTGGACCGTTCTCCACTGGCCTCCGCCCACGTCGGCCTGCTCGATCACGATCCAGCCGCCTTTGTTCAGCCGTCCCAGGACTCCCCAGCCGAAGTCCACGTCGCGCTGTACGTGGCCCTCCAGCCGGGCGACGCGCTCGCGGGTGGCGTCGACCCAGATCTCGCCTGTCATTGCAGGCAGGGCCTCCGTCTCAAAATCCACCGGGGAAAAGCGCGGATTCGGTTTGAAGATGAACTTCTCCACCTTGCCTCTCGGACCTTCGACGGGCCCGGCATATTGGTACACGAATGCGGCGGGCAGCGCGCGCAGCACCGTCAGGACCCGCCCGGTATCCTCGTTCTCAGATTGTTTGCGCCGCCGCTGTTTGCCGGCATCGGCCAGCAGCGCATTCAGCCGAGCCTCTTCCTTTTGCTCGTCGGCAGGGCCCAGCGGCTTGTCGTTGATCGCGACCAGGCGCGCGACGTCGCCGTCCCTGGTTTCCGCGATGTCCTTGGTCGTGGTCAGCCGCGGGCTGGTCTTGCGCAGTTGGTAGCGCATGGGCTGGGCTGCATCCTGAGCCGCGCGGTACTCGTTGGCCAGCGCCTCATTCACCAGCGCCTCAGCCTGCGCGGGCGTCAGTGCCTCTCCGGGACCCGAGACGGGCTGCCCGCCGAGGGGAGCCGCACAAGCAAGCAGGAAGAGGGGAAAGAGCCGATGCACGAATCTAGTTTAGCCGGAACCGCCCCCGGACCTCAGCCCCGCCAGCTTCCAGCGGAACCGCCGGGCCGTCTGCGATCAGCGACGCCATGGTTACAAAAGACCGGCTCGCGGTTACCAAATTTCCCGGCCCATTCACGCGGGCGAATTGATGCCGGATGGCCGGGTTGATATAGTGCGGGAGGGACTACACGACAAACCCAGAAGGAATGAAATCATGGCAGTTGAAAATTCTCCCGCACGAATCGGCAAGTCGATCGTGATCTGCGGTGAAGTAAAGGGCAGCGAGGACCTGATCTTAGACGGGCGGGTCGAGGGCACCGTGAACCTGGCTGAGAACCGGCTAACGGCCGCGTGGAACTGCGTGCGGGATGCAATCTTGAGGGCGACATTCGCGCCCTGCGCCTGGCGGTCGAAGACAACGCCGTTTTCCGCGGCAAGGTCGATCTGACGCAGGCGGTTCCGAAGGCCCCTGAAGCCACCGCCCCGCAATCCGGCAACTGATCTGAGGCAGTCGGATCGGAGCAACCATTGCCGGGCGGCGCGATGGCATCCGCCTGGTTTCGAGAGGGATCCAGGGTGCTGCGCAATTGGTTTGACAAGAAACCGGAGATCGCGACGCTTTCGACGCCGGGTCTAACGGGCCGTCGCGTGCCGCGTCATTCGGGGGCCTGGGCTCTCCTGCGGAAACGCCTTCAGGCCGAGACGGGCCTGCGAATCATCGACGTCGGCTACACCTCTCCCGCGAACATCAACTACCTCACCAGCCTGGGCCACAGCGTCTTTCTCGCCGACCTGGTCCACGACGCTTGGACAGGGAGCTGGCAGACGGGCGTCGACGCGGACGGCTGCCCCGTCTGGGACGTTGAGGGCTTTCTCAACGACTCTCTCAACTTTGCCGAACGGGTCTTCGACGTGGTGCTGTTGTGGACTGTGCTCGACTATCTTCCCGAGCCGCTGGTCTCCCCGGTTGTCGCGCGGCTCTACAAATCGATCATTCCGGGCGGGCAGGTGCTGGCTTTCTTCCATACCCGGATGCAGGGTGAGGAGGGGGGGCACTATCGCTTCCATGTGACGCCCGGCGACGACGTGGAGATGCAGTTGACCCAGCAGTTTCCCATTCAGCGCGCATTCACCAATCGCAGCATCGAGCGGCTCTTTGACGGCTGGGCGGGGCATCGCCAATTCCTGGCCAAGGACAGCGTTTCCGAGGTCATCATTACGCGCTAGGGCCCTTGGGTAACCGCAGGATCAGCACTGGAGATCGCGCCTGGATTTCTTTCCGCGCGCTTTTTGCTTGTGTTCAGAGCGCGGAAAGTTGATGCTGACAGCAAAGAGCAATAAGCCGATAACCTATGGCAGAGAGTTGGGAGCTGAACGCCGAGGAGGGACTATGACGAAGACACCGGCAACGCGCATCACCTGGCTGGGCCACGCCACTGTGCTGATTGAGACCGCCCAGGGAACGAACCTTCTGATCGATCCCTTCATCTCGCACAACCCCAAGTTTCCCCAGAATTTTGTTCTGCCATCGAAACTCGACTACATCCTGCTGACCCACGGCCACGGCGACCACATCTCGGACGCGGTGCCGGTCGCCGAGAAACACCGCTCTACCGTGGTCGCGATCTACGAGTTGGCGGACTACATGAAATCCAGGGGCGCGCGGGAAACCATCGGCATGAATCTGGGCGGTGCGGTCACCCTGGGCAGCGTGACCGCCACCATGGTTGAAGCCACGCACTCCGCGGCTGCGTCCGACGAACACGGCACGCACTACGTGGGCGTGGCCGCCGGATTCGTGCTGACCATTCCCGGCGGTCCCGTCCTGTACCACGCGGGGGACACCGGTGTCTTTGGCGATATGCAGCTGATCCGCGAACTCTACCGGCCCCGCGTCGTCATGCTGCCCATCGGCGGCTTTTACACCATGGGGCCGCAGGAAGCCGCGATGGCTTGCCGCCTTCTGACTCCGGAAGTCGTCCTTCCCATCCACTTCGGCACATTTCCGCCGCTCAAAGGCACGCCGGAAGAGCTGTCCGCGCTCGTCGAGCCCCAAGTCAAGGTCGTTCACTGGAAGCCGGGGGAAGAATTCTCAGCGTAGCCCGCATTGCTCACGTGCCTCCGATGGAACCAAGGCCGGGAGTCTTGAAGTTGACTCCGGCGACGATTCGGACAAAACGGCCTTGAGCGGCGGTCCGGGGCTCGCGGGGAGGGCTCCGATGTTTACTACTCAGTCAGGGGGGCCTCCTCTTTTGTACGGAACTGCTTTGGTTTCAGGCGGTTGGCACACGAATGGCGCGCCAAGTGGCTGATTCCTAATGACTTATCCGCAGATTCGTCTCAGCAAAGGAGTTAGAAGCCAAAATCAGATTTCCGTGGCCGGTGGTAAGGGACCGGAGACCTGCTTGTTCCATTGCTGGGTCCATTGTGCGCCGGCAGACAGAAATACTCTGCAACGCGGGCATAGAAAATCTTGCGGGAGGCAAGGCGAGGCTATGTGGCAGAGAAATCAGCGAGTTCGGCGCGCCGAGCACGCGATGATGAGCTTCCGCGGCGGCAGCCGACGATTGACGCTCCGAGGCGATGGTGAGAGATGCAGCCTAGTCGGGTGTGCGATCGGTTGCGGCGAAAATGCCATGCGAGCGTAAACCGACCACCGATCACCGGCAACCGGCGACTGTCCTGCTCATTGATCGCGCGTCTGCCTGATCGCTCGCGGCGATTGAGCGATTCCGTCGTGAGTGTCCGGCATGCCCAGCCGCATGGTGGGTGACTTCGCCCCACAACTGTTGCGCAGCTCGCGCAGGATCTCCTGCTTGTCGCGGGCGTACTGGCCGGCCAGACGCGTCAGGGCAAAGGTGATGATGTCGCTGTGATGCAGGTCCCCGGCCGCCGGGTCGCGCCGCATGTTCAGCCACAGCCGGTGAACCAATTCCACGTCCTCGGGCCCCAGCGCGGGCGCGTGCGGACCGATGTAGAACACTTTCGTGTCGCCGGTGTGTGAAATCACGTAGAAGTTGAATTGCCGCTTGGGTTCGGGCAGCGCTTCCCAGGCTTGCCCCATGTGGAACGCCTGATCCTCCGCAGTCATCGAACTCGACTGCCCTGAAACCACCGATTCGACCTCGAGCGAGTTTGCCGTCTGCGCCAGCGCGGCAGAAACATCGCCGGCCGGAACCACCAGCAGCGACACCCTCTTCCCAAAGCTCTCCGCCACCGCGACCGCTTTGGTGAAGACCATCTGCTCGTGCTCGCTGAAGCTCTGCTGCTCGGCGCTCAGGTACTCCGGGCCGCCCGCGCCCATCATGCGCACGCTGATCACCACCACGTCGCGCTCCACCGTACTGGTGCGCGCCAGGGTCCACTTCAAGGCCAGCGGATTCGCGGCATCGCGCATGGTTACCATTACGCCGCCGGGACGGATGGCCACCGACTCGCGGCTCACCGTGTCCTGGTGCTCGAGCTGGAAGTGGTCCTTCATCTCCTTGGCGGTCTTTGCGTGCCTTCGCAGATTCACGCGCTCCGAGGCCGTGAAGATGATGAAGAAGGCGGCGGCAAATAGGATGCCGCTTACCGTGGCCACCGACTTGGTGAACAGATTCACCATCGCCGTCGTTACCAGCACGGCGAACACCGAGAGCAGGCCGACGGGAATCTCGATCTTTCCGATGTGGATATTGGGTGGAACCTTCCAGCCGCGCTCGCCCTTGTACTTCCAGCGCAGCACCAGGATCGACAGGCTGTTGAAGGTGAACGACCAGATGACGCCGAAGGCGTAGGCTTCACCGAGCATGATGACATTGCCGCGGCTGGCAATGATGGTGACCATTTGCAGGATGAAGATCAGGTTGACGATGCGGTAGCTGGTGCCGTGTTTGACGTGTGGCTTGCGGAACCAATCTGTCAGCACGCCATCTTCGGCCACGCGCATCAGCACGCCCGTCGAGCCGATGATCGAGGTGTTGATGGCGCCGGACAGAATGAGAAAGCCGACCACCACGACGAACATGCGGAAGGCGATACGCGCCCACAGTGGCCCGACCACGAACATCGCCAGACCGGCGATCAGGTTGTCCTGGTAGATGTGGGTTCGCTGCCATGCGGGGATCAGCATCGAGGCCAGCAGCGTGGCCCCGCCCGTGAAGATTAGGCTGTAAATGGCGATGATGATCGCCGCTCGCTTCAGGTTCTTCAGCTTGGGGTGCTGGATTTCGCGGTTGACCTGAGCCAGTGTCTCCTCGCCGCTCATGGCCAGGATCGAATGGCCGAATGCCATCAGAACTCCAAACAGCCCCAGCACGGGAACAAGCGGCGTGCCCTTCAGGAACCCAAGGGCATCGCTGGAGAACTTCAGATTCGCGGGGATGGGCGCGGGAGGCAGGTGAATTCCCCGGACGTACACCGAATACGTTCCCCAGAGGATCAGGATGATCACCATGACCGTGGTGATCTGCATGACCCGCAGCGCCTTTTCGCTCGACTCCTCGATCCCCTTGATGTTCTGCCACCAGTAATAGATCGTGACCAGCGCGGCGAAGAACGCCGAGGTGTAATTCATGTCGAACTGGATGGGCTGGCCGTGCGCGTTCATCAGGGCCGGCGGCAGCCAGTGGCTCTGGTTCGCCACCACAAGAAGCTCGTTAAAAAGTCCAGTGATGTATTGCCCGGCCGACACGCCCGAGATCGGACCCGTCAGGATGTAGTCGAACATCAGCGCCGAGACGCTGAGCTTGGCGAACCCGCCGCCGAGGGCCTCCTTGACCACGCGGTATACGCCACCGCGGGTGAACATCGAGCAGCTTTCGACGTACACCGCGCGCACCGCGAAGCTGAACAGCATGATGCCGAGGATGAACCACGGCGCGGCCGCTCCCACCGCCTGCTCGGCGATGCCGCCGGCATAAAAAGCCGAAGAACCCAGGTCATTGAGAACGATAGCCGCCGCACGCCAGAACGAGATGAACGTCAGCATCACCGAGGACGCGACGATCAGCCGCACGCGGTCGCTTGGAGGAGGGACGATCGTTCGGGTAGAGGCCATTGCAAAAGTGCCGGCGAGGCTGCCGGTATTGCAGAAAACTGAAAAGCGAAACCACCGCTCCGCGTTCAGTTTAATTTCCAAATGAAATCAGTGTCAATGAGAAATAAACACGGCCCGCAAGCCGCCTGTTTTTCAACACATTCTCTGAATTCCACGGCCCGGAAAAACACTCCGCCCGTACGAATCGCACTCTGCGCCCCAAGGAGGTCTCAAATTTGGGATGCGCGTCTGCCGGTCCGGCATCGATGCCGCACGGGAATGCCGGCTGAAAGGTGCGATTCCCGCGATTCACCTCTCGCTCGATCTGGGGTTCCTGTCTCACGAGAGAGCCTCGACGTGGTACGAGCCGGGTACGATCGGGGATCAGGCGCTCGTAAAGCCTGACACGGGGAGCGGTCGATCAGTCCTTGCCAAACAACTCTTTGCCGTCCTCGACAAAGCTGATGACGACCACAATCGCTGATCCGACCAGGCCGAGGAAGAACACAACCTCCACCAGCCGCATTACAAATACGGAAAAGCCCATGCCTCGATTTTAGCCCAACCCCGCTTCAGAACAAGATCCGGGCGCGCCGGAACCTCAGGGGTCAAGCCGGCGCGACAAGAAGACAGCGCGGTAACCCCGGCTTCACCGGAATGTTTTACACTCGCCCCAGTATGCAATCCTCCTGGAAGCTGTGGGCCGCTGCGGGACTCTCCGCGGGGCTGCTCGAGTTGCCCTTCCCGCTCGCCGGGCCAATGCCGCCCTGGCGCTCCGTTTTCGCCTGGTTCGCGCTAGTCCCTCTCCTCTGGGCCGTCCTCTCCATTCCGCAATCGGGCCGGCGCCATCCTCTGCGTAGCGCATTCTTCATCGCCTATCTCTCGGGCGTGCTCTGGTACGTGGGCAACTGCTACTGGATTCGCGACACCATGCGGCACTACGGCGACATGCCGCCGCTGGCGCCGGAGCTGCTCACGCTGGGCTTCAGCTTGGTGCTCGGAACCTACTTCGGCCTCTTCGGCCTCGGTCTCGCGCTGGTGCGCCGCGCGACCGGCTCCACGCGCATCGCCCTCGCCTTCGCGCCGTTCCTCTGGACCGGCCTCGATCTGGCCGCGGCGCGCATCACCAGCGTTCCCTGGGACCAGCTCGGCTACTCGCAAGTCGACAACGCCCTCATCAATCAGCTCGCGCCGTGGACCGGTGTCTACGGGATCACGTTTGTGCTTGTGGCCGTGAATGCGCTCCTCGCCGGCGGCTTGTTGCTGTGTGGCAAAGCGAAAAGCCGGTTTGCCGGCCGCTGGGCTTGGGCCGCCTGCGGCGCTATTCTCTTGCTTTCCGGCTACGCCGGCGTCTCTGTCGCGTCTCCCAGACCCAGCCCCACCGCCACCGCCGTCCTCGTCCAGCCCAATCTCGACGTGGGCGACGCCAACTACTGGCGTGGTGCGGATTGGGATCGCCACATCGCCGATTTCGCTCGCCTGGCCAACGAGCAGTGCAAGACGTACATCGCCGGCATCCCGCAAACCGGCGCGCCCACGGCCGAGATCGTCTGCCCGCCTTACCCCACTTACCCCGACCTCGTCGCCTGGCCCGAGTCTCCGGCGCCGTTCTTTGGGAACGACCCCGGATTCAAGCAGGCCATGCACGCAATCGCCGCGGCCACGCACGCGCCGCTGATCGTGGGCGGCATCGGCGTCGAACTCTCCCAAGAGGAGAATGCCTGGCTCGACTACAACTCCGCATTCGTCATCGCTCCCGATGGCAGCCGCGTCGGCCGTTACGACAAAATCCACCTCGTCCCCTTCGGCGAGTACATCCCTTTCCAGAACCTGCTCACCTTCGCCCACAAGCTCACCGGCCGCGTCTCTTCGTTCACGCGCGGAACCGACCGCAGCGCCTTCCTGCTCGACACGCAAAGCAACGGCCGCCATCGCTACGGCGTTTTTATCTGCTATGAAGCTGTCTTCGCCGACGAGGTGCGCCACTTCGCGCGCAACGGCGCCGAGGTGCTGGTGAACGTCAGCGACGACGGATGGTACGGCGACACCAGCGCTCCCTGGCAGCACCTCAACATGGCCCGTATGCGCGCCATCGAAAACCGCCGCTGGCTGCTGCGCGACACCAACAACGGCGTCACCGCGGTCATCGATCCTTACGGCCGCGTGCGCCAATCGATCCCGCGTCACCAGGTCGATGTACTGCCCGCCGAGTACGGCTTCCGCAGCGACATCACGTTCTACACCGCCCACGGCGACGTCTTCGCGTGGCTATGTGCCGTCTTGAGTTTGGGAATTGTGGCCTGGGCTGGAGGGCGACCTTTGCGCCATCCCGTTGGACTTTGGAAGCATCGAAGCGACTTGGCGGATTCGGAGTCATTCATCCGCAATCTGCGGGACGATGACCGGCAGGAACGGCTGTAGGCTGATTGAGCGTCCTCATTGACTCCGTCTCGGGACTTCTCTCCATTGTTACTTGTGGCATAATCAACTCATGCCTGCCCGAACCACCATCGAACTTCCGGAATCGCTGCACGAGCGGCTGAGAGAGCGATCCCGGTGCACCGGCGCTTCCATCCGCTCCCTTATCGTGAGGGCCGTCGAGCAGACTTATGCGGAACCGAAAAAAGGGGTTCCGGTGACCGGACCCATGATTACCGGTACCGGCAAGCGGGGACCTCTCTTCCCCGTGGACGAGAATCCGCATGACCTCATATTTTCCTGATCTCAATGTATGGGTGGCGCTCTCGGACGGCGGACATTCCCATAACGCGGCAGCTTGGGCATGGATCAACAATCTGGCGCCCGATGATCGCCTAGTCTTCTCCCGCTACACGCAGATTGGGCTGCTGCGCCTGCTCACGAACAAGGCGGTCATGGGCGACCAGACACAGACACTCCGTCAGGCATGGGCCGTCTATGACCGATGGCTCGCAGACCCGCGCGTGGAGTTATGTCCCGAGCCGCGGCAAGTGGAGGAGAGATTTCGAGCGGCCACCGCGCCGTTTGCCGCCCAAGCCGCCTCGAAGTGGGTCGGCGATTGCTGGTTGCTGGCCTATGCACAGGCCACCCACTCCCGCCTTGTCACTTTCGATCAGGCTTTATGCGATGCCGCCCAGAAACTGGGCCACGCCGCGATCCGGCCCAACTGAGAACCAAATTGAAATGCGTTCTCCCACTACGAAAACGGCAAGACCAAGCCGCCTCTAGCCCTGGTCAAGCTGCTCAAGGTCCTGGATCGTCACCCCGATCTGCTCGATGAAATCAAGGTGGCGTGACGGCGGGAAAGGTGGTAGCCCAGCTCGCTGGCGGGGTATCAAGGTCGATGCGGGCCCGTGGTGTGATCCTCAAACCACTTGCGTACTCGCTCCTGTACGCGGGAAAGGTCGTCTGGCGACAGGTAAGCGCCTGCCGTGTCACGCATTGTGGCTCTCTCTCCGCCCACAACTTCACGGGTCTTGCTGGCACAAGCAACATCAAACCAGAAGTAGGCTTCCGAGTAATCCCGCTGTACGCCTTCTCCAGTGAGGTAGTCTGAGCCAAGCATTACTTGAGCGTAGACGTACCCCTGATCTGCTGCTTTTCGAAACCAAGCTGCTGCTTGGGCCTTATCGAGCGGAACACCGACGCCGTTGGCATAGAGCACACCAAGCCTGTATTGTGCTATTGCAAGGTTCTGATCTGCCGCCTTTCGATACCAGAGAATTGCCTGCGTGTAGTCCTGCGGCACGCCCTTGCCGCTCTCGTAGAGTGTGCCAAGGTGAAACTGTGTCTCCGCTTCGTCAGTGGCATCTTGCTTATTGGGATTGTCGATGTTTTGGGGGGATGGTAGGGCCGAGACACCCACCGTAGCCGCAGCCGGAGCCGGAGACGGCGACGCGGGAGGGGCTGAAACCTGCTGTGACGGCTGCGCAGCACTCGCCTCTTGAACGCCGACAGCTTTGTACTTGATCTTGTGCTCTTTGCCGGAAAGGTCGTGAACAAAAACAAAGAGCGCGTTGCCGTCGATTTCGGCCTCGTACTTTCCGGGCAGCAGGTTGTCACAGTGGCGAAATCCCTCTTGACACCAAAGCGTCACCTGACGGCCGTCGGGCAGGATGGCGGAGACGTGCTCTTGCGTGATCGATCCAACGTGTGTCTGCGGCGGTGTTGCCGCTGTAGTCGTGGTGGTGCAATTGGTATTTGCGTTTGAGTTGGCGTTAATCTGCGTAGGGCCGACTCCGTAATCGGCGACAGTCCCATTCGTGGTCCCGTTCGTGTTGCAATTCGTCTCTGACGTGCCTTTCCTGCCGGGAGTTGTGTAAGTGTACGGTCTTTGGCTGGTTTCCGAATTTACAACTTCGATGGTGATTTTCTGCTTGTCCTTTGCGAAAGCCGCATCGGCCAGGAAAAGTCCGAGGATTGGGACAAGACGCAGTAAACGCATGTTTGCCGCCTTTCTGAGGCCAGACAGCGGATGGCTAAATATAGCTCAAAGGCAGGTGCATCAAGTCTGAAAATTCAGACCTGGAGAACCCGGGTTTGAGGAACCGAGCGTAGTTTAGAAAACTCACAAATTTACATATTCGCCTTGCATTCGCCTGTAGGTGGAGCTATCTTTGGTTAAGTTGGGGTCTTCTAATGGAAAAGAGACTGAAGACGAAACGTCGCGGACTCAGAATCAAGGTTAGTTCAGGTTCAACGGCTAATTTTTCCCGCTCCGGTCGGAAGGATTATTGCTCAAAGTCGCTCACATCCGAAAGTCGAGTGCATGCTGAGAAGGCGCAAAATGATGGCACGTTCTCACTGTTGGAGCGCACTTTGCTCTGCGAGTGCGGAGAGCACGTCGGGGCGCGCCCGGCTGCGGATGGCCCCGGATTTGTTCCGACACTTCATCATCCGTTACCCGTGCAGCGCAGGCGCGCCAATCCGTTGGGGAAACCGGGCTATTACAAATGATGGAGCATTATTGGGCACCTCAGGTTACGCTTCTAGAACGAGGGGTGAATCTTCGTGCAATACTGGCTGAGACCGCCGAAGTTGCCGCAATCTGCACGGTGCTATTCTAGTCCAGTCAAGAACTAAGCTTCACAGTCCAAATCAAAGTCAGGTCATCCGGGCAAAAGAATGTCGCTGAACGATCTCGAATTCGCATACGCTCCCGTGCGCAACCAGGTGCGCGACCTGCGGGAGTATCTTTGACCCTGCCCGACTGCGCAGGGAACTCGCTGAAATCGAAAAGAAGCTCGCCGATGCGGCGCTGTGGTCCGATCCTGCCGCGTCGCAGCCCTTGATGCGCGACCGCAAGCGCCTCGAAGCGCTCATCCGCGACGACGACGAGCTCGTGCGCCGCACCGGCGACATCGAAACTTACTTCGAGCTGGCCCGCGAGGGCGAGGACGTGCTCGCCGATCTGGAGCGCGAGATCAAGTCGCTCGGCGCCCTCGCCGAAGAGCTCGAAGCCCGCACCATGCTTTCGGGCGAGGCCGATCCGCTGAACGCTATCGTCACCGTGCATCCCGGCGCCGGCGGCACCGAAAGCCAGGACTGGGCCGAGATGCTGCTGCGCATGTACCTGCGCTGGGCCGAGCAGCAGGGCTTCAAGACCGAAATGAACGACTACCAGGACGGCGAAGAGGCCGGCATCAAGTCCGCCACCTTCACCATCGCCGGCGACTACGCGTTCGGCATGTTAGCCGGCGAAAGCGGCGTCCACCGCCTTGTCCGAATCTCGCCGTTCGACTCCGCCAAGCGCCGCCACACGTCCTTCGCCTCGGTCTACGTCTCGCCGGAAATCGACGAGACCATCCATGTCGACATCAAGCCCGAGGATCTGCGCGTCGACACCTACCGCTCCGGCGGCAAGGGCGGCCAGCACGTCAACACCACCGACTCCGCCGTGCGCATCACACACATCCCCACCGGCATCGTCGTCCAGTGCCAGAACGAGCGCTCGCAGCACAAGAACCGCGACAAGGCCATGAAGATGATGCGCTCGCGCCTCTACGAGTTCGAGCTCGAAAAGAAGCGCGCTGACGCCAAGAAGCTCGAGGACTCCAAGCTCGACATCAACTTCGGCTCGCAGATCCGCTCCTACGTGCTGCAGCCCTATCGCATGGCCAAGGACCACCGCACCAAGGTCGAAGTCGGCGACGTGGACAAGGTTCTCGACGGCTACCTCGAGCCGTTCCTGAAGGGATATCTGCTCGCCAAGCGCCGCGGCACGGCTTCCTCAGACTCCGCCGGCGACGACGACCTGTTGGAGACTTAGCGCAAACGGAGATCTTGCTGTCTCGCTCTTGGGGACCGGATGGTCGCCGGTGTGCACTTGTGCAATCAACTCAAACGTGATATTTGAAACGCGAGAGATCACGGCGCACATTGATCGCGGAGGCTGCCGATGGGGATCAGGATCACTTTCGTCTTCAGCCTTGAGACGAGCACCGGTCATTGAGGCTGCGAAAAGGAGACGTGCGGAACATGGAACAAACGGAATTCAAACTCTCCGAAGTGAGTGTTGTTATGCTTGGGGTTTCCGATCTGTCGCGTTCGCTCGGATTCTATTGCGGCAAGTTGGGTTTGAATCTGCAACGGGAATTTCCCGGCATCGCCTTTCTGGATGGGGGGAAGGTGGCTCTGTGCCTCAGTGAGCCGGCTGCAAAGATACGTGGGCGAATTCCCGGCTCCGGCGAGATCGGCTTCTCGGTGAAAGACGTCAACGCCGCCTATCGCGGACTCGAAGCAAAAGGAGTCACCTTTACTCACGGACCGCGAAGCCTCACGCCAACCCATTGGATCGCGAATTTCGACGACCCTGACGGGAACCACTTATCCATCTCCGGTCCGGCAACGTCAAGCCCGGAATAAGACAAGGCTATGCGGACTCGTGATCTATCCTCGCCGCGCTTTTGATTTTGGCCAGGGGGTAAACTCTGCGACCTCCGTCCGGTACACTGAGTCCAATCAGGGGAGTCCATTTTCCCGCCGCTTATGCATCGTCTCCGGCTGATCTTCGCTCTTAGCGCTGTGCTTGGCGCGGCCTTGCTGTCGCGAGCGCAGCTCTCCGCGCCCGCAAGTTCACCGAGGGACACGAAAGCCGCCTTCGACGCACCCCACCTGCGCGTCGAACTGCTCGTAATTGGCGACAGTCTCTACAGCGGCGATGAGTTGAACGAAGCCGGGCTTCATTTCAAGCTGGAACCAGGCTGGCACATCTACTGGGGAAATGCCGGGGATTCCGGCGAGCCGCCGCACATTCAATGGACGTTGCCCAAGGGTATCAGTGCTGCTCCTATGCAATTTCCTGCGCCGAAGCGTCTTCCCCTCGGCCCACTGATGGACTTCGGCTACGAAAATGAAGTCCTCTTTCCCTTCACATTTCACGTTGCGGACAGCGTCAAAGCCGGCCCTGCCGTTCTGCACGCCAAAGTCGATTGGCTGGTTTGCCGCGAGGTGTGCATTCCGGGCAAGGCGGAACTCGAAGTGCAGCGGAATGTGTACCGCGGTCTCTACGATATCGGAATCATTCAGCCGCCTCTCTTTGAGCGTTTTCTCAGCCAGCTTCCAAAACCACTCCCTTCCGCCGACACCGCCCTCTTCCAGCCCGCCGCTACCGGCTTCCGGCTCGCCGTCTCCACCGGCCAGCGCGAGACACAGGCCGAGTTCTTCCCCGAAGACGAAAACATCCTCGACAATCCCGCTCCGCAAGCCGTCACGCCCACTGCGACCGGCCTGATCCTCGACCTCAAGAAGGACGCGAACCTCACATCCAACCCCAAGCAACTACGCGGAGTACTGGAACTCTCCGGCGGCAGGAACTACGAGATCGCTGCGCTGCCCGGCACAGTCGCCGCATCGCCCGCTGCGCCTGCGTTCTCGTTGGCAGCGCTCGTTCGCATCGCCTGCCTCGCCTTCCTCGGCGGCGTCCTCCTCAACCTCATGCCCTGCGTCTTTCCCGTGCTCTTCCTCAAAGGTCTCGCGCTGGTGAATTCCGGAGCCGAAGAGC
>JBEKUS010000012.1:0-49091 GCA_049514795.1 Occallatibacter sp.
CGACCATCCCGATCGCGGTTGCCGCCGCGGCTTCGGTGCCTTGTTCGTTCACGTCGATGTAGGCCTTGTGAATCGCCGCCGAGATGGCGAAGTCGGGCTTGCCGGTCATTCCCGAGAAGTCGGCCGCGCCGCTGAAGGCCTGCGGCATCCCCATCTTTGCGAGCGTGCCGCTCAACTCGAACTGCTGCGTCAGCTTGAAGCGCGGCAACGTCAGAATCACCGTGTCCACGGGCGCGAGCTTCTTGAGCCAGGTGCTTGCGTTCGCCTCCGTAAACAACCGCTCCAGCGCATCCAGGCCATCGGTCTTTTTGGGCAGCAGCACGACCATCGCGAGCTCTTCGCCCTTGTACGGCAGTTCGAGCTCCTGGAACGAGCCGCCGTCGTAGTAGCGATAGCCGCCGGTGCGGTTCATCATCGGCGTCTTGATGGACTGCTTCGCCGTGAGGTGAAACTCCTCGTCTTCAGTGGAACTCACGCGGAACGGGTTGAGCCAGGTGCCCTTGAAGTAGATGGCGTTGGTCAGCACCAGCCGCGTGGCCGCAGTGACCGTGCCCTGCGCCATCAGATTCTGGATCTTGTTGTTCGTTTGATCCTCGACCCACTTGTTGATCGTCTCGCGCGAGGCATCGGGCGCGGCTTTGAAGTCCACGCGATGCAGTCCGGCGGCATAGTTGTCCTGAGTGAGCTTGAGGTAGCTGGCGAGAAAGCTTGCGTCCTGCTGCGCCCACAGCGCGTCGGCCACGCGCAGCTCGTAGCTCTTGTGCTCCGCGTTCATCCCGGCCAGCAACGCACCCTCGGCCGGGTGCAGCTTCTCCGGCGGCAGCGTGAAGTGAAACACCTTCTCGATCCCCGCAGCCGTCTGGCCGTGCGCCCCGGCATACGCCATGGCGAAGGCCGTCGAGATGCTCTCCGGCGAGAAGAACAGGTTGCCGGGCTGTCCGCGAAGCTGCCCGTACAGGTCCACGGCAAATGCGTTGTTCCCCTTGACGGCCGCGGCCCGATCGGAGTTGGTAGCCGGTGCTGCGGCGGAAATCGGCTCCGCGGCAAATGCCGCCATGCTGCCGATCAGGGTTAAGAGCGCGCAAACCAAGGCCTTCATTCGAGTCTCCTGAACTGGCGCGCGAGCCTTGGAATGGTGCCATGGGTGCTCGCGTCGCGTACGTCGTAATGATAGGCTTTTTCTGCGGTCGCGACGCGGCAAGCCGGACCGGCTACCCCATCAGGCCCTTGTGGCCCAGCCAAGCCCGCAGATATGATGCCTGGCCAATGTGATAGGTCTCGTGGATGGCGAGGAAACTGACGACGCCGCTCACCTTGCCGTCGGTGCTTGGCGGGCCTTTGGTAGACGGCTGCGAAAGCGCCTCCTCTGAGGCGGTCTCGAGCGTAGCGGCCAGCACTCCGGAGACCTCGCGCCAGCCGTCAATGAGCGCACCCGGCGAGGGATATGCGGCCGTATCGTCGCACTTCACGCCGCGCCCAAACAGGTCGAGCCACGGCAGCGACCACTCGGCGCCCAGCCGCGCGAGCAACTGTTTGCGCGTCCAAACTACATGGCCGACGATCCACGCAATGTGATTTGTTGCTCCCTCAGGCCGGCGCGTCCACTCCTCCGGCGTCAGGTCCTGGACCATCTTCACCAGAAAGTCCGAGTTGAAACGGTAGTTGTCTGCGGCGGCAGCGATCACGGCAGGAACAGGCATGGATGACCTCGTGGGGGTCCGCGGAATTCGCGGAGTTGATTCCTTACCGAATAACCGATCGAAGCACCAGCGGTCAAGCTCGGCAAGCAGAATACTTGCGCGAAGCAAAAACGGCGTCCGGGTGGACGCCGTCTCGCGGTTTCGGCCTGGCGCGCTATGCCCGGCTCAGGTACGCCCCCTCGCTCGTGTCCACGCGGATCTTCTCGCCCTGGTTGATGAACGGCGGCACCTGGACAACCAACCCCGTTTCCGTCTTGGCCGGTTTTGTGACGCTGGAGGCAGTCGCCGACTTCAATCCCGGCTCGGTTTCGATGACCTCCAGGTCCACGGTCCCCGGCAGCTCGATGCCCACCGGCTGCCCATCGAAATAGCTCACGTGGATCCGGAGATTTGCCGTCAGGTATTCCACCGCGTCGCCAAGGGTCGAGGCTTTCAGAACGGTCTGTTCGAAGTCGGTCGGATTCATGAAGTAGTAGTCGTCGCCGTCGGCATACAGGAACTCCATCGGGATTTCGTCCACGACCACCTTCTCGATAGCGTCGGCGGAGCGGAAGCGATGCTCGAACATGGCTCCGCTTTTCAGGTTGCGCAGCTTGGCCTGGATGAAGGCGCGAAGGTTGCCGGGCGTGCGGTGCTCGACCTTGAAAACCACGTGTAGCTGGTCGTTGTGCTTGATGATCATGCCCGGGCGAAGTTGTGTGGCGGGAATCGCCATAGTTGCTCGAACTCCTTGCTGGATTTGCGCACGACGCGCAACAGAATATGCCGCTTGGCCTATCTCCAATTGTAGCCCAGCGAAGGGTGCCGGACGGGGAGCCGGCGCCTGCCGGCCGCGGGACGCGATGGAGCGCAATCTGCTGCAAGCGGCTCGCTGCCATGGACTTCCGGGATACCGGGAAGTGGGAGTTTAACAGGAACTCGGCATTCGCGGATATAGAATGGGCCGGGTGCTAGGGGAGCCGCCGAGAGGCGTCTGGCTCGACCGTGCCGCCGCATACCACTGGAAGGGAATTGCGGAGTCCTGCGATTGCACCCCTAAAATGGCGAAAGGGAGAGCATCGGAACGCATGTCGAATCAAGTCTCCATCTGTGTCATCGGCTCCGGCTATGTGGGACTGGTGGCGGCTGCCTGTTTTGCCGACATGGGCCACAAAGTCGTCTGCCTTGACAACGACGAAGCCCGTGTAAAGCTGCTCCGGGACGGCGGGGTGCCGATCTTCGAGGAGCACCTGCCCGAGTTGCTGGCCCGGCACCGGGGGAGCCGCATCGGCTTCACCACGAATCTGGCCGAGGCCGTCGAGCAGAGTGAGGCGGTGTTCATTGCCGTCGGTACGCCCCAGGGCGACGGCGGAGCCGCCGACCTCTCTTACGTCGAAGCGGTCGTCGCCGAGATCGCGCGCACCATCAAGAGCTACAAGGTGATCGTGGAGAAGAGCACGGTCCCGGTCTACACCAACGATTGGATCCGCCGCGTGCTGCACCGCCACGGAGTGCCGGCGGATCAATTCGATGTGGTGTCGAACCCTGAATTCCTCCGCGAAGGCACGGCGGTCGTCGATTTCCTGCATCCCGATCGCATCGTGGTGGGGGCCGGCAACGAGCGAGCCGCGGAGACGTTGCGGCGCATCTACGAGCCGTTGACTGGAGGCGAGTACTACGCGCAACCCGGCGCCATTCCCGGCGCGTGCAGCGCGGCGCGCCCCGCCCGCCTGCTGGTCACCTCGACGCAGAGCGCCGAGATCATCAAGCACGCGTCGAATGCGTTCCTGGCGATGAAGATTTCGTTCATCAACGCGGTGGCCAACCTGGCCGAGGCCGTGGATGCCGACATCGAGGACATCGCCACGGGGATCGGCCTTGATAGCCGCATCGGACCCAGGTTCCTGCGTGCCGGGCTGGGCTACGGCGGTTCGTGTTTCCCCAAGGACGTGGCCGCCTTTCACTGGGTCGCGCAGGAGCGCGGCGTGGACTTTCAACTGCTGGATGAAGTCCGCAAGATCAACGACACGCAGAGGGAAGTTTTCTTCAACAAAGTGCGCTCGGCTCTCTGGACCTTGCGCGGCAAGCGGCTGGCCGCGCTCGGCCTGGCCTTCAAAGGCGAAACCGACGACGTGCGCGAGTCGCCCGCCATCGAGATCGTCAAAATGCTGTTGCAGGCCGGCGCGGTGGTCACGGCGTTCGATCCGGCGGCAATGGAGCGCGCCAAGGAGATGCTGCCGCCGTCCGCGAACATGAAGTACGCAGCCGATCTCTACGAGGCGGCCAAAGACGCGGACGCCGTGCTGATCCTGACCGACTGGAAGGAGTTTGCCTCCATCGACCTGGCGCGGCTGAACCGGGCCGTGCGTTTCCCGATCGTTATCGACGGGCGCAATCTGTACAAGCCGGAGGATATGCAGAGCCGCGGATTCACCTATGTAAGCGTGGGCAGGCAGCCAAGATACCAGGGGGGGGAAGGCAAGCCGCGCAAGCAGCCGGCGTAGGCCGGCCGCCGCAGGATCGCGCGAAATGGCGCGTAAGGGGCCCCGCGCGCCGAAGGGATGGTCTCTTCGGCGCCGCCGAATCTCAGTTTTGGAGCTTCGATTCTTGACCAAACGTGCACTTGTTACCGGCGCCGCCGGATTCCTCGGCTCCCACCTGACCGACCGCCTGCTGCGCGATGACTATTCCGTCCTCGGCGTCGACAATCTGTCCACGGGCTTTCTTGAGAACCTGTCCCATCTTGCGGGCGAATCGCGCTTCCGCTTCGAGCAGCGCGACATCTGCGAGCGGTTCGATCCGGGCCCGGTCGACTTCATCTTCAATCTGGCCTCTCCGGCCAGCCCGCCGGAGTATCTGCGCCTGGGGATCGAGACCCTGCGTGTCGGTTCGGCCGGCGTTGAAAACACGCTGGAAATCGCGGCCCGGTACGGCGCCCGCTATCTTCACGCATCGACCTCGGAGTGCTACGGCGATCCGCTCGAGCATCCGCAATCGGAAAGCTACTGGGGCAACGTCAATCCGGTCGGCCCGCGCTCGGTTTACGACGAAGCCAAGCGCTTCGCCGAAGCGACCGTCATGGCCTGGCATCGCGTGCGCGGCGTCGATACGCGCATCGTTCGCATCTTCAACACCTACGGTCCGCGCCTGCATCCCGGAGACGGCCGTGTGATCTCGAACTTCATGATGCAGGCCCTGCGCGGCGAGCCGCTCACCGTCTACGGCGACGGCAGCCAGACGCGCAGCTTCTGCTACGTTGACGATCTCATCGAGGGGATCGTGCGGCTCGCGTGCAGCCAGGAGCACCTTCCCGTCAATCTAGGCAATCCCGAGGAGTTCACGATCCTCGAGTGCGCGCAGGCTGTGCTGGAGGTCACCGGCTCGAAGAGCGAGTTGGTCTACGTCGATCTGCCAGAGGACGATCCCACGCGCCGCCGCCCCGACATCGCCAAGGCGCGCACAGTGCTGGGGTGGGAGCCCCGCATCGATCTCAGGGAAGGTCTCAGGCGGTCGCTAGATTTCTTCCGGTGCAGGGCTGACGAGGAGAGCCGAGCCGCGGCCAAAGCCTAACGCGGCGGCTCGTAGGGCTCGGCGCGTAGCAGGTTTGTCAGAATGTCGCGCTCCTCCGGCGAAAACTGGCTCTGATAGCGCGCCGAGTTCAGCACGGTCGAGCGCTGATCGAGCGGCACCGAACGCAAATCCTGAAAGGCGCGCTTCACCGGCGCTTGGCGGTCTGCAGGAAGCGACATGAACCGGCTCCCGGCCTGGCGAATCCGCATCTGCTCCTGCGGCGACATCTGCTCCAGCATCGCGCTGCGCGCCAGCCGACGTTCGCGCTGCTCCTCGGGCATCTGGTTCAACTGGTGCAACTGCTGCACCAGCCGCTGCTGCGTATCCGAGGGAAGCCGATTGAAGCTAGGGTCGTTGCGCAGTAGCCGCTCTTGATCCTGGGCGGGGAGACGCTGGTGCTGGTTAAGCCAGTCGCCCAGATGCCCCGGTGTCATTGCGCCGGGATAGTTGCTCCCAGGCCGGCCAACGCCGGGCATCGTCGCGTGCCTCATTGCGGAACCCGGAGCCCCGTACGGGCCGCCGTTCGCCGGGAACCCGGGCTCCGTGCGCAGCCCGCCGTTTCCCTGCGGGGCCTGCGGAAGCTGCTGCCGTCCCACGTATGGTTGCCGCTGATTTCCGTACGGCTGCGGCTGATTCTGACCTGGCCGCTGCGGATTGAAGTACGGCGGCCGTTGATTTGCGAACGGTTGCTGCTGAGTCTGGGTCAACCCGCGGTTCTGGAACGGACGCTGTTGGTTCTGGAACTGCCGTTGCTGATTCTGAAACTGCCGCGGCTCGTTCTGATTCTGGCGTCGAACCTGCTGCTGCGGCGCCGGCCGCTGACCGGCCCCGGCACGCGGCGGCGGAGCCTGCCGCTGCTCCTCCTTGCGCTGGCCGTGGACCCCGGCGGCAGCCAGGCAAACTAGAAGGACCACCACGGCCATCGCGGCCGAGCGCGTTCTTTCCGCATTGGTGGTCCACTTCACGAGTCTTTCTCCGGGCAGGGGGCCGAATCGCCTGCCGATCAATCTCCGCTTTCGTTGTTGGAGAGAGATTCCATCTGATCCAGCACCTGCGCATTGCTATCGAGAGTCTGCAGGTCGTGCACCACGGTTGCGTCCGTACCTGTCGATTGAGCGGGCTGCATCCAGTCGGTAATGCCAAGATAGGTCCCGCCCCCGACCAGCAGCATCACGGTCAGCGCCATGGCCGCCAGCGGACGCACCTGCAGGCTCGAGCCGTAGGTCACGCGGGCGCGCAACCGCGCGATGGCGCCGGCGAACCAGCCGGCCGGCTCCGCCTCGCGCTCTTCCCTGATCCGCGCGCCAAGCCGCGTCATGAAGTACGGGCTTGGCTCCGGCGCCTTCCATACATCCATCATCTGCATGGCAGCCTTCAACTCATCGAGCTCCTGGCGGCAGTGCTCGCACTGCGCAACGTGCGCTTGAACCTTGGCAGAAGCCGCGTCCGGATCGAGCAGCATCGCGGCCAGTTCGGCATCCATCCCCGTGCAATATGTTTTCGTCCGCTTCATGGTTGAACCCCCCATTTCCCGCCGGTTATTTCCGATCCAATCGGCCCCGGCTTCCATCCTCTCTCGCCCTCAAACAAAGTCCTTCAGTTTCTCTCTCAGCGTCTGGTAGGCGCGAAACAGCAGCGATTTGGTCGCCGACTCGCTCAGTTTCAGCACCTCCCCGATCTGCCGGTAATCCATCCCATCGTACTTGTGCATCAGCACGGCCATCCGCTGCCTTTCGGGCAGCGCCATCACAGGCCGGCGAATCGCGGCCATCCGCTCATCGCGCAGCAGCCGCTGTTCCACCGAAGGCTCGTCGTCGGCCACATCGGGAGTCGTTCCCGTCTCCTCGTCCGGCTGATCCAGGTAAATCGTCTGCGCCGCCCGCTCGTGCCGCGTGTCGCGCGCGTGGTTCACCGCCAGGTTGGTCGCGATCCGGTAGAGCCAGGTAGTGAACCGGGCCTCGGCCCGATAGCTGCTCCTGGCACGATAGACGCGAAGAAACACCTCCTGGGCTAACTCTTCGGCAACCGCTTGGTTCCCCACCATCCGGTAGAGGAAGTGGATTATCGGCCGGTGGTACTTCTGCGCCAGGTAGTTGAACCCGGCTTCGTCGCCCGCCGCCACGCGCAGCATAATCGCCGCGTCGCTTTGGGGATCCAACTCGGCCCGCACCCCCGCAGCCGGTTCGCCCGGCCGGAATGCCGGGCCCACCCCCAGGGCCGGACCATGGAGGGCCATGCTCGCCATATCCTCTGGAACCCCATCCGCGCCGGAAGGTTGCGGCCCATAACCGGTTTCATCGCCGGAATTTCCGTCTTCCGGGCCGGCCTCCCCACCGTCCGGTGAGGCGGCCTGCGCACGGGCGTCGGCGCGGGTCAGGTTGGATGGCAGGCGCGGGGCGCCAAGACCGGACGCATGCTTGAGCGTCGCTTCCCCATCGCACGGAAGCTCGCTTTCCTGCCGGATTGACGTCGCTTTCCTGAGCATGAATCGCGATCGGCGAGCCGCCCGCCCGGTGGGGCACACCCCTCCCCCCACAGGCAGCCGCTTTTGGCCCTGGAGCATTTCTCCCAACGGTGTGTGGGCATTCAAAACAGCCAAGTTGCCGCGAGCCGCCGCGAGCGGCGACCCTCAACGCATCTCGTGACTCAAGAGGGTTGGGAGAAATGCATTAAAGCCCTGCTGGTGTTACTCTACTCTACGGGATGCCGTCTGCGCCGCCTTTCCTGAACCCGGTATTTCCGGGGGCAGCGAAGGGGAAGTGTTGGGCCATTCGGCTGTGCCTGCTCCGGATCGAGGTCTACCGCTCGGCCGGCGCGCTGGCCACCATCCCCGAAAACCTGAATGGGCGCTTAACTCAGCGGTAGAGTGCCATCTTCACACGGTGGAAGTCACTGGTTCGAATCCAGTAGCGCCCACCATAGAACAAATTAGAATCAAACGTCTGGCCGCGGCTTTCCGGCCGCTGGCCTTTCTCTGCATCGCTGGAGTGTCTCTGCGAGTTCGATGACCCCAATGGCATCCGTCTTGTCGTCGAGCGGAAATCGCTCGGCGCCCGGATACACGTAGAATCGCTTCTGCGAATTGAGATCGGCGCAGGCGGAATGGAAGCCGCGCTCGATCTTCGGCGCGGAAGTGCGTTTGACCTCGATGGCCCAAAGTTCTCCGCCGGGAAGCGTGAGAAGGAGGTCCACCTCGGTTCCGTTGGAGGTTCGATAGTAATGCGCCTCGGTTCCGTCCGGCGCCGCGGTGATCAGAGTCTCAAGAACGAAGCTCTCCCAGGTTTGGCCGACGACCGGATGGCCGAGCAGCGCTTCCTTATCCCGAATGCCAAGCAGCGCGTGCGCGATGCCGCTATCGCGCACATACACCTTGGGCGACTTGACCAGCCGCTTGCCGACATTTCGATGCCAGGCCGGCAATCGCCGCACGAGCAGCAGGTCGACCAGAAGATCGAGATAACCGGCAACCGTTTTGCCGTCCACGGCCAGACCACGCGCCAAATTGGCTGCATTCAGAATCTGCGCCTGGCTGTGCGCCAGCATCGTCCAAAAGCGCCGCAGCGTTTCAGCCGGAATACGCGGCCCGAATTGCGAGATGTCGCGCTCCAGATAGGTGCGGACAAAATTGCGCCGCCAGAGCAGACTGATGTCGTCGGACTCGGCCAAAAAGCTGCGCGGAAATCCCCCCCTGACCCAGAGCGTCTCAAGAGAAGCCGGATCGATCTCCAGGGCATCGAAGGGGCCGAGTTCGAGATAGGAGATGCGTCCGGCCAAGCTCTCGCCGGATTGCTTGAGCAGGTCCATGGCAGCCGATCCGAGCAGAAGAAAGCGTCCATTGGCTTTTCCGTGCCGCCGTCCCAGGTAGATGATGCCCCGCAACTGCTGAAACAGTCCCGGCACACGATGAACCTCATCGAGGATGACCAACTCGTTTTCGTGGTCCGCAAGATACATGCTGGGATTGGCAAGCTTGGCGCGGTCGTTCTCGTCCTCAAGGTCCAGGTAGATAGAAGCTGTCTGTTCGCCAAGCTCCAGAGCGAGAGTTGTCTTTCCAGCTTGGCGCGGTCCCAGAAGGACGACCGCCGGAGAATGGCGAAGCAGCTCATTCAGATGCCAACGGAGACGGCGGGAGATCATATATGTAATTATAGAGCATCGCTCCATAAATGCAATGTCGTCGGCGGCCACGCGGTTCTCCAACCCACAGCCCAACCCGCAACTGCTACTGTCTTGCACAGCGTCCACGTGCTTTGGAAGCCACAGCGGTGCTGTAAGTCGTTGAAAATAGAAATGCAGGCGGATTCACGCGGAGGAAGTCACTGGTTCGAATCCAGTAGCGCCCACCAGTTCAGAAACTCGCGCGCAGTCCAGCCACGCTCGGGTCCAATCTGAGTGATGGGGGCGGTTTCTGCCTCATCGATGCGGGTTGGCTCAAGCGAAACTAAGGTGGGGGATCGGCGATCCCGTGTCTCCAGGCACACCGACCGGCAATCCGGCCATCTGCCAAGCCGCCGGCACTGAAACACCACACCTTCCGATCGACGCGGCCGAACCCCGATGCGGAATCGACGGCGCCCAGCCGTTATTTCTTTCCGCCCTTGATGGGAATCCCAGCTCCCTCCAAAACGCCCTTGGCGTCTGCGGAGTACGGACCGTTCGGCTCCAGTTGAAGATACTTCTGGTAGGCCTCCGCGCAGCCAGGAGGCAGGATCATCTTTTGCGTCGCCGGATCGAGAGTCGCTTTGGAGACCAGCGCCTGCGCCTTGAAATAGTAGTTCGCGGCGCGGGTCGAATCGAGTGCGATGGCCTGTACGGCGGCGGCCAATTGTTCATCGGGCTGGCCGGCCTGGAAGAAAACGATCATCTCGTTGTGGCGGTATTGCGCAGCCTGGGAAGGAAATAGTGCAACGGCATTGTCGAACGCTTCCTTTGCTTCCTTGACCTTCCCTTCGTGAGCGTAGATCTCGCCCAGGGCGGCATAGCAGGTAGCCTTGATGTCGGCGGTGCGGCTTTCGCCATTGCTGACTTCGCTTCCACCCATTACGTTGCGGGTGGCTCTTGTCGCGGTCGGCGCTACGGCGCCGCCCCCTTCCACCGATTGGTAGAAGCCGCCCCCGTGTTCTCCCTGCGCCGATGCCGGATCGATTCCCAGGGCCTTTTTGAAGGCGTTCTCCGCTTCCGGATACTTCTTCAGACCCAACTGAGCCAGACCCAACTCGACCCATGGAAGAACGAAATTGGGATTCGATTGCGTGACCTTCAGCATGAGCGCTTCCGAGTCCCCGAAGCGCTTCTCTGCGGTTGCTTTACGCGCCTCGGCCAGGAGCGCGTTCACGCCCTCGGCATTCTTCTTGTCAGCGCCGGGTTCCTGAGGTTTGGCTGTTGGCGTTTGGGGGGGCGGCACAGGCGTGTTGTCCTGGGCGGCCGCGAGTGAAAGCGCACACATGAGAATTACACAAAAGCAAAGAACAGACCGCATTCACCACCTCAAAAAACTCACAAGTTAGTTATGTCGAGAATACACGAAGAACATCGTGCTCTGCAGTGCCATTCTACTGTGCGGGCGCCGCCGGGGTTTGAGGCGTCTGGGCGTCATCGTGCTTTTGCAGTCTCCCGTTGGCGATCTTTCTATCGAGGTCCGCAAAGGCCGCTTTGTTCATCTTCTTCACTGTCTCAAACTCGGCATTCGCCTCCTCGGTGCGGCCCATGGTGCGAAGAAGCCGCGCTAGGCGCCAATGCACGTTCACGTCGCCGGGGATGAGCGCGAGGGCCTTCCTCAATTCGCGGAGCGCGTCATCGTTCCGGCCGGCCTGGGAATCGATGATCCCCAAATCGAGATCCGCAATCCCGAGTGACGGATCGAGCGCAAGCCCCTTTTCCAGCGGCGATCGCGCATCGGCCGAATCGTTCTGTTGCAGGTAGCAATCCCCCATGTAGACAAGGGATTGCGCATGATTCGGGTTGTTTTCGATCTCCGCCTGGAACTGAAGGAGCGCTTCCGGATACTGTTTCTGCCTCCAGAGCAGGTAACCGAGCCCGTAATGGACCCCCGGCTCCTTTGGGTTCGCGGCCACGGCGGCCCGAAACATCTTGATGGCGCCATCGCTGTCCTGCTGCTCATCCAGCGCTTCGCCCGCGAGCATGTCCGCTTCGGCCGACTCGGCGTTCAGAGTCAGAATCTCGTGATAGGTGTCCATGACGCACTGGTATTGCTTCGACCAGAGGCAGCTATGCGCCAGGACCAGCCGTAGCGGCAGATTCTGCGTATCGCGCGCGGCAGCCTGCTTGAAATACGGAACCGCGGCGGAATATTCCCCCAGCCCGTAGTGCGCCATGCCGATGAGGAGGCGCAGGCGCTGCGCCTCGGGCGAGTCGGGTGGCGCGGTTTTGAGCAGGGTATTGAACTCCAGGATCGCGTCCTTGGACTGGCCGCCCTTGAACAGCGCAAGTCCCAGATTCAGCCGCAGCCCGGGCAGGCTCGGGTTAATGCGCAGAGCCTTGCGATAAAGCGGGATTGCCTCGGCGTAATGTTCCTGGCGCGCCTCCAGAAGGCCCAGGTGCGCGTATGGTTCGGCGTTCGCCGGGTGGGCTTGGCTGTAAGCGCGCCACGCCGCCTCTGCTTCCGGGAACTTGTTCTGCTGCTCCAGCAGCAGCGCCTGCTCCCGCGGTCCATTCGCCGGGGCAGCCGTTTGCCCGCGCATCGCCGCCGCCAAAACAAAGACGATCCCAATTTGAATGGCCCGGTTCACGCGCGTGCGTCCCCTCCTCTTTCCATTATCTCTCCTGGCCGCCTCCTGGCAGGGCAGCGCGCAGCAATGAAAAAGGCGCGGCAGTGAAACACTGCCGCGCCAGGGTAGAGAGGTTGAAGTTAGAAGATGAACTTGCCGCCGAGCTCCATCGTACGCGGACCCCAGTCGCCGTTCGCCCAGCCGAAGTTCCCGTCTCCCAACGTAGTGTCGAGGCCGCTGAACTGCGTATGGTTGAAGGTGTTGAACGACTCGAAGCGCAGCTCGAGGCGCGCGCTCTCGGTAAAGGCAAAGGACTTGTAGACGGAGGTGTCGAAGTTCACGCGGCCGGGACCCACGATCGCGTCCTTACCGCCGCTGCCGAAGCCCTGGTTCGCGCCACCCAGCCATGAAGGTGTCGGATCGGAGAACTTGGTCGTGTCGAACCAGCCCTTCACCTTCTTCTGATAAGTCATCTTGCCGCTGACGTTGGGACGGTTGGTGTAGTCGCCGCTCAAGCCGATCGGATCGCCGCCGTTGTTGAAGCCGTAGCCTTGCGGCGTACCCGTTTCGTCGGTAAACGTGCCGGCGATTTCCCAGCCGCCGGCGATGGTCTTGAGCAGCCCCTGCGACTTGTTGAAGAAGGGCAGCTTGTAAACGTAGTTGGCGTTGAGCATGTGACGGCGGTCGTAGGAGCCCGACCCCTTGTCGTACTTGATCACCCAGGGGTTGCTGGTGCAGCAGGAGTTGTCGCCGCTCTGGATGTCGATCGCGTGCGAATAGGTGTAGTCGAGTTCGCCGCTCAGACCCCACTTGTTCTGGAGCCGGAGGCCGGCCTGCAAGCCGCTGTAGCTGCCGTTGGTGTTGTCGGTCATGCTGGTGATGCCGCTGTAGCCCTCATAGGTCCGGAACGAATCGGAGTTGCCGGCTACGGTGCCTTGACCCGCGGTGGGCAGTGTGACCAACTGGCCACTGGCATTGGTGTATGACGTGAGGTTGCCGTTCGCTTTCCGGACCGCAGCATCGGTCGTGAGCGGGAAGTCGTTTATGTGGGTGTACTGTTCCTGGTGCCAGGCGACGTTGCCCACGTATTGAACCACCAAGACAACGGCTGGGGCCAATTCGTGCTGAACGCCCAGGCTATACATCGCCACCGCCGGATCCGGGAAGCTCGTGGCCATGTTGTACTCGCCGCTGTCGAAGAACGGCGTTGAGGCGGTCGCGCCGTTTACGAGGCTGGTGTGCGGATTGCTTACGTAGACCTGATTGGCCGTTGGAGTGATTGCGAACGGCGAATCGGTCGCGCTGTTGTAGATCAGGTTGCCCTGCAGGCGCTCGTAGAAGGTTCCGAAGCCGCCGCGGATAACGGTCTTGCCGTTTCCGAAGAGATCATCGGAGAAGCCGATGCGAGGCTGGATGGTGTCGTATCTGTTGGTCACCAGCTGCGGCGGCGTTCCGCCCATTCCGGCCAGGTCGATGCCATTCAGGTAATACGGTGTCGTGGGTCCCGGTTCTCCGGATTGAGCGCTGGTGATGCTCTGGAATCCCGGCCCGGTCGATAGCATCGACTTATCCGCGTTCCAGTAAGCCGCCTGCACCGCCGAATAATGCGCCGGGTTGAAGTTGCCGATGAAATTAGACTTCTCCCAGGCCTGCGGCAGAAGGTCCCAACGGATGCCGAGCTGCAGCGACAACCGCGGAGAGACGTGCCAGTTGTCCATCGCATAGACCGATGTGGTCTGGTTGTAATAGTGGCGGATCGGCTGGCCGTTCTGCTGCGAGTAATTCTGAGCCAGTCCCAGCAACCCGTCCATGATGCCGTCGCCAATCACGCAGCCGGCAGGAACAGGCTTGCCCTGGCAGCGCGCCTCACTCATGTTGCCGGTGAACTGATGATTGCTAGAGTCGCCGCCCAGGCTGTACTGGCCATTGGCGCTGCCGAAGAGCTGCTGATTCTTTTCGTAGACGTTCCAACTGAAGCCGTACTTGAAGGCGTGCCTGCCCATCGTGTACGAAATGTCTACCTTTGGCTCGTAGTCGTTGGCGGAGTTGTGCCACGGAGCCGAACCCATCTGCTCGCCGGTTCCATACGGATTGCCGAACCCGCTCATGTTGGGAATCTCGGTGGTTCTGCCATTGTTGAAGAACGGGCTGACTGACCAGCCGGTAGGCGTGTTGGAGGTTGCGGCGTTGTCGATGTCGATCACGTTGCCGTCCCAGTTCATGCTGGCTTCGAGCAGCAGGTTGGACGAAAGCATTCCGCTCAGCTTGAGGGCGGCGCTCCTCGACGGCGTGATTTCGGAGCTGGTGATCGTGTTGTAGCTGCACCAATCCCAGCCCAGGAAGGTGTGGGTGTTGATCTCGTTGTCGTTCTCATACATCCAGTGGCCGAGGATCGCCCACTTGTCGTTGAACTTGTGGTCGAAGCGCACGATCGTGTTGGAGATATTGGTCGGCGCGGCGACGCTCTCAACCGACTGGCCGGTGGAGGTCTTCGGCGGCGGCAGGATGTGCTGGTTCAGGTAGAGCACCATGTTGGGGTCGAACAGTTGGTGAGGAATCTTGTTGTTGGGGAACGGTTGCCCAGGAACCAGTCCGAGGTTCGTCAGCTTCGCATTGAAGGCCGGATCGCCTATCACTTCCGGAACAACGATGCCGCCGACCGCACCCTTGGTGAGATCGGAGTTGGCAAAAAGCGGCGTAACGTACGTCAGGTCCGTGCCCGCCGTCGGAATGTCCGCCGTGGGAAGCGTGTTGTTGGTGTTAGTCGAGGCGGCCTGTCTCAGTTTGCGCCACTCTTGGTTCACGAAGAAGAAGGTCTTCTTCCGGTCGGTGTTGTACAACCCGGGAATGAACACCGGACCGCCGATGTTGAAGCCGTAGATGTTGTATTTCACCACCGAGCGGGGGTTCTTGGCGCCATTGAACTTGTTGAAGTAGTCGTTGGCGTCGTAGACGGTGTTGCGGTTGAACTCGTACGCCGTGCCGTGGAATTTCGGGGTGCCGCTCTTGAGCGAAAGGCTGAAGGTGGCGCCCGAGGAGATTCCGTAGTCCGGCGGGTAGTTCGAGGCCAAAGTGGTGAATTCGGCAAGGGCGTCCTGCGCGACCATGAGGGACAGGCCGCCGGCGCCGCCGCGGTCATCCGACTCGCCGCCGTCGATCAGCCAGATGTTGTGGCTCTGGCGCAGTCCGTTGGCGCTGATGCTGAAGCTGCTGCCTCCGGCGCCCGCCATCGGAATGTTGTTGTTCGGGAGCAACGAGCTGACGCCCAGGCCGAGTGCGGCCAGCGCAGCGAAGTTGCGGTTATTCGTCGCAATCTCACTGATCTGTTGGGAACTGATCAGCGTGCTCACCACGTTCGAGTCGGTCTGAACGGTCAAGGCGTCGGCTTCGACGGTGACCGTCTGGTTCTCCGCACCCACCGCCAACTGGATGTCGGCGCGGAACGTCTGCGAAACGTTCACCACGATGTCGGTCTTTACGGCCGTCTTGAAGTTCTTCGCCGTCACCTTCAGGGTGTAGTTGGACGGGTTCAAACCGTTGAAGTCATAAAGGCCGGTCGGCCCGCTGTCGGTTGTGTAGGTAAAGCCGGTCGTCTGGTTTGTGAGCGCAAGGTGCGCTCCCGCCACGACCGCTCCAGTTGGGTCTGTAACGATGCCCGTCAACTCTGAGTTGGCTTGCGCGAATGCGCTAACGCCTCCAAATGCTAAGAGTAACGAGATCACGACGATCCAAACATTCGTTCTTCTCATTGCGCCTCCCGATAGAATCGGTGTTATGTTGTTGATTTTCATCGCGGGCTTACACTACCCGCCCAGGTGTGGCCAACAACTTAGAGCCGCCGTCGTACGGTTGTCAAGACATTTTTTGCCCGAATTAATCGATTAAGCAGGGCCAAAAGGGAGATTTTCAGCCGTGCCGGCTGAATATCGTTCTCATCCCTTTGATGGAGAGGGGTTTACGCCTTTCGGCGGTCCGAAGAGAGGCGCGCCGACAGCGGTTTCCCGGCTGAACAAGAGTGATCAACATCACGATAAATCGCTTCATTCGAGGGCAGAACGAATCGGTGCAGGGAAGCGCCTTCTAGCCGGGCGCCGCCCCTGCTCGACCCCCTCGGCCGTCTCAATCGTGTTTCGTGCAAGCAGATTTGAGCCCGAGCTTTCGATTCGAAACGCGCCGGAACTTCGAGCGCGGATGAACCTTGCCAGGAATAGCGTGTCTGTCAGGACGACGCGCCGGCTTCCGGCGCAGGTTCCGGACGGCGATGATGAAAGGGCATAATGGGTCTATGGCAAAGGTGGTCGATGCTGATCCTGCATGCGCATCCGGCGCGCGGTATTGGATGGCTGCGAGAGAGAATCCCGTTCGCCGGACTTCGAGAGTATTCTGCGCGGCTCTGGCGCTGATTTTGATCCCAATCCTCACGTCGAGGGCCCAGGAGACCTCTCCGGGAGCAACCGGGTCGTCAATGCCGCCAATCCAACAACAGCCGGGCGGAGCGCAAGGGCCTGTCAGTGGGATGGCAAATGCCGGTCCCCAGGCTGCTCAATACGACAGCGAGCACCGGCCGATCACTGCCGGCGGGTTCGTGAAGACCGGCCCGATCGTCTTCCAGAATGTTGCCGGTCCGGCAGGATTGACGGCGTGGCATCATGTGGCCGGCACGCCGGAGAAGAAGTTGATCCTCGAGGCGAAGGGCCCGGGCGTGTGCCTGATCGACTACGACAACGACGGCTGGTTGGACATCTACTTCGTCAACGGATCGACTTACGATGCGCTGGCGGGCAAGGCTGCACCGCCCCGCGCGGCGCTGTTTCATAACAACCACGATGGAACGTTCTCCGATGTGACCGAAAAAGCAGGTGTTGCCAACGAACGCTGGGGGTATGGGTGTGCGGTGGGCGATTACGACAACGACGGGTGGCCCGACCTCTACGTGACCAACAACGGGATGAACCGGCTCTATCACAACAACCATGACGGAACCTTCACCGATGTTGCCGAGAAAGCCGGAGTCACCGTTGGTACGTGGTCGACCGGCGCCACCTTCGGAGACTACGACGGCGATGGGCGCCTTGACCTTTTCACGGACGGCTACGCCAGAATCGACCTGGCCGATCCTCCCATTTCCAGAACTAGATCCATTGGTTATGCCTTGTGCCAGTACCGCGGCGTCGAGGTTATGTGTGGACCACGCGGCCTGCCGGGCGAGCACGATCATCTCTTCCACAACAATGGCGACGGAACCTTCACCGATGTCAGCAAGAAGCTGGGCGTCGACGATCCCAACGGCTACTACGGGCTCGGCGCGCTGTTTGCCGACGTGAATAACGATGGCAAACCGGACCTCCTTGTCGCGAACGATACCTCTCCGAATTACCTGTACATCAACAAGGGAAATGGAACCTTCGACGAAGTGGGTTACCTGAGCGGCTATGCGCTGAATAAGGACGGCCGCGAAATCGCCAACATGGGCATCGCCGTCGGCGACTACGAGAACAACGGTCATCTTTCCATCGTCAATACCGATTTTGCCGACGATTACAACGTGCTTTTTCAGAACGACGGCACGGGTTTCTTCACCGATGTGAGCTATCAGGCAGGCATCGCCGAGTCTTCCATACCGTTCGTCGGGTTTGGCGACGGATTCCTTGACTACGACAACGACGGCTGGAAAGATCTGATGATTATCAATGGCCATGTCTATCCCCAGGTGGATCAGCATCCGGAGTGGGGACAAAGCTATGCCCAGCGGCCGTTGCTCTATCGCAATCTGGGGAATGGAAAGTTCGACCTGGTGCCGGCGGTAGAGGGAACCGGGCTGGCGGTGGTGACGGTGGGCCGGGGAGCGGCCTTCGGAGATATCTTCAACGACGGCAAGATCGACGTGGTCATCAACAGCATGGACGGCGTCCCGGTCCTCCTGCGCAACGTCAATCCCGACCATCATCACTGGGTCGAACTGCAATTGATTGGCGGGCCGAAGAGCCCGCGCGATGCGGTCGGAGCGACCGTCTACCTGAAGGCGGCCGGTATGCGCCAGCGGGGGGATGTCCTGAGCGGCGGAAGCTATCTGTCTTCGAACGACATGCGCGTTCACTTCGGCCTGGCCGATGCGACATCCATCGATGACATCGAGATCCATTGGCCGAGCGGCAAGATCGAACATCTCAAGATCGGATCGGTGGACCGCATCCTCACCGTCGAAGAAGGCAAGGGTGTGATTGGCGAGTTCTGCGGTAGCTGCGCTGACCGCAATCAGCAGACGGCGGGCAAGAAGTAATCAGCGAAAGGCAGTGATCGTTGGTCGAGTTACCGCGATTTCAGATCAGCGCTTCCCGGCGAGCGCGGATGCAGCCATGGTGAGGGTGCCGATGCGGCCTGAGTTCTCGTCTACGACGACCACGCGCAGGGCTCCGCCCTCCGGGACCTTCCCCATGGGCACCTCGACGTCGATTCCGTCTCTCAGGATCTTCTCGTAGGTTGCCGGCTTGAGCCGCATCGCCAGGGTCTTGCCGTTCAGCTTTGCGTTCAGTGCGGCATCGTCGCGCTGGATCAGAATGATGTCCAGCTTGTCCATCCAGAGACCGGATTGCAGGGCCAGGGCGAGATCGGTGCCGGCGATGTTGAGTTTGAGCGCGGCGGGTCCTTCTTCAACCGCGGCCGTTGCCGTCAACCCAATCTCGGCGATGTCAGCCGGCCGCCAGACAGCCTCTTGGAACCGTTCCTTCATGGTCACCGGTTCCTTGGAATAGAGGTAGCCGGTGCGGTAGCGCAGGGTGACGTTCCGTGCATGCGCCAAACTGACCGTGAGCAGGTGATAGGTGTTGTCGGCGGGCGTGTCGGGCGTAAAGCTGAGGGAATATGCGGCACGGCCGTCGCTGACGATGGCGTCGAGTTCGCCGGCGATGTCGCTGGCGCGGCGCAGAGCGCGGCCGCCGGTGGCCGCGGCAAGATCGCGGAACGTACCCTGGATCGGGTGCATGTCTTGCTGCATCTGCGCGGTTAGGCGGCCGGGGTTCATATCGCGTTGTGACTCCGCAAGCTGCTCTGTTGCCTTCTCGCGCAGTCCGGGAGGGAGAGTTTCAAGCTCACCCTGAACCCTTTCCTCGCTGCCCGGAGCCAACTGGACGTTCGCGCTTCTCAGGTCTGCGCCAACACCCCCCGCTTCGAGTTCCGATGCGTCGAGGGGGTAGATGCTGACGTGGGCATCGTTCAATGCTTCCCGCGCTCTCAGCGAGAGCGGATCGAGTTGCTTGTCCCCCTTTTCCGAAGCCGGCGCTCTATCGCTGAAATCGGCCAGGACGTTGTCGCTCGAAACCCAGACCAGACTCTTGTGGCCTGGAAATGCGGCGAGATGACGCGCAACCCAGACCAGGAATTCCAGCACGTCTCGCTGCGGGTTGTCGCCGAGCGAACGTAGCTTCGGATCGGGCGTCGCGTAGGCCTCCTCCTCCCCGGTGGGTGTGTTGCCATTCACATAGAGCAGATCGGTGACGCTGTGCACGTAATCCATTTGTTGCCGGTTTCCTTGCTCTTCATTCTGCGCCTGGGCAAGGTCCTGCGCGCTCGGCATCCACTTGCTGAGGGTTGCAGCCACTGCGTCGTGATCGGCGGTGGGTTCCTTCAGGATCTGAAATCCATACTTCCTCAGAATGTACAATCCAACCGGCTCGTCGGCGGCAAGGGTCTTGAGAAAGCGCAGCATCTCGCTGCGCGCGTGCGCCAGGTCTCCGAAGGCGACGTGACTCGCGTCGAGAAGGAAGATCGTGGTGTTGCCGGCGGTGGGCCGTTGTGCGGCCGGCGAACCTGCCGCGCTTGCCGGGAGGTTCGTGTATGTCCCCTGGGCAGGCTCGGAGCTCGGAACGGCGGGTTTGGCGGTTCCTTGAGTTGGCGCCTCCGCGTAGCCCTGGCTGAAGGAATTGATCGTCTGCCTGCGGCCGTTGTCGTAGACTTCCAGATCGTCGGGCTTGAGGTCGGTGATCGGATGGCCCTTCTTGTCGAAGGCCACAACCGTCACTTCCACGAGACGCGACGTGGTGCGCAGATGGAAGCCCGTTTCCCCCGCCGGCTGAGGTGAGGCAGCCGGTATGTCGGGAAGGCTGGCGCCTGACGCTACGCTGATCTCCGAAGCTGCGGGCTGCGCTGAACTCGCCGGAGGAGCCTCCGATGCCGGGCTCGCGGCTGGCGGCGCGGCGCCGGAACTGTTCGCTTCTGTACTTGGCTGGGTCCCCGCCGCGGCCTGAACCGCCGATCCTTGTTGCCCCGGCGTGGATGCGGCTCCCGGCACAGGCATGGCGGGCAGCGTCCGCGCCACGAGTTCGGCTTCTTCCGGCGTGAGCACACGCGCGTCGGCGCGGAAGACCTGATAGTGATCGAAAGAGGCGTCGTTCAGCGCCGTCTTCAGCGGCTGCATCTCATTCGCGAGCGGATACTTGTTGACTGGATCCACTTGCACGGTCTGCGCGGTGGTCATGGAAAGGCTGCGAAGGGGGCAGATGTAGCTCTTTCCGGCAATCTCGATCGGGCCATAGTCGACCAGGATTGCGGCTCGCGTGACGGGATCGGTTGCTTTCAATTCCGCTTCGACGACCAGCCGCATAATGACTCCTGTCGACGGGTCAACGGACATTGCGCCGTGATAGGCGACGATCCGCCGAAACGGATACACGTTGGCCGCCGTTGCCGCTTCGGTTGCGACGCAGCAGTAGTTGACCTCGTAGTGCGACTTCTCCTGCGGAACATGGAAATCGAATACGGCAATCGGTCCTTCGGCTCCCTGCTCCCAATGGCCCCACGCAAGATTGCTTGTCGCCGCATCCACAAGCACCGAGCCAAGAATCGGCCCAAAGACACCCCAGGTGACCAGTCCCTCGGCCGGCGCCTCCTGCTCGCCGGCGCGCACGCCCCTCGGTTCGGCCACTTCGAGGCCATCCCGATACAGCACATCGGCCTGCGACTGGCCGGCGAAGTGCAACGGCTGGTACGGCACGGAGGATTCTCCAGCTGCGGTTTTCTGCAATAGCGGTGTGTCTTCGAACCGGTCTGTGGTGCGCACGGCAAAGAAGTTGGGCAAATGCGGTGTGGCAGTCTCTACATAGGTCGCCACCGATCCCATGATCCGGCGCTGTTCCGAAATGTCAGGAGCCGGTCTTGCTGGAATCTCGGAAGAAGGCGCCGCCACGAACTGCGACTCGTCTGCGATGATGCGCAGGGCCTGCTTGCTCCGATCGCCGGGCAACTCGGCATTCAGCTCTTGCAGCAAAACCGGATTGAGTCTCTCGGTCAGCTCCAGCTCGGAAAGCCGTTCCGCCACTTCTCCGTCCTGCCGCCGATTAAGCGACCGGAGAGTCTCTTCCAGTTGTTGAACGGTGACGCGCTTTGCTGCGTGCGCCGGGACAACGAGACCGGCGATGATCAAACAGCAGAGGACCTTTACCACACGCAGAAAACGCCGGAAACGAACCATGGGGCCCCATTTCATCCGAATCAGCTATGCCAGAATGATACCGCCCAGCGGGCGCCGCGGAAACGAGCCGATTCGATTCTTGACGAATTGGGGGACGCCTGCGGCTCCGCCCGGCGGAAGCGGCCTGCGCTCCGCCTTTGCATGGCTTCGCTGCGGCCGCTTCCACCCGTTGCGCCGCAGCTCGCGGCCGATCGTCGACGGCGCTCGTTTCAAGCCGGCGGCAATTGCCGCCGCCTTGAAACCCAATTCCAACTGTGCCGGACGGTATACCCGTTCAGCCAAGCCCAACTGCCCGTAGTGCTTGCCCATGCAACATCATCCCAAAGTGAGATGTTGCACTTCGAGATTGAGCGTGGCGTGCAATACGTCATCGTGGGAAGAGCCCTACCGCGGCCGCGCATGGAGATACAGCGCGAAGCTGTTCCACGCATATTGGGTCCACCAGGCGGCGGCCAGCGGAACCGGGAGCCGGGAGATCTTCCGGTAGAGATGCCAGACATCGATGGCGCAGCGCAGCTTGTTCGACGACCGGCTCTGCGGAGAGAGCCGGTAGCGAGCGAGGTCGGCCGGCAGGCGGTGGCCGACATGCCCTTCGCGGAGGAGTTGCACCCAGAGGCAGAAATCCTCGGCGAGATAGGGCGATGGGGGCGGAAATCGGAACTGCGGAATCCGATCGCGGTCGATGACGACGGTCAGGCAGCCGACGCCGCGGCGCGTGTGCAGCGTGCGCAGATTCAGCCGCTCCGGAGCCTCGATCAGCGCGCCAACCCGGGAGCCATCGTGCGAGATGTGCCGGTAATCGTGGTAGACGAACGCGTACCCGTGCGCGGTCATCCACTCGATGGAGCGGGCGAGCTTCTCCGGCAGCCACAGATCGTCGGCGTCGAGAAACGCGATGAACCGGCCGCGGGCGGCGTCGATGGCCAGATTCCGCGCCGCGGAGGGACCCATGTTCCGCGGGGTATGGAACAGACGGATGCGCGCGTCCTCGCTCGCTGCGGCCTCGGCGATGGCGGCCGAGCCGTCGGTCGACCGGTCGTCGACGAGGAGATGCTCCCAATCGGCCAGGGTCTGCGCGCGCACCGAGGCCAACGTCTCCGGGAGCCAGCGTTCGGCGTTATAGATCGCCGTCACAACCGAAACCAGCGGCATGGTTAACCTTTCCGGGGCATGGCGCGCCGCCTGGGTTGAGGCGGCCCGCCGTTTCCTCAAGCCATTGGCGGTCGCTCTATTGCGCGCTCCGCGCCATGAGAAATTTCTTAAACTGCCGCAGAGAGATCCAGGTCCTCTTCCGTTCCTCGGAATGAAGAATCGACTGAACCAGCTTTTTCATGAGGTAGCGCGGACGCAGGTAGAATCTCTTCCGCGCCTGGTCGCAAAACGAAACCAGTTCCTCAGCGGGAAGGCCGGGCAGGTTGACCACACACTGGTGCAGTCCGTCCTCGGTCAGCCACTTCGAGTAGTCCTCGGTGGCCAGATAGCCGTTCTCGCGCGCCCACTCGTACGCCTCCGTCCCCGGATACGGAATCATGGGGAAGAACTGCGCCGTGTCGGGATTGGCGGTCATGGCGAACTTCAGCGTTCGCTCCATGCTTTTGCGCGTCTCGCCCCTGTTCCCGGCCATGAAGCAGCCATGCACCAGCAGACCCGCCCGATTGGCCTGACCGGAGAACCGCATCGACTGCTCCAGCTTCGTGCCTTTCTTCATGTTGTTCAGGATCGACTGGTCTCCGGACTCGAACCCCGGAATCACCAGCCGGCACCCGGCCTTCTTCATCAGGGTCATGGTTTCGAAGTCGAGATTGACGCGCGTGTTCGCCCACCAGTGCAGCTTCTTGTGCAGCTCGCGCTTGATCAGCAGCGCGCAGATCTCCCGCACGCGGGCAGGGTCGGCGGTGAAGGTGTCGTCTTCGATGCCGATCGACTTCACCTGGGGCAGCTCGCGCGCCACGTACGCGAACTCGTCGGCCACGCTGCGCGCGCTGCGCAGGCGGTACTTGTGGCCATGAAAGGTCTGCGGGTAGACGCAGAAGAAACAGCGCGACGGGCAGCCGCGGCCGGTCATGATCATGACCATCGGGTACTCGCCCGCCGAGAAGAAGTAGTTCTCCACGCGCAGATGCTTTTTGTACACCTCGCTGACGAAGGGGAATGAATCCAGGTCCTCGAGATAGGGCCGGTCGGGGTTCGACTGGACCGTGCCGCCGCAGCGGTGGCTGAGGCCCAGAACGCCGTCCACCGGCTTTTCCGCCTCCAGACACTGCGCCAGTTCGAGCAGCGTCTCATCGTACTCGCGGCGGGCGATGAAATCGATCCGCTCGTCCATCGCCATTACTTCGCCGGGCAGGGCCGAGGGATGGGTTCCCACCAGGCAAACCTGCGCAGCCGGGACGGTCTGCTTCAGGCGCACCGCCGAACGCACGTCCTCGGCGATGCTCGGCGTGCTCGTGTCCACCACCACGAGGCGCGGTTGAAAGGCCTCGACGCGACCCGCCGTCGTTTCCAGATCCAGCCGGTCGGCGCAACTGTCCACCAGCAGAACCTCGTGGCCGTGCTTCTCCAGATAGCCGCAGGCGTAGGCCAGCCAGATCGGGTAGTAGAGCGTTCCGCTCTTGGTGATGGCGGGGCTGCGCGATGAGCGCGAGAAGCGCCCATGCTCGGACTTGAAAGGGGGGTTGATCAGAGCGATGCGCATTGAAGTTGATCCTTTCCCGTTTTCGCCAGGATTTCGGCGAGCGTCTTTCGGTTGGCTTTGTAATAGAACGTTTCGAGAAACGTCTGCCTGGCGCCTTCCACGTAAACGGACAGGTTGTCCCGGATGGTTTCGGCTGCCTTGAGAATGGCGTCGTAGCGATGGACTCCCTCGACGATTTCGCCATTGAGTCCCGGACGAACGAATTCGAGGAAGCTTCCGGCCGTGCTTGCCAGCACCGGAGTCCCGGTCATGAAGGCCCGCGCCAAAGCGCCGCTTTGTGTGGAGCACGTGTAGATGTTCCAGACGCAGAAGCTTTCGGCGAAAAACGAGTTCATCTCGTCGTTGGAGAGCGTTCTTCCGTGCTGAATCCGGACTTTGCCCTGTTGTTCGTAGCGGGCGAGCTCTCCATCCGCGGCCAGGAACGAGCTCAGGTCGGTGCGCGTGGCGATGGTGAACGGGATGGTGCTGCCCGCCCGGATCGCGTATTTCAGGAATTCGACGAAGCCCGCGAAGTCGTGCGCCTTGACCGCCATGCCGAGAAAGGAAAAGAAGCGCCGGCCGGCAAAGCCCTGTGCGCCCGCCTCCGGCCCGGCTTCATCGTCGAGAATCAGCGGAATGGTAAAGACGTTCGGATTGTATTTCGCGTAATAGCGCTCGTAGAGTCTTCGCGCATACCCGGAGCCGACCACCACGGCGGAGGACTGGCGCAGCATCGCCAGAGACGTGATTTTCGCAACCGCGAGCTTGGCGAGCTCCTTCCATCCTTCGGCCAGGCGGTACTTGATCGGCACCGGCTCGTGGAACACGTACAGGACCTCGATCCCCCGCTTCCGCATACGCTTTGCGACAAAGGCGTTCCGGAGCGAGGCGTTGTAGAACAAGGCCGTATCGAACCCGAAGCTGCCCGGATCTCTCCGGTACTGCGCGGCAGAACTGACCGGCGCCACCGCGGAGAAATCTGCGAAGGTGAGATAGGGCTCATCGAGCACGTACTGAACATCGAAGCTGGCCTCGCGGAACATCTTTCCGAAGGTCAACATGTGCGATATTTGCGGCGGCGAGAAATGAAGCGAGACAATGGCCAACGATCCAGCTCGGGAACTCGCGTTGCGAACTTCGCCGTCCTGTGGGGAAAAAACGTAATCCGCATCGGATATCGGCTGGAAGGAGTAACCCAGGCGGGTCATTTCCCGCATCACCTCGTCGGCGCTTGCTCCAGCCCTGGACAAGTGAGAGGGGATAATCTCGCAGAGGATCGCCGGCCGGTCGCGCAGGATTGTATTCCGCGCCCCGCGCAGGACGCGGAGCTCAAATCCTTCTACGTCGATTTTGATCAGGCCGACCTTCCGGATATTGTGCTCTTCGACAAAGTCGTCGATCGTGGTAACGCTGCATTGGATGCTGCCGGAGTCGGACGCGAAGGAAGAGCCCGGATCCTCGTTGGAAAGGCTCATGAAGCAGGTTCCGGTTGCCTCGCCAACCGCCAATGGCTCGCAGCAGACGCTCTTGTCGCTTCCGGGAACCTGCCGCATGTTCTCGACCAGGAGGTCGTAGTTCGCCGGAAGCGGCTCGAATGCGATCACCGAAACGTCCGGGATACCCCGTCTCTGCGCGTCGATCAGAACATGACGGCTCCAATAGCCGTAATTGGCTCCGATATCGAGGAACACGGATCCCGGCCGCTCCAGACGAAAATACGGCTTGAGGGCCGGCTCAAGTCCCTCTCTCCGCGCATAGATGAGCCCGTCTATGCCCAGCTTGCGGGGGTTGCCCCGCACCCGGAACGGAAATCCGAATAGGGTAAGGGTGAATTCCTTCCTGCCCATTTTGCTGGCGATCATGAAAATGCAGGCGCGTGCCGCGGCAAGCCAGCCAAACTCCCGCGCTTCCTCCATGAGGCGTGCGAAGGTGGATCTGGTCCGCAAATTCAGAATTCTCCGGAAAGGCAGTTGGCGCATTCCTTCTCCTTTTTCCTGATTCGAACCGCCGAGGTTCGGTTTGCGAAGTTCGTGTCGAGTCCGATCATCTTGTCTCTCCTGAGAGTGAATTCACCAGATCATCAGGATTGCCACCGTGGGATAGGTCCAGGTCACGATGCCGAAAAGGCAGATCGCCGCGGCGCTGAGTTTGAAAAGCGTCTCGCTTTTGCGGTATGCGATTGCGCTTGAGACATAGAGAAATGCCAGCGCGTAGGAGTAATACAGATATCTCAAGCCGATTGCGGGAGCGTTGTAGGTGAAGAGCAGCGCCGCGGTCGGAAGCAACAGGCCGACGGCTCCTCTCTGCAGCTTGCGAACGGTTTCAGGCGTCTCCGAGGACCGAGGCGTGAGCAGATAGCCCAGGCCCAACAGAAAGTAGACCGAGATCACCTTGACCAGGAGTTGTGTCTGATGAAGTCCCTCATCGCTGTCCCGGCTGAAGTATCCGGAACTGCCAGGAACCAGCGAAGGCGCAAAATAGGCGACTGCGCAGATTGAGATGAAAAACAGGCCGGAAATGAAGAAGTAGTGTTTTCTTCTGCACGCCAGCAGGCAGGGGACGAAGATCGCCGAGCCGAGGTGAAGAAGCGGAAGCGTGAGTGCGGCGGCGCTTTTGCGTCCGCCGGGCCAGAGGCAGAGACCCGCGAGCAGAGAGAGAAACACGATGACGCAGATGCCTTGGCGGAAGAAGTTCGCCAGCAGCAGAAGCCCGGAGTTGACAAAGATCAGCCATCCCGCGAGCAGGAAGAACACGCCCGGGAAACCCTTCAGGACGCGATAGAGAACATAGATGGCCGGAATATAGAGGAGATGCAGAACAAAGAAGCATCCGGCGAGGTCGAACCATGCGCCGGTGATGGCATGCAGAAGAGAGAAGAGAACGTAATCCACGCCCGGCACAAGAGCGCTGATATCGCCGGGATAGGAGAGCAGGAAGGCGTAGGTTACGGGGTCGCAGTCTCGCGACAAGGCCGCGATGTCCCGCAGGCCGAGCGTGACGCAGAATGCCGTGACCAGGATGAAGCCGAGAGCATCCCGCCGGGTTTTTGCCGCGAACAAAATGAGCAGGTAGCCCGCTGAGAAGAGGACGTGCGGCAAGAGCGCGTGAGCTTGGATTTCGAATTGCATCGAGCCGGCGGTGTCCTCCTTCCGACGAAATTCAACCGGCCTGCTGCGCATCGCGCAGCAGCACGGCGCCGAAGTTCTGGTCCCGAAAGGAACGAAAGATGAGCAGCGCCCACGCCAGGCCCAGAACTCCGCTCACCGCGAAGTAGTCGAGAGCGATCGCGGCGCTTCCCCAGTGCGCGGCCGTCAGGAGCGCGACCGCCGTCGTGAGCGCGGCGACGACGACCGACTGCACGAGGTAGGGCTCGCGCTTAAATGAGCGCAGATAAACGGCGAGGCCCTGCACGAGAAAACTGCCGATGGCCGTGGCGAGCAGCAGAACGAAGATGCGCGGCGACTCCATGCGCGCCGCGATTCCGGGCAATGCGCTTTTGACCGCGATCACGCAGATCTCGCAGGCGGCGGCGATGGCGACGACCAGCGCGAGCGACTGCCGGAGGGCGCGGAAGAACATCCTGTCCAGCTCCTGCAGACGGCCCAGGTTCACGAGACGGCCAAAGGGCGCGGCCTTGGGTGTGATCCAACAAAGGGCGACAAACGGGATGTAGGCCACAATGCTCAGCGACAGCCCCATCCGGCCCGCTTCCTGAGGACCGCGGAAGGCGAACAGGATGGGGGTGAACACCTGGAAGGTGAAATACGAGGAGAGCCAGGCAATGGCGATCTTCCACTGGAAGGGCCAGACCTCCTCGCGCCAGGAGACCGCTCCGGCGGCGCCCGGATGCCGCAGCAGGTTCACGAGCAGCCGGCGCCGGGAATAGAGCAGGCCGCCGCCGATGGCCACCGATCCGGAGTTCACCAGCGCGCTGGCATAGAGGCCGTGGCCGGAGGCGATCGCGGTCCAGGCCAGGACCAGCGAGATCAGCGACTGAACCATGCGCAACTGCGCGATCTCGCGCACCTGGTTGCAGCCTTCCAGGAACGAGAAGAGCGGGGTGAGCAGGAAGCTCAGGGAGACCACGATCACGGCCGCAACCCAGGGTCCGAACCATGCCACGTGACTCGCGGCTCCTCCCTTTCGCGAAAAAAACGCGATTCCCAGCGGAAGGAGCAATAGAGCCAGCGCAATGGCGGCCCACAAGTACCACTTCACGGTGAGCTGAAAGACGGAGGCCAGCCGCGTGTGCGCCGCGCTGTCGCCTTCGATGTGTCCGTCAGGAAACAGCGTGAGCCGCGCGGTCTCGTGCGCCGCCAACTGCAGAATGACGAAGGAAAAGCCCAGTTCGAAGACCATTTGCAGGGCAACCAGGCTCAGCAGCGTGTAGTAGTAGCCCTGCTCGGCCGGAGTCAGGAAGCGAATGATGAGCAGCACCGTTCCCGTGCTGGCCACGATGCTCGTCAGGCGCGCCAGAAAGGTGTAGGTCACCGCGCCATCCATGCCCAGGGCCCGCAGCGCTCTCATCGCGCCTCCCAAGCCCAGCTCTGTTCCACCGCCGCGATCCAACTGCCGTAGCGGCGGCGCAGACCGCGAGCGGCGACAGCCACTTCGGCGATCCACGCCGCCCCCAGCGCCAGGGGAAGCGCAAGAACGATCCCGCCGAGAACGATCCAGAACCGGTAACGGGAACTGGGACGGTCGGGCGCAATGGCCGGATCGACAATCTGGATCAGCGATCCCTGACGCGCCTCGTCGACGCGCGCCACCTCGTACTGGCGCGTGAGCAGTTCGTACATCGTCTCGCGGTACTTCACCTCGCGGACCGCGCGCGTATAGTCGAGGCCGGCCTGCGTGATCTTGCCCTTGGGCGAAACCAGATCGCCCGTCGCGTGGTCGCTGTCCAGGTCCATCGCGGCCAACTGGCTCTCCAGTCCGCTCAGCTCCTGCTCCGCCCGCGCCAAATCGGGGTTCCCGCTGGCCGCGAACTGCCGCATGGCGCCGATCTCAACCTGCTTCTCCGCCACCTTCGCGCGCAGCATGGCCGCCGACGCGATCATCGCCCGCGCCTGGCCGTCGATCTCCATCACCCCGGTCCGCTGCTCCGTGTCCTTCAGGTTGTCTTCGGCGCGGGCCAGGTCGCCGCGCGCGCCGTCCAGCTCCTGCGCGAAGAACAGCCGCCGCTGCGAGGCCTCAGTCACCGCCAGCGAGGCGGTCAGGCGCCGGTACTCATCCACCCATCCGCTGGCCAACTCCGCGGCCCGCCGCGGATCGCGGTCGGTCACGGAGATCCGGATGAGGCCGTCCTTCAACCCGTTGTCGATCGCCGTCATCCGCTCCCATCGCTTGCGCGCCGCGGACACCGTCCGCTTGTGATACTCCGCCAGCAACTGGAATCGCTCCACCATCGCGTCTTCCACGGTGCGGCTCTTCAGCAGCGCGACCTGCATGTCGTTGGGGTTCTTGATCGCCAACCCGCCGCCCACCGATCCGAGCATGGTCAGGTTGCTCAACTGGGCCAGCATGGCCGTGCTCGTCGAGTTGCCCTGCGGCGGCAGGATCACCACCGATGCCGTGTAGAGATTGGGCAAAAGGCACGCGATCGCCGCCGACAGCAGGACGATCGCCGGCGCTGCGATCAGCACCAGCCGCCGGCGCCGCGACGCGGCTTCGAGAAGTGACGCCAGCACCGGATTGAATCGCCGCGCGGCGCGCGGAACGGGCTCCCGGATCTCGGTGGACATGCCTCCCCTTCGCAATCGCCGGATTCGGCTGATGCGGCGCGCTCTCTAACCGGCAAGAGGCCTGCATCAATCGCCGCGGCGTGGACCTCAAATCTGGGCCAAGATTACCGGCGAGTGAGAAGCGATCGGACAACGATCTGGCGGACAAAGTGAAGGCGGTTTCAATTCTGGGAAGAGACTCATCGTGAGTTTGGATTTGGGAATGACCTGGAACAACGCAGCGCTTTCCCCTCGCGCTCCCGCCGCGCCGCGGAAACAATGACCGCATATGAGAGAAAATTCATTGGCGCGAAGTTCCGTTGCGCGTATGTTCTGTTCGTTCCTCCTGGCTGCACTCCTAGCGGTCTGCCCGCGGACGCTTGGGGCGCAATGCTCCGGCGATTCGGATCAGGACTCCAATGCGTGCCAGGGTCGGCAGCCATCGGGTCCGCCAGACACTCCGGCGCCGTCCGGCCTCTCCGGAACGGACCAGAGGCAGCCGCGCCCCGATTTTTCGAATGAGGCCACTGCCGTCGGCAGCCTCCCTCCGGGCTCGGCCTACACCGAACGGCCCTCCGGGGAAAAGAAGGCGCAACTTCGCCGCGAACCGCTTCCGCCGGAGCCGCCTTCCGAGTTTCAACGTTTTGTGGCCGCCACGACCGGCCAATGGCTGCGCGTCTACGGCAGCGATTTGTTCGCCGGCCGGCAGGTCTCGTTCGGCCCGGTCGACAATGCGCCCTCGCCAGCCAGTCTCGTCCTCGGCGCCGGAGACGAGCTGCGAGTCCGCATCTGGGGCCAGGTCAACTTCAGCGCCAATCTGCGCATCGGCCGCGAGGGCGACGTCTACCTTCCCAAAGTCGGCTCGGTCCACGTGGCCGGCCTGACTGTCGCCGCGGCGCAGGATCATCTCCGCGAGGCGATGGAACGCATCTACCGCAACTTCGAGCTCACGGTCGACCTCGGCGAAATCCACTCCATCCAGGTGTATGTTGCGGGCAGGTCGCGCCAGCCGGGCCAGTACACGGTCAGCGCGCTCAGCACCCTGGTCGATGCGATCTTCCTGAGCGGCGGGCCGTCCAACGCAGGAACCATGCGCCACGTTGAGCTCAAGCGCGAAGGCAAGATCCTCACCGATTTCGATCTCTACGACCTCCTGATCGAGGGGGACAAGACCGGCGACATGCATCTTCAGCCGGGCGACATGCTCTATATTCCTCCGCTTGGCCCGCAAGTGGCTTTGCTCGGCAGCGTGCGCCAGCCCGGCATTTTCGAGTTGCGCGGAGAAGAAACGCTTGCCGGCCTGCTCGACGCCGCGGGAGGCAGATCGCCGATGGCGGCGGGCTCGCGCATTTCCATCGACCGCATCTCCGATCGCGCCGTGCGCAGGGCGTTCGAGGTTGCGGACGGCGCCGAGGGGCTGAGCGTTGCGTTGGCCGACGGGGACATTGTTCGCGTCGATCCCATCGCGTCGGACTTTCGCGATACGGTCACGCTGCGCGGATCGGTGGCTAATCCCGGGCATTTCCGCTGGCGCCCCGGAATGCATCTCAGCGACCTGATCCCCGATCCCGACTCGCTGGTCACGCGCGGATACTGGTGGCGCCGCACGCAGCTCGGCCTTCCCGCGCCGGAGTTTGCCGAGGCCCCGGAACGGCCGGCCCAGCCCGAAATCGCTCCCGGCAAATCGGAGCGCGGCGAAAACAGGCCCCTTGCCGCCGGACAGAGCGCCGGACAGGGCGCCGAGAAACCGCCCTTGCTGACCAGCCCTCCCGGCGAAACCGATTGGGACTATGCCGTCATCGAACGGCTCGATCGGGCGGCGATGACCACTTCGCTGATCCCCTTCAGCCTGGGAAAGCTCGTCTTCGGCCACGACGCCGCGCAGGATCTGGCTCTCGAGCCCGGCGATGTCGTCACCATCTTCTCCCAGGACGACATCCACCCGCCCATTGACCGCAAAACCAAATACGTGCAACTGGAAGGGGAAGTGGTGAACGCAGGCGTTTACAGCCTGTCTCGGGGAGAAACGCTGCGATCCCTCGTCGAGCGCGCCGGCGGACTGACGCCCAAGGCCTATCTGTTCGGCGCGGAGTTCACGCGCAAGAGCACGCAGGCCATCGAGCAGCAGCGGATGAACGAGATCTCCGATCGTCTCGAACACCTCATGGAACAGAATTCAATGGGCCTCTCCGCGGCCGTGCGCGCCGGTGGACAGCAGAGCCAGCAGACCGCTCCCGAGACGGCGAACCAGGGTCTTGTGACTCGCCTGCGCCAAACGCGCGCCACGGGGCGCATCGTGCTCAACCTGTCTCCCGCCAGCAACAGCGCTGCTGACCTGCCCGAGATGGCCCTGGAGGACGGGGATCGGCTGGTGGTTCCGTCGCGTCCGTCCACCGTTCAGGTCATTGGCGCCGTATTCAATCAAAATGCGTTCCTCTACTCGAAAGACGCCCGGGTCGGCAAGTTCCTGCGCCTTGCCGGAGGCGCCACGCGCGAGGCCGACCGCCATCAGATCTTCGTGCTGCGGGCCGACGGCTCGGTGGTCCACCGCAAGGGCGGCAATTCGATCTTCGATCCATCCACCCTCGACGATGTCCGTCTCTATCCGGGCGACACGGTCGTCGTGCCGGAGAAGGCCGCGCGGCCCTTCGGGCTTCGCGGGATCACGGACTGGATCCAGATCATGTCTCAGCTCTCTCTGAGTGGCGCGGCGCTGAACACCATCAAGTGACGGAATGGCGCCCGCGCAATACGCTCCCCGGCCTGCCGTTTTGGGAACTGTCCCGTTCCTGTCCGTCCAACACCGAATCTGTGTCCTTCCTCATCATTCGAGCGCCGGATTCGTACGAAGAATGCCATTAAGTGGCGTGTAGTTGCCAGCGGTCGATTTCCGGCGCCTGACTCGTGTCTGCAAGACCGCGCCGCAAGTCCGCCTCTTCCATCTGAGCCAGAACATCTGTGCATTCCCTCGTCGAGGTGTGACGCATGCAGCCGGTTGGCGCCTTTCGTAAGTCCCAGAGGACCCTTTCTTCGACTCCCTGGATCACGGCAGTCCTGCGCCCTCCTTCAACCGGCCGCCCCGCAAAATCGGCCGTCGTTTTTCCGTTCCCCAACCGATGGAGCGTCTCGGCGGCGAAGCGGTTCTTCGACGTGACCATTTCCGCACTGGTGCTGGCCGTCTTCGGCCTGCCCATGCTCGCCATCGCGCTTCTCGTCCGGCTGTTCTCATCGGGCCCGGCGATCTTCGTTCAGAAGCGAGTCGGCCGCGGAGGCAAGCCGTTCCTCATTTACAAATTCCGCACCATGTTCGCCGCGTCCGGGGCGTCTTCGGGACCGGGCCTGACCCGCGACGGAGACGAGCGCATTACCCCGCTGGGCCGCATCCTCCGCAGGCTCAAGCTCGACGAACTCCCGCAGTTCTGGAATGTGCTGCGCGGCGACATGAGCCTGGTTGGCCCGCGGCCCAAGCTCCCGCGGTACGCGGCCATTCGCGACTTGCCGTTCCGCCCCGGCATCACCGGCGCCGCCACGCTCGCTTTTCGAAAGGAAGAGGAAGTGCTGCGTCACGTCCATCCGGCTCTTCTGGACGACTATTACAACCGGCACATCCGTCCGCTGAAGGCCACCATCGATCTGAACTACATGGCCAATTCGACGTTTCTTTCCGATCTGCGGGTCCTGGCGGCGACGGTTCTGGCGTGCATCTTGCCGCAGGCCGATCGATTGAATCCGCTCGCCGGCGCAGACCTGGTGGAAGGCAAACCGGTTCACCCGGCCCTGCCCGGTTTCAGAAGCGATCGAACCTACGAAGAAGCCTGAGCGGCGCTGCCCCTTCAATGCGCGGGCTTCTCCGCTTTTGTTTCGGCCGCCGGCCCGCCCGCGCACTCGTTCGCGCTGCTCCAGTTCACATAGACCGGGTTGCCGATGAGCCACATCTTGCCGCCGGGGCCGCCGATCTGGGCGCGAATCCAGTGGCGGCCTCCGTCGCTGGTCCAGGTTAGAGTTTCGGTTGCGTCGGCGCTCGGGATCGCGACGCTTGCCGCCGGGCTCGCATCCTTCCCGTCCACGATCCAATGCAGCGTTCCGCCCGCGGCAGCCAGAAGGTGCGCCTTCAGTTCCACCGCTTCGCCCGGCCCGGCTTTGATCTCATCTCCGGCGCTCGCTGTTTTGTCGCCCACGCGCGCGGTGAATTCGATGGTCCGGTCGCGCGTTCCCGCAACGTCGATGAAGACGTGCCCGGCGCGAATCCCGTCGAGGATCGCGGGCGTCGATAGCTCCGTGGCGTAGACCACCGTCGTCGGGCTTCCCACGGAGCCGATCTGGTCCAGCGGCTGCATGGGCCGGTGGTTGTCGCTGCCGCCGATGCCCGTCAGCCGGCATCCCTGGTTCAGTTGCTTGTCCCAGAAGCCCAGGTCGTCGAAGCCGTAGGGCTCGCTGCCACCGTTCACCGCCTCGATCGCCGTCAGCAGATGCATATCGACCGGCTTCGACGGCGTCCACCCGCAGCCCATGCAGATTTCGCCGCTTGGCGCGGCGGGATGGTTGATCGACGTGATCGCGCCCACGCGAGCCGCGGCGCGCAGAAGTGCGTTCGCATCGGGGACTGTCTTGCCGTCCAGGCGGAAGTCCACCCAGTCCGTGCTGCCGAGGAAGTTGATGTGCCCCTGGAAGGTCGTGATCTCGCGGCCGGGAATCAGCAGCAGCTTGTCGAACCAGGGCTGCAGCTCGCGCATGGAGTTGTATTGCGAGCTGGCGTTGTGATCCGTGATAGCGATGAAGTCCAGGCCCCGGCGCGCGGCGGCGTCCACGGTAAAGAAAACCGGGCAGGGAACCATCTTTCCGCTTTGGCTGGGGCACTGGCCGTCGCTGTGCGCGGTGTGCGTGTGCAGGTCGCCGCGGAACCATCCGGGCCCGGTGCGCAGCGGCTCGCGCAGAACGGCGGGCTCTTGGGCAACAGCGCCGCTCCGCGAAAGGAACACGTGAATCGTGTAGTGCGCCTCGACGCCCGCGCGGATGTTCGGCACGCCGATCAGCACGTTCCAGCGGCCCGGCGGAATCGCTCCCGGCAGGCACGACGGCGTGGCGTCCATCAACCCGACCGTCAGCGCCGATTTATTGCCGCCGCTCCAGCAGCGCAGCCCGGCGGGATCGAGCAGCCCGAGATCGAGCGCGGTGTGCTGCTCCTTGCCGGTGTAGTCGAAGGCGATGGTCACGCGCTCGGTGCCGGCGGGGACCAGAAACGGCGCCTTCACGTAGCTTTTGTTTTGCGCGCCGCGCACTGTGCCTTCAAGAACAATCCCGGTCGTGGATGACTGCGCCGCGGGAGCCGCCTGCTGCGCCCCTGCGTCCCGCGCCGTGGCAGCGCCCAGCAAAACCCCGCCGAGCAGGAATCCAAATCCAATCGCCGATGTCGCCGACCGCGGCGCAATTGCTTTCATGGCAGTCACCGCCAGCTAGCTGGCCCCTTGCAGTCAGACTTCTGCACATGCTCAAAATGAGGACGCGGCGTCTTTCGGTTGCGAGGTTGGTGCGGTCTCACAGGTTTCCTGCACTCGGGGCAAAGAAAAGCAAACTCCTTATATGCCGCCTTATGAAACCCAGCCCCGTAGAGAAATTGATTCAGGGCGTTGGCGAGATCTATGTCGATCAGACATTCAGGTTTTCGCATGGACCGAATGATACTATCCTTTTCTCCGATATGCCTCTGTGCTATCCTGCCCTATCCCGCGGCATTCCATCTCCTCCTGCGACTGAGATGGATGTCAAATTAGGACCCTACCTGCCCGCCCACGCAGACTCCGCAGCCGCCCGCGGGGACTATGATGGAAGTGTTTGTCGTTTCAGCTATATTTGTCAGGGAGCGCCCCTGCGCTGCTATTGTGTTTGAGTCCCCTGGATTCGGGGATCAAGCTGCCCTAAAACGATTTGGCAGCAGCGCGGGCGCAGGAAGGCAGAGGTGGCTTCTGTGAAAAGATGGGCAGAGGTGGGTGCATTCATCATGCTGGTGGCGATGGCGTTCTCCGCCGTCGCAAAGGGAGAGACAAAGATGTCGATTTTCGGGAAAACAGCAGACGGAGTTGCCGTTCCGATCTACACGCTGACCGATGGCCAGATTGAAGTGAGAGTGACGGCGTATGGTGCGCATCTGGTGAGCGTGAAAGCGCCGGACCGCGCGGGCAAGCTGGCGGATGTCGTTCTGGGATACGATTCATTGCAGGGCTTCCTCGACGACAAGAAGACATACCTGGGCGGCATTGTCGGCCGCTACGGCAATCGCATCGCCGGAGGCAAGTTCACCATCGACGGAAAGACCAACCAGATTCCGCTGAACGACGGCCCAAACGCGCTACATGGCGGCCCCAAGGGATTCAACCAGTATGTCTGGCAGTCGCAGGAAGTTCCGGGCGGCGTTGAGTTCACGCTGGTCAGCCCCGATGGCGACATGGGTTTCCCCGGCACGTTGACCTCCAAGGTCCGCTACACCCTGAAAGGCAGCACGCTGCGCATCGACTACACGGCCACCACCGACAAGCCAACCGTCGTCAACCTTACCAACCATGCCTATTTCAATCTGCACGGCGACGACCAGGGTGACATCCTCGACCAGGTCATTCAGATCGATGCCGACCACTTTACGCCGGTGAACAAGACGCTCATTCCGACCGGTGAGTTGGCGCCTGTGGCCGGCACGCCGCTGGACTTCCGCAAGCCGGAAGTGATTGGATCGCGCATCGGCGCCGACGACGGGCAGTTGAAGATCGCCGGAGGTTACGACCACAATTGGGTTCTGAACGGCAAGATCGGCGCGCTGCACCTGGCGGCCATCCTCACCGATCCCAAGAGCGGGCGCAAGATGACCGTCGAGACCACCGAGCCCGGCGTGCAATTCTACTCGGGCAACTTCCTGGATGGAAGCTACACCGGCCGTCACGGCGTGAAGTACACGAAGCACTCCGGGCTCTGCCTGGAGACGCAGCACTTCCCGGATTCGCCGAACCATCCGGCCTTCCCGTCCACGCTGCTCAAGCCGGGCGAGACGCTGCACTCCACCACGACCTTCACCTTCGGCGTTGTGAAGTAGTCAAGGCAAACCGAATTGCAGAACCAAGACCGCCGCGGTGCTAAACTCTAGCGCGCGGCGGTCTTCCATTTCTCGAACCATCCTAGTCCCGCCGGCGTGCCCGCGGCCGGGAACCGCCGTCAATCCGCGCTCGCCCGCCTTCCAATCCCCGGCCGGCGAGTTGAACAGCACCTGCCGCAGGCCGTGTTCCTTGAGCAGCGCCGCCAGCGTGGCCGCCGGGTGCTCGTAGGGAAACATGAACTCGACGGCCTCGAACCCGTCGCGCGCGGCGGCAACGATGGCATTTCTCATGATGGCGGTGAGCGAACGGTCATGAGACTGGGTGCCCCATGTCTCGAATGAGCGCGAACTTCAACAGCATGAACGCCCTGAGAATCACGCTAAGTTTTCTTGCTGATTCTGAGCCTTCGAATTAGCAGCCGCGAGGCGCTGCTCTAGCCACTCGTCGTACCATGCGGCAAATGTTGCCCTTGAGCCATCTGCAAGGAGCAGCGGACAAACTCCCTCGTATTCGCTCCTGCGATCATCCCAGAGTCTCCCCGATTGCGGTCCAGTGACAACCAGCCAGATTCGGAGGGCGCAACCTTGATGGCAAATCGGGATTGCCCCATTCATCATCTCCGAACCCCAATAGGTCCTTTCAAAATCTCCCATGCGTCGCCAGTACTCTTCCTCATTCTGCCCAAGTAGGTCGTCAGGTGGCATGTTTGACGTGTCATTCCATGCTTTGTCAAACCGGAACGGCTTCGCGGGATCACCAACAAGTCCGTCGTTCACCTTCCAATCCCGAACTGTGAAGTTGTCATCGACGGTTCCGAGCGAGAAGATCCCGTGGTATGGACCTGCTCCGCCGTTTCCGATTTGGGTCAGGAAGTCCCTGTACTCGGACGGCAAGCGGATTGAATGGCCTCGCTCAAAGGCTTCTACTCTGTCCTCCGCGATCACTGGGTTCAACTCGAAGCCGTCACCGCTAACTCCGGATTGCCGAGGTTGCGCACGTCGCAAATAGGCCAGAGATTCCGTAATGCGACGAGGAGTCAACGAGGCCATGCACGAAGTTTAAGCCGAGCAGGCGTTGTTGGTGAAACACCGCCTGCTCATCAATTACTGGTTGGTCGACATGCCCGCACGCCCTTAGCATAGATTAAGCTGCGCAGTCTTGAGCGACTGGCTGAGGACGCGCCAGGAAGAAATTGTGCTGGTTTTGTGCTACTGACCCGGACATCGTGCCTATCTGGGACATTTTGGACATTGCAGAATCTGTAACTTACGTGTTTCCAATGCGTCCGATCGTCGGTGCCCTACCCCCGCCGGGTTTCTGTTCTTCCGGCTAGGGTGGGGCGGCGCTTCACTTTATGGCAATGGGAGAAATGCTCTATTTTGCGTGTCTGCTCAGCTCGCCGAGCACGCGCTTCAGGTCGTCGAGCTTCTGTCCGGCTTCGGCCAGCTTGCCTTCCGCGGTCAGCTTCTGATAGTCGTCGAAGTCGTGGCTGGCCTGGTTGATGAGCGTGTTGAGATCGGGCGCCGCCGGCTTTGCGCCGCCTGGCGCGGCCGCCGCCGGTTGCTGAGTCTCGGCCGCGGTCATTGACGGCGCCTGCGCTCCGAATAGCGATCCCAGCGCCGTCTCGAAGTTCGGCCCGTACGCCAGCCGGTCCTGCAGCGCCAGCACCACCAGCCGCAGTTCCGGCATGGGACTGTTCTGCGCCTTCAGGTAGATCGGCTCCGCGTAGAGCAGCGCCTGCCCGCAGGGAATCACCAGCAGGCTGCCGCGAATCACGTGCGAACCCTGCTGGTTCCACAGCGTGAGTTGGCTCGAGAGCTGCGCGTTCTGGTCGATGCGCGCCTCGATCTGCTGCGGCCCGTCCACCAGCCGCGTCTTCGGGAAATCGAACACCACCGCGCTGCCGTAGTGCGCGCCGTCGCTCCGCCCGGCGATCCAGCCGATCATGTTGTTCCGGTTGTGCGGGGTGAAGGGCAGAATCTCCACAAACTCCAGGCCGCTCGATTCGCCCGGAAGCGTCATGAGCACGAAGTTCGGCTGCATCGGTTGCGTTGCCTGGTCGCCGCCCTGGCTCGAGCTGCTGGCGCCGGGCACGTTCCACAGGTCCTCGCGGTTGAAGAAGACCTCGGGATCGGTCATGTGGTACAGGCCATAAATCTGCGCCTGCAGGGTCAGCAGCAGTTCCGGATAGCGGACGTGCGCGCGAAGTCCCGCCGGCATCGCCGACGCATCCTTGAACAATCCTGGAAAGATCCCGCGCCATGCCGCCAGGATCGGATCGTCCTTGTCGAAGACATAGAACGTCACCGTGCCGTCGTAGGCGTCAACCACCGCCTTCACGCTGTTGCGGATGTAGTTGACGGGCTGGTCCTCGAGCGCGGCCTGCGCCGAGTAAGGGTAGGTCGCCGAATAGGTGAACCCGTCGATGATCCACGAGAGGCGCCCGTCGCCGCCCACCACGATGTACGGGTCGCGGTCGAACGCCAGAAACGGCGCCAGCGTCTGTACGCGAGCCAGCACGTTGCGCCGCATCAGCAGCCGGCTCTCCGGCGTGATGTCGTCGCTGAACGGCACCTTGGTCAGGTCGCCGCGGTCGAACGCCAGCAGCGCGCGGCGCAGGAATCCGCCCATCACGATGCCGCCCGTTCCCTCGTATGTCGTAAAACTATTGCTCTCGCCTTGGGGATAGTTGAACTCCTGCTGGTGCGTCTTCACGTACACATCGGTGTCGGTCAGCTCGCCGAAGTAAATCTCGGGACGCGTCACGTTCAGCCCCGGCACTGTGCTTTGCATGGGCATGTTCGAGAGGTAAAGAACGGGCAGGCCCTCCGGCGAAAAACCGTTCACGGGATTCATCGTGATGCCGTACCCGTGCGTGTAGATGATCTTGTCGTTGATCCAGTTGCGGCTGCTTTCGGGCAGCTTGTCCACGTTCAACTCGCGCACCGCAAGCATCACCTGCCGCTCCGAGCCGTTGATCTGGTAGCGGTCGATGTCGATGCCGGGAAAGGCGTAGTAGGTGCGGATCTCCTGCACCTGGCTCAGCGTGTCCTGCAGCGCGCCCACGTCCCATAAGCGAATGTTCTCCAGCGTCGCCTGGTTGTGATCCGGATCGGCCGCGGCAACCGTCGTCTCGGCGGGAAACTCGCGCTGCTCGAAGCGGTCGAGCCCGTAGGCCTGCCGCGTCATCGCGATGGCGTTGATAATGTATGGCCGCTCCTTGTTCAGCGCGTTGGGCTTGACGACGAACGTGCTCACGTACCATCCGGCCAACCCGGCCACGACAAAACACACCGCTGCCGGAACAATCGCCGCCAGCAGCCAGCGCATGCGCGGCTTCAAGACGCCGCTGGCGATGGCCATCACCGCGCCGATCGCCAGGGCCGCGCTCACAAACAACATTCCGGTGAGCGTTATGTGCGCGTCGGTGTAGGTCACGCCGTCGAAAATCGTGTGCTGATCGAAAAGCAGCGAGAAGCGGCCGATGTACTCGCGAATCGCCAGCGCCAACAGCAGAAAGCCGAAAGCGACCGAGACGCCGCGCCAGGGCAGGGAAGCGGCCGAGAAACGTCCGCCAAGCGCCCGCCCGCCGCTGGCCGCAACCAGGAATAGCACCGCCAGCACGCAGACCAGTACCGCCAGCGTCAGCAGCCATCCGGAAATCAGTTGCCAGGCCGGCAGGGTGAAGAGATAGAAGCCGAGCGGGCGCCCGAAGATCGGATCCACGGCGCTTCCTGCGGGCGGCGCATTCCAGTAGAGCGCCAGCGTCGGCCATTGCGCCTCCATCGCCAAGCCGGTAACGATAGCGATCACCACCGCGGCGATCACAGCTACGATATTCAGGAACTTTCCCACGGGCAGTTCGATGGGCCGCCCGCCGAAGAAGATCGTGTGCGTCTGGGGCAGATCGGCGGCATGGCCGCGGCGCAGGGCGAGAAACGCCGCGAAGGACACGGCGAACGTAAGCGCCGCGAAAACCGCGAACGTGCCCCACTCGAGGGTGAAGGTCTTCCAGAAGACGCTCGTGTAGCCCAGCGAGCCGAACCACTGCAGATCGACCCAGTAGGAGATCGCGGTCCGGCCGCCGATGAAGACGAGCAGAACCACGGCGAGGACGACGTAGAGGGCCCAACGCGGGCGGCGCGGCTTGGCGCTCACCGGCCAATCGATGGTTTCGGGCATATCTCACCCCACTCGGACAATTCCTGCTGTCCAAGTTACGCAAGAATTGTACAGCGCAGGAACGCACTGGCCAGATTATGCTTATTTGGGTATAATCGGGCCGTGAGAGATGCGCTCAAGCCGCTGCGCTGGATCGGGGGTTGTGCGATGAGCAAAACGAATGCCGTGAAGAGCGCATATGAAGAGCTGGGTTTCCCCGATGCGGGTGAAATGCTTTTGAAGGCGCAACTGGCGATGAAGATCGCTGAGATTCTGCGCCAGCGGGGATGGAGCCAGCAACAGGCCGCGAAAGTGCTCGGCCTGACGCAGCCAAAGCTCTCGCGGATGCTCCGCGGGCAGTTTCGCGGCATCAGCGAGATCAAGATGATGGATTGCTTGATGCGCCTGGGGCGCGGCGTGAAGATTGTCATCGGACCGGAGAAGAAGAAGACCTCCGGGCGCGTAGAGGTGGTCGCGGCTTAGGAGCCTGTGGCAAAGATCGTGTTTTGAAAGGGCACGACGGGGCGCCCTCTGGGTCGAGCCTCGTGCCGAATAGCGCCAGAAAGAGAAACGGGGGCTTAAGCCCCTGAGGGACAGATTCTCTCAAACTCAACCGCCACGCAGTGATCTTGTTGCGTGATTTGGCCGATGGTAGCATTGACCCAGGGCAGGAGAGGGATTCTCCCGATGAACGAGATCATCTTCGAGGTACGCGAGGACGAAGTCGACGGCGGCTACACCGCGTCCGCCTTGGGCTATGGGATCCATACCCAGGGGAACACTCTCGAAGAACTGCGCGCGATGGTGAAAGACGCGGTTAAATGCTACTTCGACGGCGCGGCGCAGTCCCCGAAGATCATCCGTCTGCATTTTGTGCGGGATGAAGTCCTGGTCCAGTGAGGCTGCCGCGCGACGTTGACGGGCCGCGACTGGTGAAGGCGTTGAGTGTCCTCGGTTATCGGCCTACGCGCCAGCAAGGGTCCCACATCCGCGTCACCACCCAGCGCGACGGCGAGAACCACGAAGTTATCCCTCGCCATCGTCCGATCAAAACAGGCACCCTCGCCAGCATCCTCAAACACGTTGCCGCACATCACGGGATGAGCGTGGACGACCTTCTGAAAACACTTGAATTGTAGGAACGCCTCTGGCTAGATCAGCTCGTCGTGCCCGTTGACGCCCAGCTCCTTCACGATCTTGCCCACGTCCTGCGAATGGTCGCGGTGCGCGATCAAGAGGGCGTCCTCGGTGTCGACAACCACCAGGTTCTCCACGCCCACCAGGGCCACGAACTTCCTCGGGCTGAAGATGTAGTTGTCGCTGGCCTCGATCGAGATGTGCCCGCCGGTGTCGGCCACGTTGCCTTCGGCGTCGCCGCGCAGCCGCGTCTCCACCTGGTACTCGTAGAGCGACGCCCACGAGCCGAGATCGTTCCAGTTGAACTCCGCGGGAATGCAATAGAGATTCGAGATATGCTCGCCCTTGGCCGAGCGCGGCTCCAGCACCGCGTAGTCCACCGAGATGTTCTCGCACTTCGGATAGACCGAGCGGAAGACCTCGTAGAACTGCGGCGTGCCCCAGGCGGCGGCGATCGTCTCCAGCAGCGGCGCCGTCTCCGGCAGGTGCTCGCGCACCGCGTTCGCCAGCGTGCGCGCCGACCACAGAAACATTCCCGAATTCCAGTAGTAGTTGCCCGCTGCCACGAAGTCCTCGGCGCGGTTCTGGTTCGGCTTCTCGATAAACCGCCGCACGTGCAGTGCCGCGCCGTCCCGGGTCAGGTCGCCGGTCTCGATATAGCCGTACCCGGTCTCGGCGCGCGAGGGTTCGATGCCCAGCACCACGATGTTCTCGCCGGCCGCGGCCACCGCGATGCCCTTCTGCAGCGCCTTCAGGAAGCGCGGTTCGTCGGCGATGACGTGATCGGAGGGAAACACTCCCAGAACCGCCGCGGGATTCTCGCGCTCGATCAGAAAGGCAGCCAGGCCGCAGGCCGGTGCGGTGTTGCGCGCGAACGGCTCCCGCACGATCTGGTCGGCGGGCAGCCCGGGCAACTGATCGGCGATCTCCTGCGCCAGATAGTCGTTGGTTATGACCCAGGTCTTGCCGATCGCGGCCAGCGGCTTCAGCCGCTCCACGGTCTGCTGGATCATCGAGCGCTCGCCATCGAGGGCGAGTACCTGCTTGGCGTGGGCGCGCCGGGAGCGGGGCCAAAACCGGGTCCCGCTTCCCCCGGCCAGAATCACGGGACGGAAATCGACTTCTTCAAACATGTGAACAGATATCCTACTCGACCTTGTCAAGACTTGGACAGAGGATTAGCACATTTTCCTGCCGGCAACCCGTGGCTCGGGGGCCTGGGGCGGAAAAACGGTCCCGCCCGGCCGGCAGCGCGGCCTCTCGCCCCGCAAGCGCCCCATGAACGCCGGCGGACGCTCTTAGGAAGCTCTGCGCAAGGCGAGTCTTGAAAGGGCACGACGAGGCGCCCTCTGGGCCTCGTGCCGAAGAAGGCCAACAAAGCAACGGGCTTTAGCCCCCGAGACGGGTTCTGGTGCGCCTCGGGGCTTGTGCAGAGGCTCCCTTACTCGCCGTCAAGCTGCTTGCTGAGGTAGGTTTGGACGCCGAGCTCGTTGATCAGCCCCAGTTGCGCGTCCAGCCAGTCGGCGTGCTCCTCTTCGTCCTTCAGATTCGCCAAAAACAGGTCGGCGCTCCCATGGTCGCCGGCCTCGCGGGCCAAGGCGACGAATTCGTTGTACATCTTAACCGCGTCCAGCTCCGCCGCCAGGTCGTTCTCGAACTGCTCCTTCACCGTCTTTCCAATCTTCAGTTGCGTCGGTCCCGCCAGGTTCGGCGTCCCTTCCAGGAACAGAATCCGCTCGATCAAATGCTCGGCGTGCTTCATCTCCTGGATGGAGAACTTCTTGATCTGCTTGGCGATCTTCCCGTATTTCCAGTTCTCGTTCATCTCGGCATGAACGAAATACTCGCTCAGCGCGACCAGCTCTTCGTGCACGGCCTTGTTCAACGCCGCGATCACCTTCTCGTTTCCCTTCATTTTTCTGTTTCCCCCGTTTCTTGCCTTTATTGTAGAGCAGCGCGATTTCGTACCTCGCCCCCAATCCCGCGGGTGTCGTAAGCTATCAGCAATGCTAGGCCTGCGTCAGGGCTCCATCCATCTCGGCCGCGTTGCGGGAATCGATCTCTTTCTACATTGGTCTTGGTTTGTCGTAGCCGTCATCGAGATCGGCAGCCGCGAAGGCCGATATACCTCGCTGGTTTGGAGTCTGTTCGAGTACCTGGCGCTCTTTGCCATCGTGCTCCTGCACGAGTTCGGCCACGCCCTGGCCTGCCGTCAGGTCGGAGGAACCGTCGACCGCATCATGCTCTGGCCGCTCGGCGGGGTTGCTTATGTCAACCCGCCGCAGAGGCCCGCCGCCATGCTCTGGAGCCTTGCCGCCGGGCCGCTTGTCAATGTGGCGCTCATGCCGATCCTTGGCGCCGCCTTCGCAATCAGCCGGTCGTTGGGATGGGCTCAGACCATGCCCAACGCCTATCATCTCCTCTCGGCGGTTTTGGGCATCAACGTCATTCTCTTTCTCTTCAACATCCTCCCCATCTATCCTCTCGACGGCGGCCAGATTCTTCGCTCGCTTCTTTGGTTCGTCATGGGACGCGGGCGCAGCCTCGTCGTGGCTACGGCTCTTGGCTTTGTGGGCGCGGCGGGATTAGTCTGTCTTGCCTTGTGGATGCACTCAACCTGGTCCCTTCTCATCGCCGGCTACATGCTGCTCAACTGCTGGGGTGGACTCAAGGGTGCCCGCGCCATGATTCGCATCGAAAGGCTGCCGCGCCGCGAGGGATTTGCCTGCCCCAATTGCGGGGCCAAGCCTCCGGCCGGCGCTCTGTGGCGATGCGCCGAGTGCAAACAGGCCTTCGACACATTCCAATCCATGGGCGTCTGTCCGCATTGCGGATCTCAATTCCCCAACACCATGTGCACGGAGTGCCAGCAGATGCATCCCCTCGGCGAGTGGATGGCCCGCTCTTCTGTGCGCGCTTGCGTCGCCGCCGGCGATTCCTCAGCGTAACCCCGTCAGGAACTCGCCCATCCGCCGCGTGCCCTCGTCGATGTTTTCCTTGGTCACCGGATACGAAATGCGGATGTGCTCTCCGGTCCCGAAGGCCTCGCCCGGCACCGTCACCACGTGCGCCTCGTGCAGCAGGCGCGTGGCCATCTCCGTCGCCGTCTTGATGCCGCCCTTGCCCAAATACGCCGAAATGTTCGGATACACGTAGAACGCGCCCTCCGGCTTGGTGCACGTGATCCCGGGAATCCTGCTGAGCGCGGCCAGCATATAGTCGCGCAGCACGATGAACTCGGCGCGGAACTCCGCCACGCACTCCTGCGAGCTGGTCAGCGCCGCGATCGCCGCTTTCTGCACAAAGCTCGTCGCGTTCGACGTCGACTGCGACTGCAGCTTGTTCAGGTTGGCGGCCACCGGCTTCGCCGCCAGCGCGAATCCCGCGCGCCACCCGGTCATCGCGTAGGTCTTCGACAGCGACCCGAGAATCACGATGTGCTCTTTGGCCCAGGTGAACGACCCGCCCGACACCGGCTTGGCGGCGTAGTTGAGGTAGACGTAGCACTCGTCCAGAAGCAGGAAAATCCCGCGCTCGTGCGCCACGCGGACGATCCGCTCCAGGTCCTCGCTCGACACGACCGACCCCGCCGGGTTCGACGGCGAATTCAGAATGATCGCCTTCGTCCGCGGCGTGATCGCCCGCTCGATCGCATCCGCCGTGATGCGGAAGCTCTCCGCCTCGCTCGTCTCCAGGTACACCACCGTGCCGCCCGCGTACTGGATGATGTCCTTGAAGCTGACCCAGTAGGGAACCGGCAGGATCACCTCGTCGCCGTGGTCCACAAGAATCTGGATGGCGTTGAACAGCGCCAGCTTGCCCCCTGTGGTAAAGATCGCCTCGTCCACCGAGTAGTCCGAGCCGAAGTCGCTCGCGTGCCGGTCCACGATCGCCTTGCGCACGTCGGGAATGCCCGGCACCACGGTGTAGCGGGAGAAATTCGCGTCGATCGCGGCGATCGCGGCGTCCTTGATGTGCCGCGGAGTGTTGAAGTGGGGCTCCCCGGCCCCGAAATCCACCAGGTTGGCGCCCTGTGCGCGCAGTTTGGCCGCCTCGGCGGCCACAGCCATGGTCGCGGATACCTCGATCCGGCCAATGCGGTCGGCAAACACTTTTGCGGGAACTGTGACGGTCATAATACTCCCATCTTGCCAGATTTCAGAGTGAGCGCAAAGCTCGCGGCGCTAAGACAAGCGGCAAGTCCTGAGGAAAAGCGCGCATCGACCATGGCCGCTTCGCCCCGATCGCAGGGATTCAGAGTGCTGCGCTCGGCGAGACAAACTCAGGCACTCTAACATCCAAGTGATGTTCTTCCCGCGAATTGGCGGTATCATGCTTCAAACCTTCCCATGCGCACCAAATCGACAATCACGCCGCTTCTGTTCCTGCCCGGCGGCGCTTATGTTGTGGGGATGCCAGTGCTGCTCCTCTGGCTCTCCAGCGACTGGCGCTGGGTGCAGGGGTGGATCTTCTACGCTTCCTTCGCGATTCTCTTCGGGGCCTGCATGTTGTGGCTCTATCTCCGCGACCCGGCGCTGTTGGCGGAACGCATTCGAAGACCGGGGACAGGCGGGCAATCGCGCTCCGACCTTGCCATCCTTTTAGGAATCAAGGTGGGTACGATCGCCTGGTTGGTGTTGCCGGCACTGGATCGGCGATTCGGTTGGACGCCCCGCCTGGCGCCGTGGATCGAAACTTGTGGGAGTATTTTGCTCGGCGTCGGGTACGTCTTCTTCTTCCGTTCAATCACCGGCAACACGTTTCTGTCGCAATTGGTGCGCATTCAGAGCGATCGCGGGCAGCACGTCGTCTCGACCGGCGTCTACGGTTTCGTTCGCCATCCCATGTACCTTGGCGCCAGCCTGATGTTCGTTGGCGGCTCGCTCCTGCTCGGCTCCGTGCCCGGCCTCATCACGGGCCTCGGCCTCGTGCTGCTGCTCGCAGTACGAATCCTCGGCGAAGAGAAGTTGTTGTTGAACGGTCTTGAAGGGTATCGGGCTTATCGCGAAAAGGTCCGCTACCGGCTCATTCCCGGCGTTTGGTAGGGGCTCTGTCTACACGCCGTTCCCGTTCTTGATCCGCGCGCCCAGCCGCTTCAGCACGTTCGGCGGAACCAGCCCGGACACATCGCCCCCGAAGCTGAACACTTCCTTCACCATCCGCGAGCTCACGAACGAGTAGCGCCCCGCCGGCTGCAGAAACACGCTCTCGACCTCCGGCGCCAGCCGCCGGTTCATCAACGCCAACTGGAACTCGTGCTCGTAATCGGAGATGGCCCGGATGCCGCGCAGCATCGCCGAACAGCCCTGCCGCCGCGCATAGTCCACCGTCAGGCCGCCAAAGGTGTCGATCGACACGTTCCCGATCCCCGCCGTCGCCTCCTTCAGCATCTCCACGCGCTCATCGACCGTGAAGATCGGGTCCTTCACCGGGTTGTTCAGCACGGCTACAACAAGGTGGTCGAAGATCTTCGCCCCGCGCACGATCAGGTCGATGTGGCCGTTGGTCGGCGGGTCGAAAGTTCCGGGATAGAGGGCTTTGACGGGCATTCTGTGCTCCAAGGGGATTCTACGGCATTCGCAGACCTGCGGAACCGCCAATCGGGACGGACCGCGAACGCCGCCCCTGCCCCATCCATTTTGCCCGTGCCATCCATTTGGCGTCCTTTGCCAAGTGGGTGGGTTCCACCCCACCCCACTCACTGCCTTGCTGACCCGCTGACTCGCTGACTTGCTGTCTCGCTGTTTCTTCCCCGATCCGGCTCCTGCAAAGGCCCGCAAACGCGGTTTTGCCAACGTCGCGAAACAGCAACCGCGATCAAAATCCGCCTGAAGGAGTGACGTGGGCTGTTCCCGACAGTTGGCGTTCCAATCTACTGCAGTTCGCTAAACCCTAGCCGACTTGCACTAAGACTTATCGTTACAAATCCGGAAGACCGCGATTGCTTCCGGATCGACGACCACACGCTCAGAACGGAGCCGCCCGCCCTAGAGCGTCGTATGAACTGAGTCGCCCGTGCGGCGGGCCTGTCCGACTCGGGAGTCTGTGCCGCCTGAGGCAACGACAAAAGGCTAGTCGGCGCGGCGTGCATATCAACATCCTTGCAACGAATCGGACGCGCTTTTTCTGAATTCAGTATTCTCTCACTCGTCTGTCCCCGTTCCTCGTCTCTAGCGGACAGTGCCGCTCGATGCAGGGACGGACAACAGGTGCGCACGGACTCGCAGGTCCGATCCCAGAAACGGATCGACCCGCTCCACGATGCCTGGACGGTAATTGAGCAGAGCCAGCATAGCGGGTGCCGCGGTGCGCGCGTAGCCCGTGTGAGCCAGCCCGCATGACCAGCGTTTCGGCCAGACCAGCCCGCCGAAGCCACACGAGGACTCGGGTTGCAAACAGGTCCACGGCTGTGACTCCGCGCTCCGGACGAGCACGCCACCAGGCCCGAGCGCCCCGTGCAATGCGAGGTCGAGGGCCAGATGTCCCCCAAGCGTCGGCGAGCCACGCCAACGCAGCGCCGGATCTCCGCGGCGAGGCGAGATCCGGACCTCGAGCCGATTGCCTGAGAAACCGATCCAGACAGCGGGCGGCGCGTCTGAATCGTTCCAGCCGGTGAGGAGGGTCTGCTCGGCATCCGCGCGCCTCACTCCGCGACCCTCGAAGCGTAGGAGCAGAACGCCCTCCGCTGCTGTCTGGTGCACGGCGTCCTCCTGCGGTAGTCCGGAGCCCTGCGCTTCCAGCACGGGCCACGCCGTTGCGGGCGGACACTCAAACGGCCACTGTCCCTTCTCCCGAACCGTCCCCTGCACGTCCACGTCCTGCCACTCGATCTGCTGTGGCCCGATTCCGATCTGCGTAAAGTGAAAGTATT
>JBEKUS010000013.1:0-48923 GCA_049514795.1 Occallatibacter sp.
CGGCGGACTTGTTGCGCTTCCTGGTCCGGCGAGGCTGCGGCTGATTCGTCGATCCATCCGGGTAGACGATGAGGTGGACTCTCGGCCGGTCGATTTCGAGGCCGCGCAGCAGAATACGAGGACTGAAGGAGCCGAGAATGCTCACCTGCACGCGCAGACGGTCGATTTGCGCGTAGGGAGTTTCACCGGGATCTTCCAGACCGTGGATCACGATGCCGTCTGCTTCGGCCTCAAGATGGAGCAGACGCCAATGGAACGACGCGATCTCGGCACGGCCGCCGGTCAGGGTCTCGATGCGCGCGATGAGGCGCTTGCGAACGACGTTCTCGAAGGCGGCGGAACTGGCGACGAAATAGGCGCCGACCGCGGCGAGCACGAGTAGCACGGCTGCCGAAGCCACCGTGAGCGGGAGATGGCGCAGGAAGAAGCGGCGCAGGCGGGAGCGCGTGCGTGGCTGGGGCAGTTCCGGCGGGACCGGTTGCTCCGGAGAGGCGGGCGCTGAATCGTGCTCGCTCATGGCGCTCCTTTCTGCGGGTTGTCCGCGGTCTGGGACGATTCCAGCGCCGGATCGAGCACCTCGACATCGCCCTGCTGGCGAAGATTGGCGAGCCAGTTGCCGAACAGAACGTTCACCTGCTGCTCGAGCAGGATCTCCTGGATGCGCGGAGCGACCTGATCGAGAGGCGGGACGGATTCGCCCGGCGCGTATTGCGGAAGGAGCGTGCCGCGATAGTAGGCTTCGATCTGCTCCGGGGAGATCTGAATGCCCTGGCGGAATCGCTGCTCGATGAAGGCGAGGATCTCGATCCGGTTGCGGAGATAGGCTTCGACGCGCTCCGGAGTCAATCCGTTGGACGCGAGAAAGGCGCTCCATCCGGCATCGGTGGCGCAGCTCCGATGCACGCAGGCGGGAAGCTGCTCGCGGAGCTGGCCGATGCGGGCGCCAACTTCCTGCTGCGTGGGCGCGATGGCCTGCACGTCCTCCTGGCGGATCTGCTGTTCGATGAGGGAGCGGGAGATCAACTGCTCCAGCGCGTGTTGCCGGGTGATCGCGCCGCGCCCACCGGCATCCGGATCGAGGACGGAGAGGCGAATCTCGTCGTCGAGATCGCTGGAAAGGATGGCCTGCCGGTTGACGACGGCGACGACGCGGTCGAGAACCACGGAGGAAGAACCAAGCGGTGAGGGAGATTGAGACCGGGCCGCGCCCTTCATGCCGACACAGAGGAGGCAGAACCACAGAGAATTCAAGACGATCGCTCGGCACTTCCGCGCAGCCCACGCCGCTCGCAGAGGCCCCGCGCCGTGTGACGGCGTGGAGGCCGCCACTACAGCGGGCCGGGAGGCCGGCGCTACGCTCTCGGCGATTCGGGTCCGGATTGGCGCGTGGCGGATCATCAGAAGGCCTGCCCCAGACTGAAGAAGAAGTTGAAGTGCGGCGCTTGGCCGAGGTAAGGCGCGGATGCGTATCCGGGAATCGTGCTGCCGGGAGCCGTAGGGATCGAATAGTTGATGTTGACCGGATAGATGGGCGGATTCAGATTGTAGCTGAAGTCGAAGCGGATGGGCCCGACGGGCGTATGGTAGCGGAGGCCGAGCCCAAGCGAATGGGAGAAGTCGTTAAAGCTGCACGGGCCCTGCTGGCCGGTGGAGGTGACGGGGCCTGTGCCCGTGGGGTCGTACGCGTTGGGGTAATTCGCGGGGCTGGCGACGGCGGCTCGGCAGGCAGCGCTATCCGGCTGGTGAACGCGGAGGGCGCTGGTCCATGCATCGCGGGCGTTGGTGAAGACGTTGCCCATGTCGTGAAAGAGGACGAAGCTGACCGTGTTGCCCACCCAAGGCAGGGTGGGCGGAGGCAGGCGCAGCTCGGTGGAGTTGATGAGCGCACCGGCGCCGCCGATCTGGAAGCCGGTTTCGGGGTCGCGCGGGCCGGCGGCATTCTGGGAAAAGCCGCGCAGCGAGACGGGGCCGCCGGCATAGAGCCGCTCGGGCAGCGGAATGAGCTGGCTCGATCCCTCGCCGAAGGAGTGAATCTGGCCGTAGCGCGTGTTGCGCGCCAGAACGAACCGCCCGCGGTCGAAGCTCAAGTAGCTGGAGTTCGACGCATCGATGCGGTTGAATTCGGCGTCGGCGCCGAAGTGCCGGTCGGAGAAGAATTCCTGGAAGCTCCAGTAGGTGCCGCGGCGCGCGTCCATGGGCACATCGCGGGTGTCGCGAATCCAGGTAAAAGCCGGACCGCCGACACGCGTTGCGGTGGACAACTCGGAGATTTCGCCGGGATAGACCTGCAAGCTGCTGGCCGATACCTTCACGCGGCGGAAATCGATCTCGTAGATAAAGGTGTTGGCGCGGGAGAGCCAGGAGCCGGGATGATTGAAGTTCTCGGTGAAGCGGAACGCGCCTTCGAGGCGCGCGGCGACGTAGGTAGAAACGTCGAGGGTGTTGGCATAGCCGCCGGAGAAGGTGAAGCCGAAGTTGGGGTTGCCTTCGAAGTGCGGGACCTGATAGAAAAGGCCGATGCTTTGCTCGAGCAGACCGTAGGTGGCGCGCACGGAGCCGGATTGATCGCGTCCGAAGAGGCCGTTGCGGGTGATATCGGCAAGCACGCGGGGGCTTACTCCGGTCTTGCCGTTGGGGTTGCAGGCGACGCCGCCGGCAATGGCGCCGGCGCAGTTGTTTTGCGGCTGGCCGGTTTGGGCCTCGAAGCCGAAGCCGTAGGTCAACGTCCAGCGGCGCGCCTCGACTGCCTGGAGCAACACCGTCTTCCGGTCGGCGTCGCCGGTGGGGTTGACGACGGCGGCATTCACCTCGTTGAACAAGGCAAATGAGTAGAAGTTGCGCTGCGTATCGGTGAGAGCGGTCTGGCTGAGAGGATCGCCGGCGTGGATGGCGATGGCTCGCGCCACCGTCTGGGGGCGTGTGGTCTCGAGGCCGGTAAGCAGCACATTGCGGACGAAGGTCTGTCTTCCCTCGCCGATATGGAAGGCCACATTGACCTTGCCGGGATCGGCGGGGTCGGACTGCTGGGTGACGGTGACGGCCGCCTGATCGAAACCGCGGCCGTAGTACTCGGTCAGAATTGCGTTGTCGTCGCCGGCGAGAGCGCGCGGCGAGAGCAACTGGCCCGACGTGGTATTCATCAGGGCCGTGAGCGCGGCCGCCGAAACGTGGTCGTTGCCTTCGAGCTGCAGGGTTCCGACCTTGATTTGTTGGCCTTCAGCGATGTGGTAGGTCACGTGGAGCGGGGCGATTCGCGGCGAGGCCTGACGCCGGGCGGCGGCTTCAGCGCCGGGCAGCGCGCTGTTGAAGGCGGAGGTGTCCGGAACGGCGGCTCCGGCGGTGACCTTGACCTGGGCGAAGCCGTTGTTCCGGTACACGGTTTCCAGGGCGGCAATATCGGCCGAAACCAGCGCCTGGCTGTAGATGCCGTGGCGGTCGAGAACGTCGGCGGCGCGAACGACGAGCAGGTTCATCAGCGTGGCGGTGCTGAAGTAGCGATTCCCGACGATGGAGACCTTCTCAACGCGGCGGCGCGGTCCGAGCTGCACCGTGTAGAGAATGTCGACTTGATCCGCGCCGGGGGAACGGAGCTGGTGATCGACTTTGGCGTCGAAGTAGCCGAGGCGCTGGAAGTAATCGCGCAGGCGGCGGTTGCCTTCGGTGAGCAAGTCCTCGTCAACGCTGCCTTCTTCGAAAATGGGGACGAGGCGCTTGACCCGCTCCGGATCGATGCCGGCGCCCTCGACGTCGACCTTGACCACCGGCCCGCGATTGGCTGAGAAGCGGTAACCGATGGATTTCGTGGCGGGATCGTACTCCGCGGATTCAAGCCTGACCTCGGCCTCGAGGCGATTCTGTCTCTGGTACTCGCGAAGCACGCCATCCAGGGCGTGATTGACGGTGTCGTGGTCGACCGCAGCGCCGGTACGCAGACCGGCATGACGGCGGAATGTGTCGAGGCTCATCCCGGAATCGCCGGTGACCGCGATCTTTCCCACGCGCGCCCGCGGCCCGGAGACGACACGAAAGGCAATGTCGGCGAGCTGCTGTTCCGGGTGAGGCGTTACGGTCTGGGTGATCGCCGCCTCGCGATAGCCGCTCTGCTCGAGCGTGGTGCGCATCTGTGTCACCGCGCGGAGCATTCTGGCCGGGGTCAGGCGGGTTCCGGCGTCGAGCTGAGAGGCGCGCTGCAACTGCGTGTTCATCGAGGCCCCGGCGGCTCCGTACACGCTCACCATTCCGACGAACGTCCGCGGAGTTCCGCGAAAGACGAGCGCAACGCCATCGGGCTCGCGCGATCCCTCGACCTGAATGCTGTCGTAGAGTCCAGTAGCGTAGAGCTGGCGCAGGCTTCGCTTCAGGTCTTCGGCCCTGAGGGGCGCTCCCTCGGCCTGGGCGAGATGGCCCGGGAGCGGGGCGAGGCGGTCGGCCGGGACGCCCTCGAACGAAATGCCGCGAACGGGCAGGCCCACCAACGCGAGAACGGGATCGCTGGCTCGATCCGGGCTGGGACCTTCCGGCGGTCCGGCGGCCACTGCGGCAGGGAGAGCGGCGCCGGGGACCGCTACAGGCGACTGGCACCAGCCGGCGAGAGCGGCAGCCGCCGCGCAAGACAGAAGGACAGCGGCGAGGAACGGCCGCCGGGGGCCCGGGGGAACGCCGAGCCTATCCGCCGGCTTTGTCATAAGAGCCATATGAATTATGAAAGAACGCGGCGGAGCTGAATCCGGCGACACAGCAGGATGGGCTCGATCCGCGCCCGTAATGGGAAGATCCCGTTTCCGTACTTTCTCAAGATCAGCCAACCCAAAACGCTAGTTCTTATACTAACGAGTTAGGAAGCCACGGCAAAACCGGAGAAGCTTCACTTGGTTGGGCGACCATGGAGCAGGCACTTCCTCCTGGCCGCGGATGCAGAGCCTGAAATCAGAGGCCTGAGCGAATGGACCCCGATTGCCAGTTCCGGTTGTGGTAAAGAGCAAGGTTTCCGAACCGAAGGGTCAAGCCGCGCGTTTGGAATCGGCTATCTTCGACTGCAAGGACGCACACCCGGGCCAATCCGGACAATCATTCTGAAGGAAGCGCATGTCCGATCCTCCTGCTCCCGCCGAAGCGCCAAGCAGCATCCGATCAGCAGAAGGTGCGGAATCGGCGACTGCGGCCCGGGCGGATGCATCCGCGAGTGCGGCGCCTCCGGAAAGGCGCAATCCCGAGGAGGCCGAGGCTCTGGCTCGGGCACGGGCCGGAGACCATCAAGCATTTGCCCTGCTTTATTCGCTGCACAAGCGGAGAATCTACTCGCTTTGCCTGCGCATGGTGGGCAATGTGGCGGAGGCCGAGGATTTCACGCAGGAAGCGTTTCTGCAACTGCATCGCAAGATCGCCACGTTCCGGGGCGACTCGGCATTCTCGACGTGGCTGCACCGGCTGGCGGTCAACGTGGTGCTGATGCAACTACGGAAAAAGGGGCTGTCGCTGATCTCGCTGGACGAGGCGATGGAGCCCAATTCCGAGGAGGGCCCGGGCCGGAGCTTTGGCGCGCCCGATCTCACGCTGGCGGGCACCGTGGACCGGCTGGCGCTGGAGCGCGCGGTGGCCGAACTGCCGGCGGGCTATCGGCTGATCTTTATCCTTCACGACGTCGAGGGATTTGAGCATAATGAGATTGCTTCGATGCTGGACTGCTCGATCGGCAATAGCAAGTCGCAACTGCACAAAGCGCGGCTGAAACTGCGGGACGCCTTGCGCGCGCAGAAGCGCCAGGAGGAGCGGCGATGAGCGGCAATCCAGGCAAGCTGAGTTGCGCCGAGTTCCAGGCCCAGCTGCCCGAACTGATCGGTTCGGGAGCGGACGCCGCGGCCCATCCCCACGTGCAAGGCTGCGAGCGATGCCGGGCGCTGCTGGCCGATCTGGAGAGCATAGCCGAGGCGGCCCGCCAACTGTTCCCGAGCGTGGAGCCTCCGGACGAGGTTTGGGAGCACATCGAATCGGCGATCAAACGTGAGGCGGGAGAAACAACCGAACCGGGAACCGCGCCGGGGCGCCCATAGGCGTGCAGGATTGACCCTTCGAACGGCGGGCGATCCCAGCGCGCAGCGGGCAGCCACGTGAACCGGGACAACCACAGGCGGAAACTCCTTCAAGGCCTCGGCTGGCAGCCCTGAAATTCCCACCATTTCCGCCGATAGTTCTCAAGGAGCGGGGGCGGCATCCCGATCGGGCGCGAAGGCCGGCAGAGACCGATAGCCAAGGGCCGATGGCAGCGGCACTGCGAGCGCGGCGTTTTCGGATGCGCTTGCGAGGCCGCGGGCGGGGAACCCCAACGGGCGCCGATCCGTAGGGAAAAGGGCAGACTGCCCGGGAGCCGGCTGGAGAGCCGGGGCCGCCGGGAGCGGAGAAGAGGACTGCGGCATCGCAGGAAGCGGTCAAACGAGGTGCTGGCAGTCCAAGAAGTTGCGTTGGGAGGGCGGGACTTGCAACTTTTACATTTCTGAGTAGTCTAATGAAGGAAAGTTGACAAGAGGGCACTCAATGCCAAATCACTCAGTTGCGCCCCAGGATGAGCACCCCCATGCTGAAGCCGCTGGAGTGCGCAGGATACCCGTGCTGCCCGTCCGCGACACGGTTCTTTTCCCGCACGCCGTACTTCCGCTGACCGTGGGCCGGGAGAGCTCGGTTCAGTTGATCGAGTCGCTGGGCGAGGAGCGGGCGATTGTGGTGGCGGCGCAACTGGATCCCCGCCTGGATGCTCCCAAGCCGACCGACCTGCACGCCGTGGGCACGCTGGCGACGGTGCACAAGGTGGTGCGGATGCCCAACCAGAGCCGGTTTGTCTTCACCGAGGGCGTGGGCCGGGTCCGGTTGACGCGCTTCGTCCAGTCCGAGCCGTTCATGGTGGCCGAGATTGAGCCGCTGGAGGAACTGGAACCGGCGCCGTCGGCGACCTTCGAAGCGCTGGTGCGCAACGTGATCGGGCAGTTCCAGCAGATCGTCTCCGAGTCGCCAACGCTCTCCGACGAGCTGCGGACGATTGCCGCGAACATCGAGGAGCCGGCGAAGCTGGTGGACTTTGTGGCTTCGTCTCTGCCCTTCCTGACCACGGACGAGAAGCAGCAGTTGCTGGAAACGCCCCTCGTCGAGGACCGGCTGGAGCAACTGAACAAACTTCTGGCCAAGGAGATCGAGGTGCAGCAACTGCGCGCCAAGATCCAGACCGCGGTGCAGGACCAGGTGCAACAGTCTCAGCGCGACTACTATCTGCGCGAGCAGCTCAAGGTGATTCAGAAGGAACTGGGCGAGCAGGACGAGGGGCAGCGCGACACCGAGGAACTGCGCCAGAAGATCGAAGCCGCGGGTATGCCCGAAGAGGTGAAGAAGGAGGCTCTGAAGGAGCTGGCGCGGCTGGCGCGGATGACGCCGATGGCGGCGGACTATTCGCTGACGCGGAACTACATCGAGTGGCTGGCGGTCCTGCCGTGGTCCCGGAGTTCGGGTTCGAAGATCGACATCGGAAAGGCCCGGGAGATTCTGGACGAGGACCACTACGAGCTGAAGAAGGTGAAGGAACGGATCCTCGACTACCTGAGCGTGCTTGAGTTGAAGCCGGACATGAAGGGGCCGATCCTTTGCTTCGTCGGGCCGCCGGGCGTGGGCAAGACGAGCCTGGGCCGGTCGATCGCGCGGGCGCTGGGCAGGAAGTTCCAGCGCATCTCGCTGGGCGGCATGCACGACGAGGCGGAGATTCGCGGACACCGCAGGACGTACATTGGGGCGTTGCCCGGGCAGATTATCCAGTGCATCCGGCGGGCGGCGACCAACGACCCGGTCATCATGCTCGACGAGGTCGACAAGCTGGGCCGCGACTTCCGCGGCGATCCGGCCGCGGCGCTTTTGGAGACGCTGGATCCGGAACAGAACAACACCTTCCGGGACAACTACCTCGACGTGCCCTTCGACCTGTCGAAGGTGCTGTTCATTTGCACGGCGAACATGCTGGACACGGTACCTCCGCCGCTGATCGACCGCATGGAGATCATTCCCCTGCACGGCTACAGCGAAGAGGAAAAGGTGCACATCGCCGACCGGTACCTGCTCCCGCGCCAGATCAGCGAAAACGGGATCACGGGCGAGCAGATCGAGTTCCCCGAGGACGCAGTGCGCCACATCATCCGCCACTACACGCGCGAGGCCGGCGTACGCAAGCTGGAGCAGACGATCGGAACGGTTTGCAGAAAACAGGCGCGGCGGGTGGTCGAGGGGCACACGGAGAAACTGGTGGTGACGCGCGAGACGCTGACCGAGTTTCTGGGCGGCATCCAGGTGCGCGTGGACACCGAGGTGGCGGAGCGGGTGAAGCGCCCGGGCGTGGCGGTGGGCCTGGCATGGACGCCGGCCGGCGGCGACATCCTGTTCATCGAAGCCAACAAGATGAAGGGCAAAGGCGGCTTCACGATGACGGGGCAGATCGGCGAGGTGATGCAGGAATCGATGCAGGCCGCGCTGACCTGGGTGCGCTCCAATGCGGCGCGGCTGGGGCTGGCTGAGGACTTCACGAAGGACCTGGACCTGCACATCCACGTTCCCGCCGGCGCGATCCCCAAGGACGGTCCGTCGGCCGGCGTAACCATGGCCACGGTACTGGTGTCGCTGCTGACCGATACGCCGGTGCGCGCGCTGACAGCGATGACCGGAGAGATCACGCTGAGCGGCAACGTGCTGCCGGTGGGCGGCATCAAGGAGAAGTTCCTGGCCGCGCGCCGGGCGGGAGTGGAACACATCATCCTCCCCGCCGAAAATCGCCAGAACGTAGAAGAGGACCTGACGCCGGAGATGATGAAGGGCGTGACCGTGCACTACGCGCGCCAGATCGACGATGTCCTGGCGGTGGCGTTGCCGCTGCTGACGGCACGGCCGCAGGCGCAGGCGTCCACGGTGAAGGTTGCCGAGGCTGAGACGCTCGCGGCGGCGTGAACAGCGACAACGAAGGACCAAGGGCCGGCGAACCTGCCGGCCGTTGTGTCCTGCGAGCCAGATCGATGGTGAAACATCCTGGCGCCGGAACTGCCGCTCGGGCGGCACGCCGATCTTTCGGGCCGGGTGAAGAGCGACCCGCATGAAGCCGGATCCAAAGGGAACGCTCGTCTTCTGCGTCTAACCTACAGGCAGTATTCTTTTTCGAGCGATGCGCGTTCATGTGATCCCGTTCGGAGTTCTGAAAGACTGGCTGGGCCCCTTGCCCGGCGCGGTCGAACTGCCGGAAGGCGCGACGGTGGAGACGCTGCTGGATCGGCTGCGCGCGACGTTGCCAGAGAATGCACCGGAGCAACTGCTGCGCGGCATCGCGGTGGGCGTGAATGCGGAGTATGCACAGGCGGCTCAAGTTCTTCGCGACGGCGACGAAGTCGGGCTGCTTCCGCCTGTCTCCGGAGGCACTGCGCGTGCGGCGAATCCTTTGGAGGAGAGTGGCGGCGATACGGGCGTCGCTGTCGCGCTGACCCGCGAGCCGATCGACGCGGCCCGGACTGTGGCTGAGGCCAAGCGCGCGGAGGACGGCGCCGTGGTGGTGTTCGACGGGATTGTACGCAACCACTCGCGGGGACGGCGGACGCTTTATCTGGACTACGAAGCCTACGAAGAGATGGCTGTGCGGCAGATGGAGGAGCTCGGGCAGAAGGCGCGCGGGCGGTTCGGCGTGCGGCACGTAACGCTGGTACATCGCTTGGGGAGGCTGGAGATCGGCGAGACCAGCGTGCTGATCGTGGCAGCCTCGGCGCACAGATCGGCGGCGTTCGAGGCGTGCCGGTGGCTGATCGACTCGATCAAGCAAAGTGTGCCCATCTGGAAGAAGGAGACCTTTGCCGACGGCGCTGTCTGGGCGCCGGGCGAGCCGTTTCCGGCTGGACTGGCAATCGAGGCTTCGGAGGCGGCGCATGATGCGTAGCGGCTGGGCAATCTTCCGTGCATCTTCCGTCCTGCGCCTTTTTCGCGGATTCTCAACTTTTCACGAAGAACGCGAAAGGATGGGGCGCGGGACTCTTTCCCGGCTCGCCGCGATCGCAGTGCTGGGGCTTCTGCCCGTGACGCTGGCTGCGCAGGAGGCGACGTTTCACGTAGACGTGAAGCTCGTAAACATCTTCGTCAACGTGACCGACAAGAACGGCGCGCTGGTCGGCGGGCTGACGCGGGACGATTTTGCCGTCTTCGAGGACGGACGCCTGCAGCAGATCGCGATCTTCGAGCGGCAATCGGAGGCGCCGCTGAATCTGACCCTGGCGATCGACACCTCGGGGAGCGTGCGCAAGGATATGAGCGAAGAGGCCACGGCTGCCCGGCGCTTCGCCCATGCACTTCTCCGCCCGCAGGACCGGATGAGCGTGCTTCAGTTCGCCACCGAGGTGCGCGAGTTGACGCCGTTCACCAACAATCTCTCACAGATCGACCACAGCCTGAACCAGTTGCGCGGCGACTGGGCGACCGCGCTCTACGACGCAATCTGCCTGGGCTCCGAGCGGCTGGGCAAACGGGAAGGCCGAAAGGTGCTGATCGTCGTCTCCGACGGCGACGACACAGCCAAATCTTCCACCTACCCGGATGCCCTGGAAGCCGCGCTGCGCAACGAGGTGATGATTTACTCGTTGATCGACGTGCCGATCGAGGCCAGCGCCGGCCGCGACACCGGCGGCGAGCATGCGCTGATCACGCTGGCCGAGCAGACGGGCGGCAAATACTTCTACGTTGGCGAAGGCGGGCTCGACAAGGCCTTCGCCCAGGTGAGCGAGGACCTGCGCACGCAATATCTGATCGGCTACTATCCGCGCAAGCAAGTCCCCGGCGTGGACTTTCACCGCGTGACAGTGACGATACCCCGCGCGGCACCCGACGAGTTCAACGTGCGCAACAAGGCGGGGTACTACGCGGATGTGACGCGGAAGAGCGATTGATTGCGGCAGATGACCTCGCGGATTGAGCGAATCCTGCCGGCGGTGGGCGATTCCCTCCGGAACCGGCACCGCCGCCCGCTTGGCGTCATCCGGCGGTGCGACGCCGATTCAAATAGAATGGAGCCATGACGTCTCCCCTATCGAGCCGCCGCCGATCCAAGACGCCTCCGCCGGGCGAAACCGGCCAGGAAGGACTCTACCTACGCTCGCTCAGCGAGCGGCAGGTGATCGTGAATGTCAAACTGCGTGACGGCGAGACCGTCAGAGGCTGGATCGAGTACTTCGACGATTCGATGCTGCGGCTGACGCGCGAGGGCCAGCCGAACCTCTTTATCTATAAGAACCAGATCCGAACCATCAGCGAGGCGGGCCGGAGGCGGACGCCGCGCTACGAGACCGCGGAGGGGCCGGCTTCCAGCGAGGCGGCGCCGTGAGCCGCGCGGCAGAGCCGGAGATCGCGCTGGGTCCCGCAACAATTTCTGAAGCCACGGCGATCGCGCGCGAGGCGGGAGCACGCCTGCGCGAGTTCTACGCACAGGGCGTGGTGACCGAGTACAAGGGCGACGTGGACCTGGTGACGGTGGCCGACCGCACGGTGGAGAAGCTGATCCGCACACGGCTGGGCGAGGCGTTCCCGGAGCACGGAATCTACGGCGAAGAGGGCACGCGCGAGCGGCTGGAGGCCGAGTTTCGCTGGTACGTCGACCCGCTGGATGGCACGACGAACTTCGCCCACGGGTTCCCGCAGTTCTGCGTATCGCTGGGGCTGGAGCATCGGCCCGCGGGCATCAAGCCCGGCGATGACGGAACGCTGGTGGCCGCGGTCATCTACGATCCCCTGCGCGACGAGCTGTTCACGGCCGAGCGGGGCCGCGGGACCCGATTGAACGGCAAAGCGGTTCATGTTTCGCGGACGCGGGAACTAGCCGAGGCGCTACTGGCGACGGGCTTTCCCAGCCGCAAGCGCCACGCGAGCCCCAACATCCACTTCTACCAGGAGTTCACGCTGCGATCGCACGGCGTGCGGCGGGCGGGCTCGGCGGCGCTGGACTTGGCGTACGTGGCTTGCGGGCGGATGGACGGATTTTGGGAGTTCAACCTGAATCCCTGGGATACAGCCGCGGGAATCCTGCTGGTGGAAGAGGCCGGAGGGCGTGTGACGGACTTCTCGGGACGGCCGGTTCGGTTGGCAAGCGACGAGGTTCTGGCGTCGAACGGGCTGATCCACGAGGAGCTGGTCGGGTTCTTCGCCGACATGTTCGCCGGGCGGAATCTGGCGCCGATTCCAACGCCGGAGGAGTTTGCCCGGGCGCGGAAAGAGAGGCAACAGGAATCAGGGAATGGGGAGTAGGCAGTGGGTAGTAGGGATTGCCTGCTCCGCGGGCTTCCTCCTGCGGTCTTCCGCTCCGGCCTTTCGCACTTTCGCCGTGCCCGCGTTCCCCTGATCTCGCAACCCCTGTTCATCTCGGTTCCCGCATGGCAAAACGGGGCTCCAGGGGATGAGTCGGGCTGCGGGGCTGTGTGCTACTATCAGCGACGAGCAGTTCAGAGCGGACCGCGCTTCAAGAGGCCGCACGGATTCCCCGGAGAGATTCAAGATGGCATACGTTATTGCAGAACCCTGTATCGGCACCAAGGACACCGCCTGCGTGGACGCGTGTCCCGTCGATTGCATCCACCCCAAGAAGGACGAAGAAGGACACGGCGAGGCGGATCAGTTGTTCATCGACCCGGTCGAGTGCATCGATTGCGGCGCGTGCGTGCCGGTCTGCCCGGTCTCGGCCATTTTCGCGCAGGACGACCTGCCGGAGAAGTGGGCGCACTTTACCGAGAAGAACGCCAAGCACTTCGGCCGCTAAACAGTAGCGGCTGGCCCCAACACAACGAAGTTCCTCTACGACGCGTGTCCTGCCTGTGGGCGGGACGCGCGTTTGCGTATTGAGCGTGCCGACGTGAACATGAGGGATTCAGTGGGGCGAAGCGCCCCGCGGCTTCCTACCGGATCAATTCCATCCCGGCATCGCGCGCGGCAATGTGGTCAAAGGTGAGGGTTCGGCCGCATCCGGCGGCGCGCGCCGAGGCGGCGATCAGGCAGTCGGCAAAATCAGCTTTGCCCGAGCGAAATTGCTCCACGGAATCGGCCACTATAGCCGCTTGTTCGACAACCATCGCTTCCATCATAAGCAATCGATCGAGAGCGTCCGCGACTGCACTTCTGCCTGCGCCTCTTTTGCTGGTCATCACCCAGACCAGCTCCAGAATTACGGCCAATCCCACCCATCCCGGATCGTCTGCGGTAAGAGAATCGAAGATACCATCTGCCAGCGGACTTTGTTGCGCATCATCCTGTCCGAAATAACGCAGGAGCACATTCGTGTCGAGGCCGATCACGCCGCTTCCCCTTCAGAAACTGCCTGCGCATTGCTCTTTGTAGCGGCATCCAACTCCGCCGCCCGCCTGTGAATGAGATCGTTCATTTCCGCATCGGTCTTGGGCAAGTCAAAACCCGCCAAACAGCCCCGCAGATCTCGGACGGAGCCGGTCTTTGCACGGAGAATGAATTCATCTTTGCCCCTCTTTCGAAAATCGACCTGCGCGCCCGGCTTCAGCCCAAGCGCCCTGCGCACCTCGACAGGAATGGTGATTTGGCCTTTCGATGTGACCTTTGCTGTGGGCATGACGACCTCCTTACCTTATCCATTGTACATTACTTCTGATGAATAGCTCCAAATATTGAACGAGCGCCTTACCCTCCGAACACTCCCCTACTTTCAAGACACCGCCTTGTCTTCTTGTGTGCGGATTTGCGCAACGAACGCGCGTGAAGAAGGTGCGATGATGGAATCGCCATGCCTGTACTCACCTCGGAAGCGGTGGTCCTGCGCACCTGGCCGGTGCATGAGGCCGACCTGATCGTCAGCTTCTTCACCCGCGATTACGGGCGGATGCGGGGCGTGGCCAAGGCGGCGCTCAAGAGCCGCAGGCGTTTCGGCGGCGCGCTGGAGCCGATGACCCTCACGAGGGCGTGGTTTGCCGAACGGCCCCGGCAGGAACTGGTGCGCCTGGATCAACTGGAGATCGTGCGCTCGCCGCTCTCGGCGCCGGTGGATCCGGCGCGCATGGCGGTACTGAGCTTCTATGCCGAGACGATCGACGAGGCGCTACCCGAGCACGATCCGCAGGATGCGGTGTACCGGCTGCTGGTGAGCGTACTGGAGCAGACGGCGGCCGCGAAGTCGGAGACCGAGCAGCCGTGGATGGCGCTGACGTATTTTTCGCTGTGGATGACGCGCCTGATGGGCCTGCTGCCGGACATCGGCCGTTGCATCGTGTGTGGCGAGGCATTGCAGGCGGCGGAGGTCTCGTTCTCGAGCTACACGGACGGACTGTCTTGCGGGCTGCACCGGAACGGCAGCGGGAGCGGGCTTTCGGCGGATTCGTGGCAACTGGCGCAGCGGATGCTGCGGGCGCCGGCGGCGACTTTTGCGGGCGAGCCGTGGACGCGGCGGCGCGGGCAGGATTTGAGGCGGTTCACGCTGCAGACGCTGGAGAGGCATCTGGAGCGGAAGCTCAAGAGTGCGGAGGCGCTGGCGCGGATGGGCGGCTGAGGAAAAGAACGGCCGGCGAGGGGTGAAGAAGGCTGTTTTCGCGGGTTTCTTGTGCGCCTGACGAGTGAGGGCGTGCAAGAACGACAATCTTGCACCTACTCTATATTCCGGTGCATACTTGAACTATGCGCACCAATGTCAATCTCGCCGAGGATGCCCGCCGTTTTGCCATTGTGTATGCCGACGCCAATGGGCTGACGCTGGGCGACGCGATCACCGAGTTGATCCGAAAGGGCCGGCGGGCCGAAGCTGCGGCGTCCGAGCCGATCGAATTTGAACTCGGCCCGTCGGGTTTCCCCGTCTTTCCGCGCACCGGCCGCCGCATTACCACGGAGATGGTGCGCAAGGCCGAGGAAGACGATCTTGGCTGACCGGCGCTATCTGCCCGACGTCAATGTTCTGATCGCGCTGAGCGATCCGGAGCACGCGGGTCACAGGGCCGCTGTGGAGTGGTACCGGCAAATCGAAGACGACTGCTTCCTGCTCTGCTCCGTGACGGAAGCCGGTTTTGTGCGCCTCACGGCGGCGCCGCAGGTCGGCGGACGCGAGATGAAAGAGGCCATGGCGATGTTGCGCGCGATAACGCGGCTGCCCAATTCCGCGCAACTGCCGATGCCGGGTTCCTGGCTGAAGCTCGTTGAGCCCTTCGCGTCGCGGCTGCACGGATACCGGCAGGTGACCGATGCCTTGCTGCTGGGCTTGGTGATCGAAAGCGGCGCAATTCTCGTCACGCTGGATCAGCGCGTCGAAGCGCTTGCCAGCGGCGAGTTCCAGGGCAATCTGCTTACGCTGCGGTGAGTGGAATGGGAAGGCGGCGTTCCGCCGGGGCGGAGGCGCTGGCGCGGATGGGCGCGTGATCCAACGCATGGTTCTGGAGGCGAAGAAAGTCCCGGCTGATAAAATCGAACCTTAGTCCCGATGAGAGAGAAGAGCCTGTGACTGCAGCCCAAGCCGCGCCGCGAGTAAAGCATCCGTCGCTCACCTTTCAGGAGTTGTTGTTCCGCCTGCAGGCCTTCTGGGCGGAGCGCGGATGCGTTTTGCAGCAGCCCTACGATGTGGAAGTGGGCGCGGGGACCATGGCGCCGGAGACGTTTCTGCGCGTGCAGGGACCGAAGCCGTTCAGAGTCGGCTACGCGCAGCCCTCGCGGCGGCCGGCCGACGGGCGGTACGGCGAGAATCCCAACCGGCTGTTCAAGCACACGCAGTTCCAACTGATCCTGAAGCCGCCTCCGGTAAACGTGCAGGAGCTGTATCTGGAGTCGCTGGAGGCGATGGGGATCGACCTGAAGCACCACGACCTGAAGTTCGAGGAGGACAACTGGGAGTGGCCGGCGGGCGGCGCGTGGGGCGTGGGCTGGCAGGTGATGCTGGACGGGCTGGAGATTACGCAGTTCACCTATTTCCAGCAGTGCGGCGGGCTCGATCTGGACCCGATCTGCGCCGAGCTGACATACGGCATGGAGAGGATCGCCGCGTTCCTGCAGGATGTGGACTCGATCTACGACATTGTGTGGGCGCGCGATCCCGAGACGGGTGCGGCGGTGACCTACGGCGACGTGCGGCTTGCAGAGGAGCTGCAATTCTCGGTGTACAACTTCGAGATGGCCGACGTGGCGAAGCTGTGGGAACATTTCTCGAGCTACGAGGCCGAGGCGCAGGCGCTGCTGGCGCAGGCCGGTGCGCTGATGGCCGAGGAGAAGGCGAGCGCGGTGGAGAAGCGGCGGTTCCCGCTGCTGGCGACCTATGAGCTGGCGCTGAAGTGCTCGAACCTGTTCAACCTGCTGGACGCGCGCGGGGCGATCAGCGTGACCGAGCGCGTAGGCGTGATCGGGCGGATTCGCGCGCTGGCGGTGGGCGTGGCGAAGGCATGGGCGGAGCAGCAGCTACTAGCTTCTAGCTCCTAGCTGCCAGCTTCTCTCGCAGATGCTGGGTTTTGATTGTGGCGCAGAATTGAGTTTTCCATGGCAAGGCCGATTCCGTTTCGTGCTGCACGAAAGAGGCTAGGAGCTAGAAGCTAGCCGCTAGAAGCTTGGAAGAAACGATCCTATGGCTGATTTCTTGCTTGAGATTGGGTTGGAGGAGGTTCCGGCGCGGATGATTGCCGGAGCCGAGGCCGAGCTGGGCAAGCGCGTGAGCGATCTGCTCGGGCGGGAGCGGCTGCTCGAAGAGGGCGCGAAGGTGGCGACGTACTCGACGCCGCGGCGGCTGGCTGTCGTGGCCGAGGGCGTGCTCGCGAAGCAGGCCGACACCGAGGAGCAGTTGACCGGCCCGTCGTGGAAGGTGGCGTTCAAGGACGGCGCGCCGACGGCGGCGGCCCAGGCCTTCGCGAAGAAGGCAGGCGTGGCGGTGGCGGACCTGAAGAAGGTGGACACGCCGAAGGGCGAATACGTGGGCGCGACGGTGAAGCGCGCGGGGCGGACGGCGGCGGAGATTCTCTCGGCGGACCTGCCGAAGGAAGTGCTGGCGATCTATTGGGCCAAGAACATGTACTGGCGCGCGGGGAAGCCGGAGCGGTTCGTGCGGCCGGTGCGCTGGGTTGTGGCGCTGCTCGACTCGACGGTGGTTCCGCTGGAGATTGCGGGGATCGCGGCGAGGAAGACGAGCCGCGGGCATCGCGTGCTGCACGGGGAAGCGCCGGTTGAAATTGATTTGGCGAAGAATTACGTCGCGAAGCTGCGGGCGGCATACGTGGCGGTGGACGTGGCCGAGCGGAGGCAGACGATCCGCAAGGCGCTGGACGCGGCAACGCGTGCGGTTGCAGGCGCGCGGTGGCGCGAGGACAAGGATCTGATTGAGACGGTCGTGCACCTGACCGAGTGGCCGACGGCGATTCTGGGCGACTTCGAGCCGGAGTATTTGGATCTGCCGGAGGAAGTTCTCGTCACGGTGATGCGCGACCACCAGAAGTACTTCGCGGTGGAGGACGCAACGGGGAAGCTCGCGCCGCATTTTCTGGCCGTGCTGAACACGCAGGCGGACGAAGAGGGCGCGGCGATCATCCGGCACGGAAATGCGCGCGTGCTGCGGGCGCGGTTCAAGGACGCGCGGTTCTTCTGGGATGTGGACCAGAAGACGCCGCTTGTGGATCGCGTGGAGAGCTTGAAAAATGTCACTTTCTTCCGTCCACCGAAGGGCGAGCCCTGGAGCTATTACTGGAAAACGGAACAGAACATGGTAGTAGCCCAGCGGCTTGACGATAAAGTCTTCTTAAAGGGAGGGACTATCAAGAGAGGTCTTGCGAAAATAGCCGCGAGGTATGCTAAGACCGATCTGACGACGGAGTTAGTAAAAGAGTTCACGGAACTTCAGGGCATCATCGGCGGACTATATATACGCGCACAATGGCACCAGGAAGGATACGCAGAACACGATGCCGCCATTGCCGATGCAATCTATTCTCAGAACATTCCGGCCTCGGATGCAATCTATTATCAGTACATGCCGGCCTCGATGGAAGATGCGATTCCTGCTACAGTGGAAGGCCAGCTGCTTGGCCTCGCGGATCGCATTCAGACAATCGTGGCAATGTTTGACATTGGGCAGGCGCCCACAGGATCAAAGGATCCATTTGCGCTTCGCCGTTCCGCGAATGGAATTGTAAAGATACTTGCAGAATCGCAGCTTCCACTAACGCTAAGAGATGTGTTGGAGTCGTATACCGGAGAAGTGCGAATTGGTCAGAATGGTATCATGACGTCTCGCATGAGGGACATTGATTCTGACCAAACATTAACAGCGGTCTCAGCATTTTTGCTCGAGCGATTGAACTTCTATTTGAAGGACTACAAGGGCTTCGCCTACGACGTCGTCAACGCCATCCTCGCCACCGACTCAAACGACGTCCGCGACGCCATCGCCCGCGCCGAAGCACTGACGGCAGCTCGGGGCTCCGAAGACTTTCTCGCGGTGTCGGCGGCGTTCAAGCGGATCAAGAACATTCTGCGGCAGGCCGAGGAGAAGGGCTTTGCTCACGGAAATTGGGTCAACATCAAGGCCGCTGAAGCGAGGAATTTGAGGAGCGCAATCCAATCTCTCGCGGACGAGGTGGCAAAGCTCCGCGAACAGCGCAAGTACGCCGAAGCCCTCGCGCTTATCGCCACGCTTCGGCCAACAGTCGACGCCTTCTTCGACAAGGTGATGGTGCTCGACCCCGACGAAGAGATTCGCGGTGCGAACCTTGCCCTCATCGCGGGAGTCCTTCGCAGCTTCTCGGGGATCGCCGACTTTAGCGAGATCGTGACGGGGTAGAGCGCCTTCCGGCAATCACTACCTCCCGGCTTGGCAGGCCTCTCTACGCGGCGGCCAGAGAGCAAACACGTCTAAAATCAATAGCGATGGCGGACACGCTGTATTTGAGCCTGTGGTACCCGAATCTACGCCTGGAGGCGCTGCCCGAAAAGCTGAGGGCGGTGCTGAGGGCGTTTGCCGCGCATGGCGGCGAAGCGACGGTGTATTCGGCGACAGTGTGGCCGGTGAGCTGGAACGAGACGCCGGTATTTGAGCGCGTGTACGGAAGGATTGCGGCGGGGCAGGAGAACGGCCAGCTTCCCGGCGCCGATCCGCGGGTGGCCGTGGAAGAGGCGACGGAACTGCTTCACGACGACTTTGCCTACGAGTTCCAGATCGGGTGGGGCTTGTGGGAGCTGGAGGCGGGGCCAGAGGCACGGCCTTCGCCGCGAAATGCGACCGCAGATCCTTCGACTGCGTTTGGCGCAAGAAGCGCGCCGAACTCCGCTCAGGACGACAATTCAGGTTCTGATGCTCAGGATGACCGACCAGGAACAGGCGCTCAGGATGACAGATCAAGAGGGTTGAGCGAACTCGCTCAGGATGAAAGTTCCGGGATTGGCGCGCAGGGCGGCGGCAATGTGGTTCGGATGGACGCGCGCTGGGCGCGGGGGCCGCGGCTGGTGCGGGTGACGGGCTACGGGCCGCTGTTCGATGAGGGCGCGTACGAGCAGGACGGGCATATCCGGATCGACTTCGGGGACGATGCGCCGTTCCTGGAGGAGGAGGCAGACCTGGACCGGGTGGGCGCGCGGCACGTGGAAGAGAATGTACGGCAACTGGTGGAGCTGGCGGGGGCGGTGGAGAAGGCTTCGGGGGCGACGGCGCGGCTGCTGTGGAGCGAACTGGGCGAGAGTCTCGCCGCACGGCTGGCGCAGCGGCTGGGGATGGGGAACTAGGGGTGCGATTCAGAGGATTAGGCGGTCGGGAGAGGCCCCACCCTGGCGACAGAAACAAAGGCGTCGCGTGGGTGAGGCACTCGCGCCGCGGCTGGGAATGGAAATCCAAGCGTGCGCTTCACGATTGAGCGAGTGCGGACGTTGTTGCTCGTGGCGGCACTGGTGCTGCTGGCGGCGCTGGGCGTGTTTCTGGCGCGGGCCAAGTGGAAGAACCTGCTGAACCGGCACGATCTGCCGAGCCAACTGGCCAAGGACATCCAGCAGGAGGCGAACGGGTACACCTTCGTGCACGCCTACGGGGCGCACTCGCAGTACCGGATCCACGCGTCGAAGGAAGTGGTGCTGAAGAACGATCGCGTGGAGCTGCACGACGTTCAGATCGATCTCTTCGGCGAGGACGGCAGCAGGGTGGACCGGATCGCGGGGGACACTTTCGAGTACGACCCAAAGAGCGGTGTGGCCACGGCGAAGGGGCCGGTGGTGATGCTGCTGACGCGGCCGGCGGGAGGGGTAAAGGCTGCGGCCAGGGAGAAGGGGCAGGCGATCGTGGCGGCGGCGATGGCGGCGAACCCCGCGGACCAGGTCGAGGTGAAGACCAGCGGCGTGAGGTTCGACCGGAACACCGGGCTGGTGACGACCGGGGAGCGGGTGGACTTCTCGCTGGCGCAGGGACGAGGGAGCGCGACGGGGGCGCGGTACGACGCCCAGAGCGGGTACCTGACGCTGGAGCGGGCGGTGGAGATCACAACGCACCGGGGCGGCGACCTGGTGGAGATCAAGGCGAGCCACGCGGAGTTCGACCGCGGCGCGCAGACGGCACGGCTGCAGGAGGCCGCGGCCAAGTACCGGGGCGGACAGGCGATCGCAGCGGAGGCCAAGGTGCTGTTCCGGGCGGACGGGTCGGCTGAGCGGCTGGACGCGAACGGCGGGTTCACGGTCACAACGGCAGATGGCGGGCGGCTGGCGGCGACATGGGGACAACTGGAATTCAACGAACACAATGAGCCGCAGCACGGTCACCTGGACGGCGGCGTAGTTCTGGACTCGGCGGAGGAAGGGCGCGCGATGCGCGGGGTGTCGCCGTCGGCGGAGCTGGAGTTCACGGCGAAAGGGCTGCTGAAGAGCGCGCATCTGGGCCCCGGTGTGACACTCGAGAGCAAGGAGACGACCGGGGCGGCCGCGGGACAGGCGGAAACAGGGGAAGTGCACCGGACGTGGAGCTCGCCGATGGTGGATATCGGGTTCAGCCAGCCCGGACGCGGCGGGCAGGCGGCCGGAAAAGGCCACACCGTGCCGGCGACGATCCGCGGGACGGGCGGGGTGACGATCACCAGCGAGGTTCGGCGCGGAAATGGGGCTGCGACGCCGTCGAAGATGACAGCAGACGAGGTGACGGGCACGTTCGGGCCGGGCGGGACGCTGCGCACGATCAACGGCGTAGGCCACGCGGAGATCGAACAGACGACCGCGACGGGGACGCGGCAGACGGCGACCGGGGAGAGGCTGGTGGCGCAGCTTGAAGAGGACAGGTAACCAGGGAGCAAGGGAGCAAGGGAGGGGGCCCAGGGCTCAAGATCGAAACCTGGGGCATCGGCGGGGACCTTAGACGTACAGTGGGCTGAGCTGGATGGGCGCGTGGTGCTGGTGGAGGTTCCGGCGGCGAAGGTGGGGGCTAGCGGCGGGAGATCGGCGGGGAGCGGGTTGAACCTGGGAGCGCAGCCGCAGGCGCCGCTGCGGGCGACGGCGGGCCGGGCGATGTACGAGGGCAGGGGCGAGTGGCTGCACCTGACGATCGACCCGCGGGTAGAAAATGGCGGCCTGCAGATGACATCGGAGAAGGTGGATGTGTCGCGGGAGTCGGGCGATGCCTTTGCGCACGGCAACGTGAAGGCGACGTGGACCGATACGGGCGGGGGCGGCGCAGGGGGCCCAGCGGGCAGCCGAGGCGATATGACACTGGGCGGCAAGGGGCCGGCTCATGTGGTGGCGGCGGAGGCGCAACTGAACCAGTCGACGGGAGAGGCGACGTTCCGCGGGCATGCGCGGCTGTGGCAGCAGGCGAACTCGGTGTCAGGGCCGGTGATCGTGCTGAACCAGCACCTGCAGACGCTGACGGCGCACAGTTCGAACGCGGCGGAGCCGGTGACAGCGGTGATGCAGAGCGCAGGCGCTCCGGGGGGCGGCGGGGGCCGGAATGGCCAGCAGACGGCGGATCAGAGTGCCGGAGCGAAGGCGGGTGCGGCGCCGGTGATCCGCGTGCACGGAGGAGAACTCTGGTACTCGGATGCTGAGCGTAAGGCGGTGATGCGTGGAGGCGACCTGGGCGCGGTGACGGCCGAGACGGGGACGGCGACGTCGACCTCCGACACAGTGGAATTGCGGTTGATGCCGGCGGGAAGTCATGACAGCGGCAGCAGCGGGCAGGCGCAGGTGGATCGGATGATGGCGGCGGGGCACGTGGTGCTGACCGTGCAGGGCAGGCGAGGGACCGGGGAGCGGCTGGAGTATTCAGGCGCGAGCGGGGAATACGTGTTGACGGGGACGGCCGCGGCGCCGCCGAAGATGAGCGACCCGGTGCGCGGAACTGTGACCGGCGAGACTTTGATTTTCAATAGCCGCAATGATAGCGTCAGTATCGAAGGCGGCGGGCGCCAGACGAAGACCGAGACGACCGCTCCCGATGTGCGCGGAAAGTGACGGCGCGAGGCTGCGCCGCGAGACGAATGCAAACACTGATTGCCGAGGGGATCGGCAAGAGCTACAAACGGAGGCAGGTTGTACGGGACGTCAACCTGCGCATCTCCCGCGGCGAAGTGGTGGGACTGCTGGGGCCGAACGGCGCCGGCAAGACGACGAGTTTCTATATCATCGTGGGGCTGGTGCAGCCGGAGACTGGGCGCGTGCTGGTGGACTCGACCGACATCACGCGGCTGCCGATGTACCTGCGTGCGCGGAACTACGGCATCAGCTATCTGCCGCAGGAGCCGTCGGTCTTTCGCAAGCTCACCGTGGAAGAGAACATCCTGGCGGTGCTGGAGGCGCAGCCGCTGGGCAACCGGGAACGGCGGACACGCGCGGAGAAGCTGATCCACCAGCTCAATCTGGGTCACATTCGCACCACGCGCGGGTATGCGTTGTCGGGCGGCGAGCGTCGGCGCGTAGAGATCGCGCGGGCGCTGTGCATCCAGCCGAACTTCATTCTGCTCGACGAACCGTTCAGCGGCATCGATCCGATCGCGGTGCTGGAGCTGCAGAGAATTATTTTCGATTTGAAAGCCAGCGGCATCGGCGTGCTGGTGACGGACCACAACGTGCGCGAGACGCTGAGCGTGACCGACCGGGCATACATCATCACCGAAGGGCGGATCTTCCGCACCGGCACGCCGCACGAGCTGGGCAACGACGTCGAGGTACGGCGGATCTACCTGGGCGAGGGCTTCTCGCTGGGATAGAGCAGTTCCGGAAACCAAAGGCAAGTTCGGCAGGATTGCCAAGGCCGGCGCTCCCTGCCGGCCGCACCGGCTAGGATGCCGTGAATGTCAGGTGGGCATTTCCGAAACTGCCGGCTCTGGACGCTGCCCGGAGAGCAGGCATATCCTAATTGATCCAGCTGTGCGCGAGCGGCAGGGTAATAAATTTCGTCGAAAGATCTCGCGACGGGCCATTACCCAATTCGGGACACATAACGCGAATTGGTGATTCGATTTGAGGCGATCTCCGCATTAAGCTTTTCTCGCACGACTACACTCACTCAGAGCTAAAACGGGAAAGAACGCAAACCATGCCGCTGCTGCAACCAAAACTGAGCTTGAAGGTGTCGCAGCGCCAGGTCCTGACCCCGGGCCTGATGCAGATGGTGAGCGTTCTTGCCTTGAACAAGCTCGAGCTCAAGGAGATGATCGATGCCGAGATGGTGGAGAATCCTGTCCTGGAGGAGATTGACGAGACGGTTCCGATGCTGGATCAGGTGGCAGGCCGCGAGGAGCGGCTGGAACGCGGCGCCGAGGAGACTGCCGCGCCGCCCAAGGATATCTTCAGCGAGATCGACTTTGGCTCGTACTTCCAGGAGTATCTGGATCCCGGCTACCGCACGCAGCCGGAGTACGAGGAGATCGAGAAGCCCTCGTTTGAAAACTTTCTCTCCCAACCTACGACTCTGTCCGATCACCTGGCGTGGCAACTGGGATCTCTGAGCCTCGACAAGAAGATGCACGAGGCAGCCGACTTCGTGGTGGGCAACCTGGACGAGGGCGGCTATCTGGCGGCCAGCGAGGAAGAGCTGGTGGCGGCGTTCAGCACGGCGCCCGCGGAGGCGGCCGCCGGGAATGGGAGCGCAGCCGATCCGGCGGCGACGGCGGAGCTGATCCGGCAGGCGATCGAACTGGTGCAGCATCTGGATCCGGCGGGCGTGGGCGCGCGCGACCTGCGCGAGTGCCTGGCGATTCAGATCGCGGCGCAGCAGCAAGAGTTCGGCCATTTGTACGCGAAGCCGGCCGAGGAGACGGGCGAGGAAGCGGAGCAGGACCCGCATAGAAGCTTCCGCGCCGAGGCCGAGGCCAGGCTCGAGGAGCGGCGCCGGGCGATGGAGGTGGCGGCGCTGACTGTGGACCGCCATTTGCATCTCCTGCAGAAGCGCGACCTGAAAGACCTGGCGCGGGCGGCGCAGGTGACGATGGACGAGGCGCGGGCGGCGGCGGAGTTCAGTCGCACGCTCGATCCGCGGCCGGGGCGGATGTACAACCGCGAGCAGACGCGGCTGATCGAGCCGGATGTGTTCTTTGTGAAGCGCGGCGACGAGTGGGCGGTCTCGATGAACGAAGAGGACCTGCCCAGTTTGCGATTGAGCCAGCGTTACCGGCGGATGCTGGTTTCGGCCGACACCGACAAGGAAGTAAAAGAGTACGTGAAGGAGCGGTTCCGCTCCGCTCTGCAACTGATGCGCAACATCGCGCAGCGCAAGAGTACGATCCTGCGCACGTGCGAGGTGATCGTGCGGCGGCAGCATGAGTTCCTGGACAAAGGCGTGGAAGCGCTGCGGCCGATGATGATCAAGGAAGTGGCCGAAGAGATCGGGGTGCATCCCTCGACGGTGAGCCGCGCCGTGGCCAACAAGTACGCGCACACGCCGCAGGGCGTGCTGGAGCTGAGGTTCTTCTTCTCCGAAGGCGCGAACGGGCCGGAGGGCGCGGACACGCCGCTGCTGGTGTTGAAGCGCAAGGTGCGTAAGCTGATCGGGGACGAAGACCCGCGGCATCCGCTGACCGACGACCAGCTCGCGGCGATGCTGCAGCACCAGGGGATTCAGCTCACGCGCCGCACCGTGGCCAAGTACCGCGAGGACATGCAGATTCCGTCGACGCACCAGAGAAGGAAGAGGGATTGAGAGGCGGCTTGGAGCCGATAGCCTGCAATTGGTACTTTCCACCCTTCAGCGATCAGCCGTCAGCATTCAGATAAGCTCAGGACTAGCAGGCTCTGGGGCGCCCATGTCTCGCAGGTGTTTGCGCACCGGAAGCCAGCCTACCGGCCCAGGATCGCGGGTGGTTGACGCCTGTTCTAAATCTGAGTACAATCGTTCTCATAATGAGAACGAGGCCCAAATCCGTTGGCAGCCTCCTTTTCGGTCAGATCAGAGGGAACGTGCTGGCGCTGCTGTTTGGCGCCCCCGGCGAGCCGTTCTATATCCGCCAGATTGCACGCGAGGTTGAGGCGAGCGTTGGGAGCGTTCAGCGGGAGCTTGCCCTGCTCGACGGCGCCGGGCTTATCGAACGGTCGGTATTGGGGAACCAAGTGTTCTACCGGGCCAACCGCGATCATCCGGTTTTCGCCGAGCTCCGCGCCCTGCTCGCCAAGACGATCGGCGTGTTTCAGCTCTTGAAGACGTCGCTGAATCCCCTCTCATCCCGAATCGACTTCGCTTTCGTGTTTGGCTCGGTGGCTCGCGGCGAGGAGAAAGCCACGAGCGACATCGACCTCATGGTGGTCGGAGACCTGGTGCTGGATCAGATTCTGGATGCACTGAGTCCGCTGGAGAAACTACTGCGCCGCCCCGTAAACCCAACGATCTATTCTCTTCATGAACTGAAGCGGAGACTCCGCGCGGGCAATCACTTTCTGCGATCATTGATGAACAGCGAGAAGGTGTTTGTGATCGGCAGCGAAGATGAGTTTAGAAAAGCTTGCACAACTCGGCTGGTACAAGGCTGAGCCGAGCAGCACGGAAGAGATTGCCGATCTCTTCAGTATCGTGGCGCGCTCGCTCGACGACTTGAAGGTTGAGGGAATCTCAGACGACCTTCGGTTTCAAGCCGCATACGGCGGAATCCTGACCCTGGCAAATATCGCGCTTCGCGCCAGCGGGTTTCGCGCTTCTTCCGGTCAGGGCCACCATCAGCGAGTAATTGAAAGCCTGGAATACACCCTGACGACGCAAGATGACGAATCGCGGGAGAGATGGGTACGGAAGATCAAGCTGCATTCGCAGAAGAGAAACATGAGCAGCTATGATCTCGCCGGAGGGATCTCGCCCACCGATCTTGCCCAAATCCTCAAAGACCTGCCTGCTCTAAGAGAGCAGGTGAACGCGTGGCTGAGGGAGGCACACCCGGAGTTGCTTCCGAAGAAACCGGCGAGGGGTTCAGAGGTTGCAGGCTAAAGGCTGAAGTCTGGAAGCTGCCCCTACATCGCTTCGGGGCTTTCGATGCCGAGGAGGGCGAGAGCGCCGGCGAGCTCGCGGAGGGTGACGGCGGCGGTGGCGAGGAGAAACGTCTTGCGCGCGGGGTCTTCCTCGGTGAGGATGTGGTGGCGGTGATAGAAGTTGGCGAACTCCTGCGCGAGCTGGAAGGCGTGCTTGGCGAGGTGGGCCGGCTCGGAGGTGGCGATGCACTGGTCGAGGACCTGCGTGCGGCGGCCGGCGCGGAGCCAGAGGGACCAGATGTCTTCGTTGTCTTCGCCGGAGAGATAGGCGGCGAGGTTGGCGGGCATTGAGTTCACAAACTCGGCGAGAACGGCTTCGGGGGTGGTGTTGCCTTTGCGGAAGATGTTGCGGATGCGGACGACGGCGTACTGGATGTAGGGACCGGTCTCGCCCTCGAAGCTGAGCGAGTCTTTGAAGTCGAAGGCGATCACGGAGTTGCGCGTGTATTTGAGCATGAAGTAGCGCAGGGCGCCGATGGCGATCTGACGGGCGATCTTCTGCCGCTCGGCCTCGGCATTCTCGCCTGTTCCGCCGGTCTGGCGGGAATCGACCTCGGCGCGGGTGGCGGCAATGAGATTGTCGATGAGGTCGTCGGCTTTGACGCCGAAGCCCTTGCGACCGCTGACCTCGATGTATGCGCGCGCGCGGTCTTCCTCGGGCACGTCGTAACCGAGCTCGATGGCGCAGCGCGGGGTGAGCGCGACCATCTCGTAGCTGAAGTGTGTGTAGTGGTCGGCCTCGGCGGTGTGGCCCATGCCGCGAAGCGCCTGGATGACGTTCGATTGCGGGTCGGACTGGCGCGTGTCGATGACGTTGTAGATGGCAGTGGCGCCGCCGAAGTGGGGATGGTTCGGCTCGCCGGACTCGGCGGAGATCCAGCACTCGTGCTGCGGATAGGTGAAGAAGGGCCTATAGCCGAAGTCGCGGCCGAGAAGGCCGAACTTCCAGAGGTGGTAGGCGATGTCCTTGCCGACGTAGGTGACTGTGCCGTTGGAGCGGACAATGACTTTGGCGTCGTCATCCGTTTCGTTTTCTTTGATTTCCGCGCCGGGCCGGGTCATCACCCAGCAGCCCTTGTTCTTGCCTTCGTCTTCGAGGTAGAGGACGCCGGATTCTTTGAGCATCTCGAAGGCCGCTTCCCAGAATTTGAGGTGGAGAATCTCGCTCTCGCGGGGGAGGAAGTCGTACTCGATGCCGAGGCGCAGCATGGTTTCGAGGTGACGGCGGAGGACGGCGGTGGAGATGAGGTCGGCGATCTCGGCGGTTTCGTTGCCGCCGCGCTCGATGAGGTGGAGCGTGTCGAGGCGGAGCTTTTTCTTGGTCGCCTGCTCCTCGGCCGTGCCCTCGCTATACCACTGTGAGGTGCGGGCGTAGAGGTCCCAGCAGTAGTAGTCGATGGCGTCGGCAGGGCGGCCGGAGGCAGCGGTGCGATTCTCGCAGTCGGCGACGAGCTGCCGGACCTCGGCGACGGTCTTCTTTTCGAGGTGCAGGAATCCGACGACGACGTCGGCGACTTGGACGCCGGTGTTGTCGATGTAGTTCTGGACGTCGACCTTGTAGCCGGCGGCGCGGAGCAGGCGGACAAAGGTGTCGCCGAGGATGGCGTTGCGCAGATGGCCGATGTGGGCGGCCTTGTTGGGATTAATCGAGGTGTGCTCAACGAGCGCGTGGCCCTGCGCTGACGGCGAACCGCCTTCGGCGCTTGTGACCAAACGAACGGCCGCCGCGCGGTCGAGGTACGCGTTGATGTAGCCGGCGCCGGCGACCTCGAAGCGGGCGAAGCCCGAGACGGACCCGAGAGCGGAGACGATTTCCTGGGCGATGATTTTGGGCGCCTTGCGCAGCTTACGCGCCAGTTCGAAGGCGAGGGGCGTGGCGATTTCACCGAGGCGCAGATCGGGCGGCGTCTCCAGGGGGATGTTCGGGACTTGGAGCGAGTATTTTTCCTGCAGGACGGCGCGAAGGCTACAGCCGAGCCGCTTTTCGAGTTCGAGAACCACGCGGGAGCCTCAAAAAACCTTGATTTTCTAGACCGATTCTAACAAACTGGCGACAGCAAAACGACTTCAAAACCCTGGTTGGAAGAGGGCCATTCCACGGGCGCTGATCAAGGAGAGCGTTGCATGGCAAGGAGCATTCTTCGCGGACCCGTGGATGACCGCGGCCCCCGCCTGATCGATGCTGGAGTGGAGAACTTCGATGCGCTGCCCTGTTGCGGCATCAAATGCGCGACCCATGCGGGACGGCAGGAGAAGCGGCGTTGGCTCGAATCGAACGCGCATCTCGGCTTGCGCGCCAAGGCCTTGCTCGCGCCCGATGGACAGCCCAGCGGCTACATCGAGTACATTCCCGGCGAATCTGCGTGGCGCGGCGTGAACGCAGCGAACTACCTGTTCATTCATTGCGTATGGATTTACTCCAAGCAATATCAGCGGAAGGGATGGGGCCGGGTTCTGGTTAACGCCTGCATAGAGGACGCGAAGCATGACGGCAAGTCGGGAGTTGCCGCGGTCGCGCGGGAAGGTCCCTGGATGGCAGACCGCCGCCTGTTTCTGGGTTGCGGCTTCGAAGCGGTCGATACCGCACCGCCCGACTACACGTTGTTCGCATACAAGTTCGACCGGAGTGCGGCCAACCCCTCGTTCATGACGGACTGGGATCGCAAGCCGGGCCGGTACGGGAAGGGCCTGACGATCATCCGCTCCAGCCAGTGCCCCCACATTGCGAAATTCGCGACGGACATCGTTGAAACGGCAGCCCGTGAATTTCACGTCAAACCCAAAGTGGTCGATCTCAGTTCGCCTTTGGAAGCGCAGAATGCCCCGACGCCGTACGCGGTTTTTTACGCTGATCTACGACGGGAAGGTCATTGCGGACCATCAGATCAGCCGCACCCGCTTTCGCAATATCATGCAAAAGCTCCTGCGATAGGAGCGCCAGGCGAGCCGCTGCAATGCCGTAAGATGAGGAAAGATCGCTGCAAACGCGGCCCTTTTGCGGGTGCGCGAACGGAATACGCTCTTCATGACTGAATCAGGCTCGCAACCGAACCGCTTCTACCTGACCACGCCCATCTACTACGTGAACGCGCGGCCGCACATGGGGCACGCCTACTCGACGATCGTGTGCGATGCGATCGCACGGCGCAAGCGGGCGCTGGGGATCGAGACGTGGTTCCTGACGGGGACCGACGAGCACGGGCAGAAGATCGAGCGCTCGGCGGAAAAGGCCGGGCGGACGCCGCAGAAGTTTGCCGATGCGGTCGCGGGCGAGTTCCGCGGATTGTGGGACCGGCTGGGTCTGACCTACGACGACTTTATCCGGACGACCGAGACGCGGCACAAGCGCGGCGTGCAGAAGCTGTTCGCAGTGCTGCGTGAGCGCGGCTTTATCTACAAGGGCTCGTACACGGGGCAGTATTGCGTGAGCGACGAGCTTTACGTGGACGGGCCGCCGGGGACACCGTGCCCGGACTGCGGGCGCGTGACGGAGACGGTGAGCGAGGAGAACTATTTCTTCAAGCTCTCGGCGTTCGAGCGGAAGCTGCTTGAGTTCTACGAGGCGAACCCGGGGTTCATGGGGCCGGAGTCGACGCGGCGCGAGGTGATTTCGTTCGTGCGCAGCGGGCTGAAGGACCTGTCGGTGAGCCGGACGAGCTTTTCCTGGGGCATTCCGGTGCCGGGCGACGAGAAGCACGTGGTGTATGTCTGGCTGGACGCGCTGGCCAATTACATCACGGCGCTCGGGTACGGGTCGGACGATCCCAAGGACAAGGCGCGGTTCGAGAAGTTCTGGCCGGCGGACCTGCACCTGATCGGAAAAGAGATCAGCCGGTTCCACTGCGTGTACTGGCCGGCGTTTCTGATGGCGGCGGGGATTCCGGTGCAGCGGTCGGTAAAGGCGAACGGATGGCTGCTCTTCGACCAGGGGAAGATGTCGAAGTCGCGCGGGAACATTGTGCGGGCCGAGACGGTTCAGACGGTGCTGGGCGCGGATGCGCTGCGGTACTTCCTGCTGCGGGAGATTCCCTTCGGGCAGGACGGGAACTTCAGCTTCGATGCGCTGGTGCAGCGGTACAACGGCGACTTGGCGAACGGCTACGGGAACCTGGTGAGCCGCGTGGTGAACATGGTGCACAAGTACTTTGGCGGCGTTGTGCCCGAGGCGGGCGCGGAGACGCAGGCCGAGGCGGCGCTGCGCGCGGGCGCGGAGGCGGCGATCGAGGCGTTCGGGCCGGCGTTCGACGAGCTGAACTTCTCCGACGCGCTGAAGTCGGTTTGGGCGCTGGTGGCGGAGACAGATGGATACTTGACCGCCCGTGCGCCGTGGAAGAAGCCGGCGGAGCGGCCGGATGCGGACCATGCGGTATTGCAGGCGCGCGTGCTGGCCACGGCGGCGGAGGCGATTCGTGTAATCACGGCGCTGGCGTACCCGGTTGTGCCCGACGCGGCGGCGAAGGTGTGGCGGCTGCTGGGGCAGGGCGAACTGGCGGACGCGGCGAAGAAGGGATTCTTGAAGGATCTCAAGTGGGGCGGATTGAAGGCGGGGACAAAGCTCGGAGAGCCGTCGCCGCTCTTCCCGCGCGCGGAAAAGGACGCGATCGAGCGTATGCAGAACCTTGAGGACGAGAACAGTCGCACGTTGGTGGAGACGGCGAGCGGAGGCAGTGCGACGGAGATCGAGAAGGCGCCCGCGGCGGAAGTGAAGAAGGAAACAGCGCCGGTGAAAGCGCCTAATGTGGCGAAGCCCGTGGCGCCGGTTGCGGCGAGCGTGCCGACGACGGCCGCGCCGCAAGCGACAGCGGCGCCAGCGGCTGGGCCGGCAGAGGGGCCGCAGACGATTACGATCGACGATGTGGCGAAGCTGGATTTGCGCGTGGCGCAGATCCTTGTGGCGGAACGGGTACCGAAGGCGGACAAGCTGCTGCGGCTGGAGATCGACCTGGGCTATGAGAAGCGGCAGATTCTGGCGGGGATCGCGCAGTACTACGAGCCCGAGAAGCTGGTCGGCCGAAAGATCGTGGTGGTGGCGAACCTGGCGCCGAGGAAAATGCGCGGTCTGGAGTCGAACGGGATGCTGCTGGCGGCTTCGCTCGAGGGCGGCGCACCGGTGCTGGCGGGATTCCTGGAGGATGTGCCCCTGGGGGCGCGGCTGAAGTAGGGACGGCGCGGGCCGGCCGACCTGAACGGAAATCACAAAGAAAATTGGTGCGGAAGGCGGGACTTGAACCCGCAAGCCTTTTCAGGCGCCAGCTCCTAAGGCTGGTGTGTTTGCCATTTCACCACTTCCGCACAACGCGATGGCGCAGGCCGAGCCTGACCTTCTCAAGTCTAGTGGGAATTCAGCGCCGGACGCAATGCGCCACGGCAAGACACCCAATGGGAGTGAATCCTACTTCTTATCTCTCGAGAAATCTCCACTTCTGCCGCCGGACTTGGATTCGAGGCGGATGTCGCGGATGACGATGGCCTTATCGAGCCCCTTGGTCATGTCGTAGACGGTGAGCGCGGCGACGGCGACGGCGGTGAGGGCTTCCATCTCGACACCGGTGGGGCCGGTGGCTGCGGCGGTCGACGTAATGCGCACGCCGCCGGGGACGAGCTCGGTTTGAACGTCGATGTGGGTGAGGGCGAGGGGATGGCACATGGGGATCAGTTCGGCGGTGCGCTTGGCAGCCTGAATGCCGGCTATGCGCGCAACCTCGAGAGGATTGCCCTTGGGGTTCGAGGGGAGGGCGGCTAGGACGGTGGCGGAGAGCTCGACGAAGGCGGAGGCGGTTGCGGTGCGGTGCGTGGGCGGCTTGGCGCCGATGTCGACCATGGCCGCCTGGCCGGATGAATCGTAATGTGAGAGCTTCTTGGGGCGCTGGAGTTTGCGGGGGCGCGGGCTTATCGAGAGTTTGGGCATGGGACTCCTCAGGGAAGCAGAATGCGGACGGTGGCGCCCGCTTTAAGGCGCGATTTCCTGCGTTGGTCTCCCTCTTCGGGGACGACGACGAAGCAATTCGCGCGGGCCATGGCGGCGAGGTCGCCCGAGCCTTGGAAGGGGACGGGAACGACTTCGGGGAGCGGGCCGGCGAAGGTGCACGAGGCGGGCAGGAAACGGGTGAGGCCGGCCTTCGCCTTTGCATCGGCGCCGAGGCGCGCGAGAGCAAAACGGGGGCCGCGTTCGCGGCGGCCTGCAAGTGCGGCGACAACCGGCACAGCGAAGAGCAAGAAAGTGACGGCGGAAGAGACGGGATTGCCGGGAAGACCAAAGCAGCACTGCGTGCGGCGGAGCCCTCTGGCTGTCTTCGTGATTCTTGCGGGTAGCTCGGCGAAGACCAGAGGCTTGCCGGGCTGGATGCGGACGCCGGTGAAGTGGAAGCGAGCGCCGGCTCGGGCGAGCGCGGGCTCGACCAGGTCGAATTTGCCGGCGGAGACACCGCCGGCGATGAGCAGAACATCGGCCGCGGAGGCGCGGGCAATGGCGGCGTCGAGGGATCGGGCGGTGTCGCGCGCGACGGGAAGGACCCACGGTTCGCCGCCCGCGGCGGAGACCAGCGCAGAGAGCATGGCGCTCGACGAGTCGCGCACCTGGCCTGGGGCGGGCGTGGAGCGGATGGGGACAAGCTCGTCGCCAGTGGCGAGGATGGCGACGCGAGGACGGGCGAAAACACTAAGCGTGGAGCAGCCGCAGGCGGCAGCGAGCGCGATCTGTGCGGGGCCGATGAGCGTGCCGGCGGGGAGCAGATGGTCGCCCGTGCGGGCCTGCGCGGCGCGGGCGACGACGTTGTCACCCCTCTCTACGGTGCGCGGCGAAAGGAGCCGGATGGTCCGCGCGGAGGGGGCGCCGGCGATCTCGACGTGCTCAAGCATGACAACAGCGTCGGCCCCGGGGGGAACAGCGCCGCCAGTCATGATCTCCCAGGCGGAGCCACGCGGCAGCAGGCCGGAGGGAGGCTGGCCGGCACGGGTCGAGCCGGCGATGGCGAGTGGACGGTGTCTGGAAACCTCGGAGGCGCGGCAGGCGAAGCCGTCGCGGGTGGAGCGTGCGAAGGGCGGTTGGTCGGCGTCGGCGGAAATGGATTCGGCGAGCACGCGGTCGAGAGCCTTGCCTAGGGGGACGCGCTGGGCAGGGGGACAGAGGCGGGCGGAGCGAGCGGCAAAGGCGGAGACATGCGCGAAGGCTTCCTGGAAGCTCAGCAGACTGGCGCTTCCGGGGTTGGCGTTTGGCGAACCGGTACTGAGCGGCGCGGGGCTCATGGAATGGATTGTAGAGGGTGAGATCGGTTGCAGATCGGAAGCGAAGGGCGCCCGCCGCCGGACGCCCTTTGGGTGAATGGAATCGGTGGACCGGCTACTTCTTGGCGGGCTTGAGACCCGCCTGGATCAGGATGCCGTTTACTTCTCCGGCAAACTGTCCGTTCGGCGCCAGATCCAGGTATTTCTGGTAGGCAGCCGCGCAATCGGGAGGCAGAATGTACCGGCCGGTCTTGGGATCGGCGGTTGCGGTCTGGATCAGTCCCTGGCCCTTGACGTAGTAAACGATGGCCAGGCCTGGATCGTTGGGATTTGGATTGGACCTGATGGCATCGTCGGCCGCGGCAATTTGTGCGGCCGTGTTGTTTTCCTGATAGAAGATGATTGCCTGATTCCTGAGGTACAGGGCGGCATTGGAGGGATCGGCTTTGGCGGCCGCGTCAAAGGCTGCGTTGGCTTCGGGAACCTTGCCCGTGCGCGCATAGATCTCGCCCAGACCGGCCTGATCCTGGCCAATCACGCCCCCGCGGGGCTTCTTTGAGAGGGTCTCGAGGTCGAGGCCCTTCTTGTATGAAGTGACCGCATCGTCATACTTCTTGAGGCCGGCCTGTCCGAACGCGAGATTGGTCCACAGCAGCGCCTCGTCCGGCTTGAGTGCGGCGTCCCTGGTCATCAGGCTTTCGATGTCGGTGTACTTCGCGGTCTTGATCTCGGCGGTTTTGGCCTCAAGGTCGGACTTGGAGGCGCCTGTGCCCAGAGCCTGCGCCGCTGCCGCAGAGGCGACGTCGATGTCTTTCCTATCCTGAGCGACGGCTTTCAAGTCGGCGTTGAGCTGGTTGATCAGCACGTTCGCCTTCATGGCTTCGGCGTTCTGCTTTTTCAGCTCTTCCAACTGTTTCTTCTCTTCGGTCGACATCTGGTCGACGTATTCCTGCCGCGTCATGTCGTCGTCCTGGGCGAGGTCCACCCCGGCAACGATCTTGACGCCGCGGATGGAGTCGACCTTCTTGCCTTCAGGGGTATCGGCGGCGCGATAAACCAGCATGTACGTTCCGGCCGGGGCCTCGCCAGTGTAATCGCCGGTCGAAGAGACCGGGAAGGTGTACTTCAGCGTGGCGCCGCCGTCAGTGGAGAGGCTCACCGTGCCGCTCCCCTGAGGCTGGCCGGTGGGATTGATGACGCGGCCGTGAATCTTGCCCGTCTTCTCAGGGGTCTGCGCCTGAGCGGGCACGAAAGCGAGAGCCAGCAGGCCCGCCAGAGCGGTCAGACCCAACCAAAATGAAAGAGTACGTTTCATGTCTTCTCCTTGGGAGCGGCGGGAGGCGATCCGCCCGCAAGCTCCGAAAAAATCCAAACTCCATTCGCCCTTGGGCCAGCAAAAAAGCAATGCTCCAGCGGGCGAGTTTCTCAAAACCAAGGTGCAAGGCCGTTTGCCGTCCAAGCCCCTGTGACCATGGCCGATGAGCACATTCGGCGGCGCGAAAGCCAACCGGCTGTGCGCAATTCCGACAAAACCCACGTTAAATCCAAGGCTGCACCCTGCACAAGGGGGGACGCAGGGTGCGTCCCAAATGCGCTTCGGGCCGCGCTAACCCATGTTTTTTGGGACGAGGAAGCGGGTCCTTAAGTCGCATTCTTCGGGGCGATTCTCTGATTCGCCACGGGGACTCGAATGTCATGGTATGGCCGCGGGCTCGGGGCAGCGTGTGGCGTGGATCACACACTTCGAGGAGGACGGGCGCGCGGGAGCGCAGGCCATAGAATTCGAATATGGAGACCGTGATCCGAAGGGCGACCGCGGGCGATGCGGCGCTGATTCTCGAGTTCATTCGCGCCCTGGCGGCCTTTGAGCGGGCGCCGGATGCGGTGACGGCGACCGAGGAGGGTCTGATCCGCGATGGATTCGGTCCCACTCCCTACTATTTCTGCCTGATTGCCGAGTACGGCGGACGCCCTGCCGGGTTCGCGCTGAATTACTTCAACTACTCGACGTGGGTGGGACGGCCCGGCATCTACGTCGAGGACATTTTCGTGCATCCGGAGTTTCGTCGGAAGGGGATCGGCAAGGCGCTGCTGAGAGAGGTGGCGGCGATTGCGGTGGAGCACGGGTGCCAGCGGATGCAGTGGGAGGTATTGGACTGGAATACGCCGGCGATCGAGTTCTACCGGACGATTGGCTGTGAGTTTCTGGACGAGTGGCGCAATGTGCGGTTGAGCGGCGAGGCGCTGAAGCGCCTGGCCACCTGCAGTGGGGCAGACGGCGCTTGCGCGACCTGAGGATTGCGGACTGCCGCCGAAAGGGGCAATCCGCGGCGATTGGATCCCGGCCGAGGATGATATGACGAAGATTCGCGTGATTGGCGGCGGACTGGCCGGACCCGAGGCGGCGCTGACAGCGGCGCGGCTGGGCTGCGACGTGGATCTCTACGAGATGCGCGCCGTAGTGGACGGAAGGCTGCGGCTGACGCCCGCGCATCAGACTGCGGACTTCGGCGAGCTGGTGTGCTCGAATTCGCTGAAGAGCGAGACGGAGTGGACCGCGCCGTGGCTGCTGAAACAGGAAATGCGGCGGGGGCACTCCGTGCTTTTGAGTGTTGCCGATGCAACGGCAGTGCCAGCAGGACACGCGCTGGCGGTGGATCGCGTGGAGTTCTCGCGGCGGATCGGCGAGAGAATCGCGGCGGAGCCGAAGATCCGGGTGATTCGCGAAGAAGTCACAAGCCTGGACGCTTCATCTGTCCAAGACCAGGACGGCACGAAGTGCACGATCGTGGCGACGGGGCCGCTGACTTCAGATGCGCTGAGCCGGGAGATCGAGCGGCTGACGGGCGCGGGGCATCTGGCGTTCTACGATTCGATCTCGCCAATCGTGGATGCCGAGTCGATCGACATGGAGCGCGTGTACTTTGCCGCGCGATGGGACAAGGGAACGGCGGACTACATCAACTGCCCGATGGACCGCGCGGAGTACGACCGCTTCTACGATGCGCTTGTGGCGGCAGAGCTGGCGGAAGAGAAGGAGTGGGAACGGCTGGAGTATTTCGAAGGCTGTTTGCCGATCGAGGTGCTCGCCGCGCGCGGGCGAGATACGCTGCGCTTCGGGCCGATGAAGCCGGTGGGGCTGCGCGATCCGCGCACCGGCAAGACGCCGTGGGCGGTGGTGCAACTGCGCAAGGAAAACCTGCGCGCCGACAGCTACAACCTGGTGGGGTTCCAAAATCATCTGAAGTTTGGCGATCAGGCGCGGGTGCTGCGGCTCATTCCGGGCCTCGAAAATGCGCGATTCCTGCGCTATGGGCAGATTCACCGCAACACGTACATCTGCGCGCCAGCGCTGCTGGACGAGTGCCTGCGGATGAGACAAAGGCCGGGGCTGCTGTTCGCCGGGCAGATCAGCGGGGTGGAGGGGTACACGGAATCGATCGCCACGGGGATGCTGGCGGGGATCTACGCGGCGACGCTGGCGCGCGGAGAAGAGCCCGTGCCTGTGCCGCGCGCGACGGCGCTGGGGTCGCTGGTCCACTACATCACGCACACCGAGGCGAAGAACTTTCAACCGGCGAACATTACCTTCGACCTGCTGGAGCCGCTTGAAGAGGAAGTGCGGAGGAAGGTACGCGACAAGAAGGCGCGGCGCCGGATGCAGTGCGAGAGGGCGCTGACGACGTTCGATGCGTGGTGGAGCGCGATGCCGCGCCCGGCCGCGGAACTTCGCACATAAGACTCGCGTATTCCTGTGGTATGCTGTGCCGTTCCCCGAAAGGACTCTTATGAGCCCCATCTCCGCCGTGGATTCCGTTTCGCTTGCCATTCAACGCACCCGGGAGTTCCTCTTCAGGCCGTTCAAGTGGGGAACCTATCTGAAGCTGGGCTTGGTCGCGATCGTCACCGAAGGGATCGGGAACAATTCCCACTCTTCGTCGCACGGAGGTCATGGGGCGGGGCCTGGATCAATCGGCTTTTCGCCGTCCAGCCTTACGCCGGAACTGGTCGCGGCAATTGTTGCGGCTTTGCTGTTGGCGTTTGTCCTGGCGATGGCGGTGTTCTATCTGATCACGCGGCTGCGGTTTGCCTTCTTTCATTGCCTGATCCACAACACCAAGGAGATTCGGCCGGGTTGGCGGCTCTATGGGGCACAGGCGACGCGCTTCTTCTGGCTGAATGTAGTAGTGGGATTCTGTTTCATGTTGCTGCTGGTTCTGGTGGCGCTTCCGTTCGCGGCTGGGTTCTGGCGGCTGTTTCAGGAGTCTCAACAGGGGGCCAGTCTCAACATCGGATTGTTGCTGAGTCTTGTTCTGCCCTTGATTCCGATCATTTTCCTGCTGGTGCTGGCTGGAATCGTGACCGACCTTGTTTTGCGCGACGGCATGATGCCGCATTACGCGCTGGATGATGCAAGCGCCGGCGAAGCGTGGTCCCAGGTGCGGGCCCGCATCCTGGCCGAGAAGAGGCAGTTTCTGGTTTACGCGCTGCTGCGGGTGATCCTGCCGACGATTGCGATGATCGGCATTTTCATCGTGCTGCTTCTTCCGGGGCTCGGGCTGGCTGCAGCCCTGGCGGCGATTGAATTCGGTGTCCACTCGATGTTCGCGGACGCGACGGGCGCATCCGTGCTTGTCGGGATACTTCTCCAGGTTTTCTTCGGCGTGATTGCATTCGGCTTCGCGCTCCTGGCCAGCATCTGCCTTGGAGGGCCTGTGTGCACGGGCATGCGGGAGTATGCGCTGATCTTCTACGGCGGCCGGTACAGGGCGCTGGGAGACATCCTATATCCGCCGTCTGTGGCGCTCCCGCCGGGTGCTCCCGGGGTCGCCTGATCGCGGCGGCGGCATACTGCCGCTGAATGCCCCTCTACGGGGCGCGGAAGATTAGGCGCGGCCGCGCATCGGGCGCAGGTGTGGGCGGATTGCTCCCCAGCCAGACGCGACGAAACCGGTCCTCAGCTCCACAGGTCGAGAGTGCCGAGAGGCTTGCCCTGGAGCTTGAGGTAATAGAACAACTGGCTCTTGTGGCGGTCGAGGTGCAGGACCATCTGGAAGATCTGCCAGCCCAGGGCGTGGGGCTCTGCAGGCGACCATGGAGCGGCGACTTGTTTTCCGGCCAGATTCTCCTCGCCGGCGAGTTCGATCATCTTGAGGGCGAGGGTCTTGTCATCGAGGAGCAGCCGCCTGGCTTCTTCGACGCTCGCGGCTGAGGGCAGCTTCTCGGCGGTGGGGAATAGTTCTTCGGGCGGAAGGTCCTCGTACTTTCTGCCGTCGGGCAGGCCCCAGTCTCCTGTCACCAAGGCCTTGGCAGGCGCTCCGCAGGCGTCGGTCAGGTGCCTCAGGAGCTGTCCGACAGTCATCCAGTTGGAGCCGGTTGCGGGCTTCCAGGCGAGGCTGGCCGGATCGACCTGCCCCATGAGCTTTTCCGCCGTCCCATAGATCGTCTCGATTTCTTTGTTCAGAAATTGCGTCCAGTTCACGGCATTCCTCCTTTCGAAACGCGGCCCGCCGGAAGTGTAGGCGCGGAGGCCGGCGGGCGCAAGGGAAGACGGGCGGGAACCGTTCGAGGGCGGGCGGTGTCCAAGGGAATAGGGGGTTCGTTCGGCGGGCGTGGCGGAAGAGCGAACGTGTACCCTGAAGGATAGGATGCGGGGCGCTGGAACCGGAATCCGGGCCCGGGGGAAGGGAGCTTTCTTGAAGCGTTCGATGGCCATTCTGGCGGGTTGGCAGGCCCTGGCTTGCGGCGCGGCCCTTGCTTTCGCGCAGGGCGAGCAGCCGACGGCCGTGGAGAAGCGGTCGGCGACGACGCTGGTGCTGCCGCCCTCGCCCAAGGCGCTGCTGCCGGACGCGTTCGACGGATGGGAGCAGACGGAGCCGTCGAAGGTAGTGACCGATGCGGCGCAGGCCGACCCGGCCAATGGGGCGGCGCTGAAGGAGTACGGATTCTCGGCCGGCCTCGCGGCAAAGTACAAGCGTGAGGGCGAGACGCTGAGCGTCCAGGCGCTGAGCTTCGAAGACGCGAGCGGAGCGTACGGCGCGTACACGTACTACCGGCAAAACGGCTGGCCGAAGGAAGAGATCGGGAAAGGCGCGGCGTCGAACCACAACCGGGTGCTCTTCTGGGAAGGGACGACGGTAGTGGACGCCACGTACTCGCATGTCGAGCCGATGACGGCTGGAGAGATGCGCGAGATTGCCAAGAAACTGCCGATTCCCAGCGGAAACCGCGCGATGACTCCGCCGATCCTGGTGAACCTGCCGAAGCCGCACCTGGAAGGGCAGACGACACACTATGCGGTGGGGCCGGCGGGTTACGCGGGGGCCGGCGGCGTGCTGCCGGCGGCGCTGGTGGGCTTCGAGAAGGGCGCGGAGACGGTGACGGCAAACTATTCGCTGTCTTCCGGCGAGGCGACGCTGACGATCATCGACTACCCGACGCCGCAGATGGCTGAGGCACAGGAGGCGGCGATCCGGGCCTACCTGAAGGCTGGCAGCCATGCGCAACCGGCCTGGCCGAAGCCGCTGACCGACTCGGACCAGGCGTCGCTGGAGGTGCGGCGCAGCGGGCCGCTGGTGGCGGTGGTGAGCGGCGACGCCATTCCCGACGAGAGCCACTGGCTGCTGGAATCGGTCCACTACGAGGCGAGCCTGACGTCAATTCCCCAACCCGTGGAGTCGGAGATCGAAAAGACCGGGCGGCTTCTGCTGGGCATTACCGTGTTAAGCGCGATCGGGGCGGGGGCGGCCATTCTGCTGGGAGGGTTCCTGGGCGGGGGCAGGGCGCTTTACCGCATGGCGACGGGAAAACCCATCTCTTCGGTGTTCGATGAGGAGTTTATCCGTCTCGATCTGAGGGACGACCGGGAAGAAAGAAACCGGGCAATCCAGGGGCCGAATCCGAAGGGTTAACGGAGCGGAAGGGCTGTGGAAAAGTAGTCCCAAACCCGAAGAAACACAGCAAAATCACGGCAAAATCCGGAACAAATAAGGCGAACAGAAGGGAAAGATGCGGCCCGGTTCCGGCGATCCCAAGGATTGTTAAAGTATTGAAATATAGTGACTTATTTTCCCAAACATTTCCCTTGACACTGCGTTCCCTCGCACCTACTATGCAGCCAGAAAGTTCTGATGGGTTTGCCTCCGTTAGAACTATTCTCCCTGAGGAGAGAGCTGCCCCGTTGCCGGGCGGCTCTTTCCGTTTTATAGGGTAGATTGTCCTTCGGAAGGCGCCTGCGGGGCGCCCTCCGGGGCTGGTTCGGTCCACTGTTCGTCACATTGCTCGCATCGCCACGTGTTCGAGGGGTCGACGGACTCGAGGATCGGATCGGCGGCGCCGCACCGAGGACAGGATGGCGGCGTGAAGTCGGGCACTTCTGTGTGCGACTCCTCGACGATCTCAGGCGGGATGGGCCGCGAAGCGACTGCGCGCGCCCGATCGAGCTGGTCGGCGGGGACGAGCACGCGCGGGTTGGGAAGATCGAAGCTCGTATAGCCAGAGCGCGGTCTTGGTCCGTCAATCCAACTCTCGATGCCCGCCTGCTTCAATGCTCCTGAGAGTTGCCATGCTTCCTCGGGTGTGTCGCAGTCGCAGAGGACGGTCTTCCACGTGTAATCGTGCGGGCCGTTGTCTTCGTCGTCGGGGTTTGGAGTATCCGGAACGAGTTCCGGCGGGCGGGCGCCGAACACGCCGAATGCAATGTCGACTGGATCACCAGCCCATGGCGCGTTTTCCAGCGCAAGCGGAGCTTGGGGTGGTTCTTTCGGCACCGACTGAAGCGCCGGAGCAGATCTCGTACTTTCCGGGTCGCCCAATCCGCGGCTGTGCATCTCGCTGCGCAAAGCCTGCTGCGCAGTTTCTGTGAGATCGGCGAGGTCGCCGGCAAGCGCCAGCAACTCGCCTTCGCTCATTTGGCGATAGTGCTCGGTGAGTCTCTGCCACTCAAAAATGGGATCGGCCTGCATGGGCAGCATTGTAAAGCGCCGAGATGAGGCCGCGACCTGTGCGGTGCGGCTTTACCTCGATCCGGCGCAACGATACAATCGAAAGAGCAGGCCGACGTAGCTCAGTTGGTAGAGCAGCTGATTCGTAATCAGCAGGTCGTCAGTTCAAGTCTGACCGTCGGCTCCAGATCAAGGCGGAAAGCCCGGCAATGAAGGGCATGGCCTCTCGTCAGCGAGAGGCCTTTTGCTTTCTTGCGAAGAAGCGGCCCGGGAAGGCATGGCGGGAAGGGCGGAAAAGCCGCGGGGCCCCTCCACCATGCGGTGGAGAGGCCCCGGCGAATGAGCCAGTTTAGCGGAACAGCCTACCGGACGATGACCGTCAGGCCGGAGGAAACCGTCGAGCCTCCGCCAGTTGCGCTGACGGTGATCTGCGAGGTCGTGGACGTGCCGCTGGAGCTGCCCGAGGTGCCGCCGCAGCCCGAGAGCAAGCCGAAGCCGGCAAGGAGGACGACCAGCATCACCAGCAGGAACAGGCGATTCCGCTTCCGGATGCCGAGGAAGCAGAGCGCAACTGCCAGGGTCGCCGGGAAGAGAGGCCTGAAATCAGGCCGCACAACCGCGGACGATGCGGGCGGCATGACCGTGAGGGTTGTGGCGGCTGTGGCGCCCGCGGGCAATCCGGTCGAGCTGCCCGGCGCGAAGGCCGCTGTGGAAGTGGGGTTAAAGCTGCAGGAGTAGCCGGAAGGCAACCCGCTGCATGCGAAGGCGACTTGCGAGGCGGCGAAGTTGTTCACCGAGCCGAGGTTGAGCTGCGTCAGCCCGACCGTTCCCTTTTCAATCGTCAGCGAGGAGAGCGAGAGGCCCAGAGTCATGCTCGGCGTCTTCCCCGCGGCATTGACAGCGAAGGTGACCGACACCGGCACGGCCGCGCCGTAGTAGATGTTGTCGCCGGGCTGTGCGGCGGTGATGGTGCAGACGCTTGTGGAGGTCACCGATGAGAGGAACGTGACGGTCGAGCCGCTGACGGTGCAGACCGACGTTGTGCTGGACGCATAGGTGACCGGGAAGCCGGAGCTGGCGGTCGCCGACAGCGTCAGCGTTGTACCGGCAACCTGCGTTTGCGGCTGGCTGAAGGTGACGGTCTGCGCGGGCAACGGCGACTGGACGCTGATGGTGACCGGCAACTGAGTGGCTGCCGAGTAGTTGGAGTTGCCGGCCTGATTCAAATCGATGATGAGACTGGCCGGATAGGTCAGGGTCTGCCCCGGCAGCAGCTCAACGGTCGCCGTGGTCGTCGCCCCGCTCGTGGAACTGCTGTAGAGGGTCCACCTGACGGCGCTGCTCGCGTCGGCGGTCAGGGTTATGGGGTTGTTCGTTCCACCGCCTGTGGCAGTGAAGGTAACGATCGCGCATTGCGAGGCCACGGCGCAGGTTGTGATGTAGTGCAACGGCGACGGAGTCGTGATCGGGTTGAAGGCGATCGTCTGGGAGGCCTGGTTCACGACGATTGTCTGCTGAACCTGGGCGGCTGCGGAGTAGTTCGCGGTGCCGGCCTGGTTGGCGTCGATGACGATGTTGCCGGCCTTGGTCACGGTCAGCGTCGCGGTGGAAGTGCCGTTGGACAGCGTGCTGGTGGAAACGGTTCCGGCGCCGGTGCTCGAGGCGTCGACGGTGAAGACCACCGCATTGCCCGAGGCGCCGCCGTTGGCGCTGAGCGAAGCCGTCAGCGTCGGCGAGTAGGTAATCGGGGTGGTGGGCTGCGGGAAGACGATGGCCTGTGAGGCCTTGTTGACAACCAGAGTCAACTGCGCCTGCGTCGCAGCGTCGTAGTAGATGCCGCTCACCAGGCCACCGACTTCGTTGGCATCGATCACGATGTTCCCCGCCTGCGTCACCGTCAAGGTTGCCGTCGAAGTCGTGCCGGTCACGGTGGTGCTGGAGAAGGTTCCAACGCCGGTGCTGGTCGAATCGAGGGTGAAGACGACCGGATTGTTCGAACCGCCATTCTTCACGCTCACTGTAACCGTCAAACCCGGCGAGTAAGTGACCGTGGTGGTTGTGGGCGCGGTGAAGCTGAGGGTCTGCGGCGTCTCCTGGCCGATGCCGGTCACGGTTGCAGTTCCCGTGCCGCCATTGGCCGTGTCGCTGAGGGAGAGCGTGGAGGTTTGAGGACCACCCTTGGTTGCCGCGAAGTTGATGGTTGCCGAGTAGCTCGAGCCGGAGAACGGAGTGGACAGGGTCCCATTCCCGGAGCCGACGGTTACCGAGGAGCAGGTGGCGCCCGCCGTGGCGGAGAACTCCGAGTTCGACGACGCGATGGCGATGGTCGCGGGCGTCGAGCAACTGAAGGCGTTAACCAGCACGTTGGCCGAAGTGCTGACCGGGGCGCCCTGGAGTTGAGCGATCGGCGTGACCACGTCGCCGATCAAGGCTTGGCCGAGCGTGTCGCCGCCGCTGTAGTAGGCCACCCAATAGACGTTGCCGCTGGAGTCGACGGCCATCTCCTTAACGCCCTGGTTCACGACGCCGTATTGATTGGCGATCTTCGGTCCGCCTGTCTGCGTATTCGGGATGCCGAAGACCCCGTCGTACCCCATGCCGTAGTAGACGGCGCCGCTGGGCGCTACGGCCACGCCGTCAAGCTGGTCGTCGTAGCCGGCCGGTTTCGTGTTCGTGAAGGTCTGGATCACGGTCGGATTCGCAGCGTAGCCAGACCCTGAGGTGTAAACCAACTCGTTAAGATGGGAGGTTGCGCTTTCGCCGCTTCCGCCGGTGACGATGGCCGAGTCGGTGAAGAAGAGGTTGCCCCAAGGATCGACGCCCATGCCGCCGATGTAGTACTGGATCGTATATGGAGTCCCGCCGACGGTGACCGAGGTTGCCGTCTCCTGGTAGAGCATGACAGGAGCCGACGCTCCGGTCTGGCAGGCCGCCGAGCACTCCCAGATGGAGTGCGCGAGCGAGCCCTGATCGTCGGTTGCAACGAACAGATTGCCGCTGGAATCCACGGTCATCGAGTTAACGCCGGTATAGCTTGGGAAGCCCGTGACGGCGGCGCATTCGGCGGTGTCGCTGCCCGTGCATTGAGGGGGCGTGGTGGCGGTCGGATCGGTCAACGTCGCGTAAGTGCCGGTGCTCCTGTTGTACGGGAGTTTTGCAATCACTCCGCTGTAGTTGGCGCCGAGGTACAGGTCGCCGGCGCTATCCTGCGCAAGTCCAGCCACGTTGCTGACGCTGCCGAGTTTCGTCCAGGTTGCGGTCTTGACGTTGTAGAGTTCGACCGAGCTGCCGTACGAAGTGCTGACCACCGGGTTGCCGGCCGGATTCACCGCGAAGCTTGTGCCGCCAGACCCGGCGCCGCCATAGGCTCCGCCGTTCGGCAACGCCGAAAGCCAGTTGGCTTGGTTCATCAAGAGCGCGGGCACGCCCGTGGCCACCAGATTGTTGCTGATGGTAATGGGGGCCTGGACCTGGGTCGCGGCGGCATACTGGTTGCCGTTGGCGGTGCCGCCCGCCTGGTTGGCGTCGACCTTCACGGAACCCGCCGCGACCGCCGTCAGAGTGCTGCCGCTGATAGTGGCGCAGGTGGGGCACGCCGAGGAGGCATCGATGGAGAAGACCACCGGCTGGCCCGAAGCGCCACCGGTCGCTGACAGCGTGATCTGCTGGCCGACCTGGAGGGATGTAGGCGGATTGAAGTTGGTGATGGTCTGGGACAGGATCGACGACGGTGTTGCCGTACCGGTCATGTTCACGGTGAAGGTCAAAGCGGGGGTCGAGATATTGATCGTTCCGCTGCCGGTCTGGGCGCCATTGGCGGTCCCGACGGGCGGGGCGAAGGTGGCGGTGACGATGCAGGAAGTGCCGGCGGGTCCGCTGGCTCCACTCGTGCAACCACCGCTGGATGGAGCCGCGAGGGTGAACATGGTGTTTGTGGGCTGGGTCAGAGATGGGGTAGCCAGAGTTGCGGCCAGATTGCCGACGTTCTCCAGGTACGCCGTGGCGGAGTTGGTTACGCCATCCTGCACCGTGCCGAGGTCGACCGCGGCGGCGGTACGCTGGATGGCATAGGCAGCCTTGCCGCTAGTGCTCGCGACGTACAGGCCGCCCTGCGCGTCCATCGACAGCGAAGACGCGGATTTCGACGCAACGGTATCAATGACGAGCGCCTGGGAAGTGGTCAGCGTTCCGCTGATGTCGGGGATGCGAACGATATTCCCTGATATTGAGTCAGAGACCAGGATGCTCCCCGAGGCATCGACGGCGACGCCGGAGGCGGTGGTGACATTTGGCGGGGTGACAGAGGAAACGACTCCGGCGGTGGAGAAGATGAAGACCTTGTCTGCGCTCGAGTCCGCAACATAGAGGTTCCCAGACCCGTCGACGGCGATGCCGGCAGGAGTTGTAATGCCGTTGGTGGTGGTGGCCAAGGTAACGCCCGCCTGACCGGTGAGCAGGTTGTAATACACCACCCGCTTGTTGGTCGGGTCGGAGAGATAGAGAGTTCCGTCCGGTCCGACGGCCAGCGCCGTGGCGCTGGCGATCGCCGTTCCACCGGGTGCGGCGCTGGGACCGGCGACTTGCGACTGCGTTCCAGCGACAAACGCGCCGGTGGTGCCGGTGTTCGCGATTTCATAAACGCCGGGCAAGCCGTTATCGGCGACAAACAGGTTGCCGCTGGCATCGAAGGCCAATGAGCAGGGGGAAGTAAATCCAGTGCCGATCTGGGTCAACGAACTCGATCCCATTGCGATTTCGTAGACCTTGGCTGCGCCGGAGTCAGCGACAAAGATGTCCCCAGCCGGATCGGCGACGACCGACGTCGGGGTGGTGAGGCCGGTGCTGTAGGCAGTCGCCACGCCAGGATCGACCGCGCCCGCAGCGCTCTGGCCGACGCCGGTCAGGGCAGCCGTTCCGGTGGCGCTGTTGGTCGAGTCGGTGATGACGAGAGCCGCGTTGCGCTCGCCTGCCGCGACGGCGTTGAAGGTGATGGTCCCCGAAATGGCAGCGCCGTTACCGGCCAGCGCTAGCGCGGGGCTGATCGTTCCGTTCCCTGTTCCGAGGACGGCTCCGCAACTGCTGCCGGGCGTGATGCCAAATTCGGTTGTCGCTTTGCCAAACTCAACCGGCGATGCGCTCAGAGTCGGGGTGCAGGCTCCATTGCTGTCGAGGACATTGACCGATGCCGTGGTCGCGGTGCCGCCAATCGTGGTCGCACCGAGCGAGACATTATTCAAGAAATATTCATCCACGCCGTAGTTTGCGTCACCCGATGGCGGCGTGCCGACATAATGCACCTCATAGAGGTTGCCTGTCCGGTCGAGCGCAATTGCATAACCGCCGCCCAGGCCCACCGCGTACGTGCCGGCGAGATTGGGACCGCCCGATTTGGTATTCGGAATGGCGTAGATGCCATCGGCGTTGGTGACGAAATAGACCGTGCCGGTTCCATTGATGGCCACGCCGCTGAAGCCGTTGCCGTAGCCGGCAGCATTGGTGTAGCTCTCCAGGACCGTGGGCGCCGCCGCATAGGCCCCCGAAACATAAGGCAGCTCATTCAGGTTCGTGGCCTTGCCTTTGCTGTTGTTGCCATCGCTGAAGAACAGGTTGCCCCAGGGATCGACGGCCAGCGCGCCGATCGGATTCGGATCGGCATAGATTTTGGTGGGCGCACCGGAGCCGGTCTGGCAACTTGCGTTGCACAGATAGATCGTGTTGGGGTTGTCGGTTGGAACCGTGCTGGTGGCAATGATCAGATTGCCCGAATTGTCGAAGACCAGATCGGCGTATCCAGATCCGTTCGTGAACACGGCCTGGAAACTGGTTGCATAGATACAAGGAGCCGTATCCTGGTTGGTCCCAAGACACGTGGCTGTCGGAGCCGTCGTGAAGCCGGTATATTTGCCGGTCGAGGCGTTGTAAGGAATCTTGAAGATGCTGGCGTTATAGCCGTCATAGGCGACATAGACATTGCCATACTGATCCACAGCGGCGGGGCCCACATTGCTCACTTCCGCCAGCTTCGTGGCGGCGCTGGTCGCGGGCTGGGTGGGATCAATCTCCAACACGTCGCCGCCCCATTCGTCCGTGACAATGACATGGCCGTTTGCACCCACGACGAAGGTATCGCTGAGCGGTATCTGACTTCCCTCCTGGCCGCCAGCAGGGAAGTACCCTATGGTTGTGTTCGCACTCACAACGATCGGCTGGGATCCGGTGGCCATGGCGGGCACGGAAACAAGGCAAAGGGCCAGGACGGCGAACAGGACAACCCATGTTCCCGTCGTTAAGGACCGCACTGGACTCGTCAATCTGTTCAAAGTGGTTTGCATTCCTTCTCCTCCGATCTGTTTCTCGTCCCCGGAATGGGTATGGGCTACGGTCCTGTAGGTCCCGTATCGTCCTTTGCCTGCATCAGGGCCGCGTTCCGATCCGCTTCCAGCATTCCGCTGTCGGCAAGGGGACGCAGCCCGTTTCAATCGGTTTCACTGCGACTGCTTTTTGGGCTCCCGGACCAATCGAGCATGGTTGTCTGAGGATGCCTGCGCGACACGAGGCTAGTTCGAGTTTGCCGCTGGGGTCAAAGCACCATTCGCGCCCAGACACAAGCCGACGCCGCAACCGGACGACCGGATCGCCTGCCTCCGCGCGATCGCGGAACAGGCCGGGCAAACACGCGCAGGAAAAAGAATCCTGCAAAACCCACCTCAGGTGAACCCCGGAACCCCGCCGCACGCAGGACGATTCAGTCAACTTGATTTGGAACTGCGCGCGGATTGTCACACAAATTTGATAACGGTACACCGTACTCGACGAAATTTGTCGTTGTCAAGTGAAAAACGTTTGAGTAAAGCGAATTAGACGGATGCGAGGAGGGGGGTGCACGAACCCGGCGGCGCAGAGCCTGTATGCCGGGAATCCCCGTCCCGCGATTGGGGATGTACGCAGGGGAAGTCTCTTTCGTACTGTACGGCGCGCCGGGTGGGAGGGCGCGCGGATCGCTTCAGGCCGGCCAACCATGATACCGTTACCTAGACTCTCCGGGTTCGCCGCCAGCGAGCCGCCCGGACGGAGCGGTCGGCCGGACGCCGGTTTCACCGTTCCGGGAGGCGAAATCCGCGCGAAAAAGAGAGACGCCGGCAGGGGCGCACAAAGCGGAGTTCCGGCGAAGGAGCGGTCGCCGACCCGCATCGGCGAAAGCGGGCCAGGGCAAACGCATCATGATTTTCCCTCAGCCAGGAGTTGCCAGAGGAAGGCATCATCCCATGCGGCTTGCAGACGTTTGCCGCGGACGCTTCCTTTGCTGGACTTGTCTTTTCGGATTAA
>JBEKUS010000014.1:0-47620 GCA_049514795.1 Occallatibacter sp.
CGAAGCTGGCCACCGACAGCACGCAGAACTGGATCACCTCGGTGATCACCACGCTGATCATGCCGCCCTTGATGACGTAAATCGCGGTGATGACGACGAGGATGAGCGCGTATTGATTGGGCGAAAGATGCCAGGGAAGGAAAGTTGCCGCGAATTTGCCGATGCCTTTGAAGCCGTAGCTGAAGAACCCGATGATGCTGATGAAGGCGTAGATGACGACGATCAGGTGTGACAATTGCGCGCCGCGCCCCGTGCCGAAGCGCGTCTTGATCCACTCCGCGCCGGTCATGACCCGCGAGCGCCGCAACCAAGCCGACAGGTAGACCATGAGAAAGACCTGGTTGAATGTCGGCCACAGCCACGGCACCCAAACACTCTTCAGGCCGTAGACGAACATCCAGTAGACCAGCAGCATAGTGCCGCTGATATCGAACATGCCCGAGGCGTTCGAAAGGCCCAGAACGTACCACGGCATCTTGTTGCCGCCGAGGAAATAGGCGGTCATGTCCCGCGAAGCGTAGTGGGACACCCAGTAGCCCACAAGCACGGTGAAGACCATGTACGTCACAACGATTGCGATATCCAAAGCGTGAAGTTGCATCGAGGCTCCCAGTATCGACCTTCTTCTCTGTTCTTCCGCCGCCGGAGCGGGGGTTGGAAAGCGTGCTAGTGCAATTGCGCGGCGAGCAGAAAGACCAGCGTCGCCTGCCAGTTGATCGCGATCTCGTTGCTGGCATAGGAGGCGGTCTCATCGGCGTAGATCTTCGCCGGCGGCAGATCCTTGGGCAGCGCCGCCAGCACGGCATCCTGCCGCGAGGCGTTCGGTCCTCCGGACAACAGTCCCGGCCACGGCCCCGGCTGTTTTTTGTCTCCGCTGGGCCGATGATGAGGATGCTGGACCGAGTTCTCGCCGAGCTGCGTCACCCAGCAAAGCGAGAAGGTGTTCTGCCCCAGCAGGTAGTGGAGATTGTCGCGCGCGGCGTTGGCAAAGTCAGGGTTCGGCGAGATCGCGTTGGCGATCTCGAGATCCATGCCGTACTGCGCGGCGACTCCATTGGAGCCCCAGACAAAATCCCCGGCCTTCATGCTGGTGTGGTAGGGATTGGCGGAGGTGCGTTCCACGATGGCGTGCGCCGCGGCGAGCATCCGGTCGCGGATGACGGAAAGCGCCCTGGCATCGGCGTCCTTGCGCCGCGAGAGCACATAGCTGCGCAGAGCCATGGGCGCCATGGTTTTCCAGTTCTCCACGGGCGCAGAGTCGAGATCGGGCAGGTAGGCGGCGTAGTTGTCGAGGAAGAACTGCTGGTAGGGTGCCTCGCCGGTGGTGCGCCAAAGCTCCACCGCGGCCCACAGGCGCTCGTCGGCGCAGTTCGAGTCGCCATACTCGCCCGTGGAGACGCCGGGCGGATTCTTGAACGTCACATCCGGGTGTTTTTCGGCCCACACCCAGGCGCGGCGGGCTGCCTCGAGCGCCTCCGAGGCAAACTGCGCATCGTAGGGCTCGTAGACTCGCGCGGCGATGGCGGCGACCGCGGCCAGATCGGCGGTGGCGCAGGTGCTTTTGTAGGGCGCGGAGCCGGTTCCGATCACCGCGCTGGGCAGCGTGTCGTCTTCGGGAGCGATAAATCCGGGGAAGTGCACGCTGGTCTGCTTGGGCCAGACGCCGCCGTCGGTGTCCTGCATCTGGAGCATCCACTTCAGGTTCCAGCGCGTCTCGTTCAGGATGTCGGGTGTGCCGTTCCCGCTTTCGGGAATCTTGAGCGGAATCGGCTTAAGCTGGGCGCCGTAGATCTCCCAGGCCCACAGCATGGTCCCCGTCGCGATGCCGGAGTCGACGATGTAGCGGCCGTAATCGCCGGCGTCGTGCCATCCGCCGATGTTGTCGCGCGGCCCGGAGGCGCCGGAACTCGGATCGAACTCGCCGTGCTGGTGACAGGCGGGGTGGGAATAACCGGGGAATTCCGGCCCCAGATCCACCGCCATTCCACAGCGCTGCCCGTAGAAGCCGCGCATGGCCAGGTAGTAAGCGTGCTCATAGATGTTGTCGCCCACGGCGAACGTCCAGCTTCGCCCCACCCCGGGCACCTGGACGTAGTAGTCGCCCGGCGCGCTGAGACCGGAGAAATCGGCCGCCCGAACCATATCGCCGGACAGCGGGTCGAGCACGGCGGGAGCGAGTTGCCCGTGCAGGACTACCGCGCCGTCGCTGGCCCGCCGGATGGTAAAGTCTTTGGCCGCGGCGCCGACGAGCGCGACTTTGGGGCCGGCAGACGGATAGCCAACCTGGTCCACCCTGATGGCCGGCGCCGGCTTGCGGGCGCCATGCAACGGGGCGGCCGGGCCGAGAGCCAATCCCGCCGCGCAGAGCGCGGGAAGCCATGCCCGGCGGCTACGGGAGATTCGGGGATTCCGGATCGATGAACGCGTCATTTCTTTTGTCTCGATTCGCTGCAACGGCCTGTTTTTGGGAGAAAGACGGATCAGTCTCTCACATACGCGCAAACCCCGGCAACCGGTCGGTTCGCCGCCCCGCAAAAGGGGATCGGAGCTCCTCTTGTTGCCCTTCAGTTTCATCGGGTATAATCGCGCTTCGCTTTCAAGAGTATCAGTTCCCGCTCTGCAAAAACGTTTCAGCACGTTCTTTCAGGAAAGGAAAGCTTCTCCGTTTCGCCGGGTCGGAAAAGGAATGGCAAATGAAGTTCGGATATTTCGATGACCAAAACCGCGAGTATGTCATTACACAGCCCGACACGCCGCTCCCGTGGATCAACTACCTCGGCTGCCAGCAATACTTCGGCATCATCTCCAACACCGCGGGCGGCTACTCGTTCTATCGCGACGCGCGCCTGCGCCGCCTGACCCGCTACCGCTACAACAACGCTCCCCTGGATTTCGGCGGCCGCTATATCTATCTGCGCGACGCGGAGTCCGGCGCGTTCTGGTCGCCCTCCTGGCAGCCGACACAGCACGCCGCCGAGGGTTACTCGTGCCGCCATGGAATGGGCTACACGGTCATCGGCTCCACATTCGCCGGCATCGAGGCCCGCACGCGCTATTTCGTGCCGCTCGACGAGAACCTGGAGATCTGGCAGTTGACGGTGACCAACCAGCGGGCCGGGCGGGCGCAGGTCTCGGTCTTCGCCGGCGTCGAGTTCTGCCTGTGGGACGCGCAGGACGACGCCACCAACTTCCAGCGCAACTACAACATTGGCGAAGTGGAGGTGGTGGACGGGGTCATCTACCACAAGACCGAATACCGGGAACGCCGGAACCACTTTGCCGCTTTCGCGTGCTCCGAGAAGACTTCAGGGTTCGACACCGCTCGCGACGCGTTTCTTGGCCCCTACCGCGGCTGGAACGCGCCGGCCGCGGTGGCTGCAGGGCAGCTCACCAACTCGATCGCCCATGGCTGGGCGCCGGTTGGCGTCCATCAGGTCAATCTCGAACTGGCGGCCGGGGAAGCGCGGCAGATCCTGTTTGTCCTCAGCTATCACGAGAATCCGGCGGACCGGAAGTTCGATCCGCCCGGCAGCCAGATCATCAATAAGGAAGCGGCCAAGCCGACGATCGCGAAATACCTGAGCATCGCGGAGGCCGATGCGGCATTCGAGCGGCTGGGCGAGCATTGGGACAAGCTGCTGGGCATCTTCCAGGTGAACACGCCCGACATTCACACCAACCGCATGGTGAACATCTGGAACGCGTATCAGTGCATGGCCACGTTCAATCTGTCGCGCTCGGCGTCGCTGTTCGAGTCGGGCATCGGCCGTGGGCTCGGGTTCCGCGACTCGAACCAGGACCTGCTCGGATTCGTGCACATGGTGCCGGCGCGGGCGCGGGAGCGCATCCTCGACCTGGCCGCCACGCAACTGGAGACCGGCGGGGCCTATCACCAGTACCAGCCGCTGACCAAGCGCGGCAACAACGACATCGGTAGCGGATTCAACGACGATCCGCATTGGCTGATCCTCGGCGTCGCGGCCTATCTGAAGGAGACCGGCGACTGGAGCATCCTGGACGAGCCGGTGCCCTACGACAACAAGCCGGGCACCGAGGCGCCGCTCTTCGACCACCTCGAGCGCAGCTTCCGCTACACGCTGGAACGGCTGGGACCGCATGGACTGCCGCTGATCGGCCGCGCCGACTGGAACGATTGCCTGAACCTCAACTGCTTCTCCGACACGCCCGGGATGTCGTTCCAGACCACGACCAACCGGGATGGCAAGGTGGCGGAATCGGTTTTCATCGCCGGATTGTTTGTGCACTCGGTCCGCGAGCTTGCCGCTATCGCCGCCCACCGCGGAGAGGATCCGCGCGGCTACCTCGCCGAGGTCGAAAAGATGCTGAAGACGATTGCGGAGCACGGCTGGGACGGCGAGTGGTTCCTGCGCGCCTATGACCACTTTGGGCGCAAGATCGGCTCGAAGGAGTGCGAGGAGGGACAGATCTTCATCGAGTCGAACGGCTTCTGTACCCTGGCCGGTATCGGCGTCGAAGATGGTCGCGCTGCCAAGGCCCTGGCGGCCGTTGGCCGGCGCCTGGCCACGAAGCACGGAATCGTGGTGCATCAGCCGGCGTACACCCGGTACTACCTCCACCTGGGCGAGATTTCGTCCTATCCGCCGGGATACAAAGAGAACGCCGGCGTGTTCTGCCACGTAAACCCGTGGGTCATGATCGGGGAAACGCGGCTAGGCCACGGCGACCAGGCGTACGACTACTACCTGCGCATCAACCCCTCGGCGCGGGAACAGATCAGCGATGTGCACCGCTGCGAGCCGTACGTCTACGCGCAGATGATCGCCGGCAAGGACGCGCCCGCCTTCGGTGAGGCCAAGAACTCCTGGCTGACGGGCACGGCGGCGTGGAACTATTGCGCCATCTCGCAGTGGATCCTGGGCGTGCGTCCCACGTACGACGGTCTGGAGATTGCCCCCGTCATTCCCTCGAACTGGCCCGGGTTCACCGCCACGCGGGTTTTCCGCGGAGTGACCTACAAGATCGCCATCGAGCGCAAGGGGACCGGGAACCGGATCGCGTTGACTGTCGATGGCGTGCCGGTCGAGGGCAGCATCGTGCCCCCGCCCGCGGACGGCCGCAAGGAGGTTGCGGTCCGGGGAGTCCTCAGCTAGCATCCTGCAGGAGGATCTCCTAAAGGAGGCTGCTTTGTACGCGGCGAGCGAAAACCGCTATGACTCCATGCAGTACCGCCGGTGCTGGCGGAGCGGCATCCGTCTGCCCGCCATCTCCCTGGGCCTGTGGCACAACTTCGGCGGGGTCGACGATTTCGGGAACGCGCGGACGATGCTGCGCCGGGCATTCGATCTCGGCATTACCCACTTCGACCTGGCCAATAACTACGGCCCGCCGCCGGGAAGCGCCGAGTTCAACTTTGGCGAGATCCTGCGCCTCGACCTGAAGCCCTATCGCGACGAGCTGATCGTGAGCACCAAGGCGGGCTACGACATGTGGCCCGGCCCGTACGGGAACTGGGGATCGCGGAAGTATCTGCTGGCCAGCCTCGACCAAAGCCTGGAACGCATGGGCCTGGAGTATGTCGACATCTTCTACTCGCATCGTCCTGATCCGGAGACGCCGGTCGAGGAGACGATGGGGGCGCTCGACCAGGCGGTGCGCTCCGGGAAGGCGCTTTACGCCGGGATCTCGAACTACAATCCCGAGCAAGCCGCCGCGGCAGTCAAGATCCTTCGCGAGCTCGGCACGCCTTGCCTCATTCATCAGCCCAAGTACTCGATGTTCGAACGCGCGCCGGAGCGAGGGCTGCTCGACGTACTGGGGAACGAAGGAGTGGGTGCGATCGCTTTCTGTCCGCTGGCGCAGGGACTGCTCACAGACCGCTACCTGAACGGCATTCCCGCCGACGCGCGCGCCGCGAAGCCGCACAGCTTTCTCAAGAGGCGCGACATCGACGAGGGCCGGCTCGCCAAGGTGCGGGCCTTAAACCAACTGGCCGGCGAGCGCGGGCAATCGCTGGCGCAGATGGCTCTGGCGTGGGTTCTGCGCGACGTCCGCATGACGTCGGCGCTCATCGGCGCCAGCCGGGTAGAGCAGATCGAGCAGAACGTGGCCGCTTTGGCCAACCTCGGCTTCTCCGGCGAAGAGCTTGCGCGGATCGACGCGATTCTGAGCGGCGCCGGGCACGATTGAAGGGCCGGAGGCGCCGCTTGTCTGCCCTGGCGCCCGGGGAAACCGGCGCCGGCGCCACGAATGATCCATTTGTGCACCAACCCTGGTGAAATCCACAAATTAACTTGATTTTTGCACTTGCATCCACAGATTTAACGGACGTACTGTCTCATTCAACTGATGACCCTGTGGGGCATCGGGAGTTGGTTGCCGGAACGGTTGGTGGAACGAAAAGCCGGTGAGAACCGGAAGATCGCCGCCAGCCCAGCCAGAAGGTGAAACCCGGGGCGAAAGCCGCGGAGGGATCGCTGGCCGCGCCAGGGGATGCAAAAGCCGGTGAAAGCCGGAAGTTGTTTGACTGGCAGATTCGGAGAATGCGCGAACCGGGGGAAATCGAATACTCATCGACGGCTAAGCCGGCGATGCAAGGTTCGGTGGAAACAAGGGGCGCATTGAAGGCCCAGCCGGAGGTAGGGCCACGCGGCGCAAGCCGGGTGGTGTGAAACCGGCAAAGCCGGAGGGTGAAACAGCCGATGCGAGTCGGAGGTTCACCGCCGGTTTGGCTAAGGAGGCAACGGCCAGTGCGAACTGGCGGTTGCGGCGGCAGCGGGTGCGAGCCCGAGGCCGCAACAACAGTCGGCGAAAGCCGGAGGTTGTTCAACCAGCCGAGCTGAAGGATCAAAACCCGGTGTGAGTCGGCAGTTGATCGCCGGCCTTGCCGGTGGAGGGATTGTTCGGCGCAAGCCGGATGGATCGCCGCCGGTCGATCGGAAGCGCGAAACAACCGATGCGAGTCGGGGGTTTGCCACCGGTCGAGCCGAGCGAAGCCACGCCGATCCGAGCCGGGAGAGTCGGCCGCCGGTCGAGCCGGAGTGCAGAGCAGTCGGCGCAAGCCGAAGGTGAGCAAGCCGGCGCAGCCAGTGGAAGGAGCGGCAGCGAGAGCTGCAGGTTCGCCGCTGGGGGAGCCGGGGGACGCGACAGCCGGTTGTACTACATGATCGTCAAGATTGAGACGCCAGAGGCTTCGGTCTCTGGCGTTTTCAATTTAGGCGGCTTTCTTGGCGCGCCGGGAGCCCGGTCCTCTCCGCATTACACTGGATGCGGAGAATTCCCAATGCGATTTGGCCTGAGACGACGAGCGGTCCTCATTGCCGCTCTGGCTTCTTTGTGTCTTGCGATGGGTCCGGCGCGCGCCGCCGCCCAGTGGGCAGCGCCTCAGCCGGCGAGCGCGTTCACCATTCCGAGCGCACATCTGATCCTGCCCGAAGAACTCAACCGGCTCCTCGAGTCGCGGGGAGCCGAGAAGCCGCTGGTCCTGCAGGTGGGCTCGCGCCTGATGTTCGCGCAGGCGCATATTCCGGGCGCGGAATACGCGGGGGCCGGCTCGCAGAGCGAAGGCATCGCAATGTTGCGCGGGCGCGTCGCGTCTCTGCCGCACTCGACGTTCATCGTTCTCTATTGCGGCTGCTGCCCGTGGAACCGCTGCCCGAACGTTGGTCCTGCCTACCAGCTTCTCGTGGGCATGGGATTCACGCGCGTGAAGGTCCTCTACCTGGCCGGCAACTTCGGCGACGACTGGGTCAACAAGGGGTTCCCCGTTGAGAGCGGGCGATAGAGCCGCCAGTGCGGAGCCGGCCGCGGCGCCCACTTCAGGCCGCAGGCTGCTCGCCGCAGCGGTCGGGATATTGATCGCGGTTTGTGGCGCGCACGTGGCTTTTGCAGCTCAGGATCTCCTGAACAAAAGAGCGCCAGACTTCGGTCTCGTGGACCTCAAGGGGCAGACGCTTCGGCTCTCCAGCTACCACGGCAAGGTGGTGCTGCTGAACTTCTGGGCTACGTGGTGCGCGCCCTGCCAGGTGGAGATGCCGGTTCTTGACGGCTGGCAGCGGCAGTTCGAGGGGCAGGGATTCCAGGTGATCGGCATCTCGATGGACGACGGCGCCGCTCCTGCGCGTCAACTCGTCGAGCGCCTCGGGCTCAGCTATCCCAACGCCCTGGGCGACGAGCGCCTGGCTGCGCGCTACGGAGGCGTGCTGGGACTGCCGCTCACGTTCCTGATCGATCGGGATGGTGTGGTGCGCGCACGGTTCCAGGGTGAGACCTCTCCGAAGGACATCGAGAATCGGCTGAGGACGCTCCTCGCCGAGCCGCAGAACCACCGCTGAATGCTGGATACAGTGTTATGCTGCCGCCCGGTACGACATTATGCCGCCACGTGGGCCCGTCCCGAAAGGATGCTAATGGCCGCCAGGTACGGAAAGCCCCTCCAGCGGTGATTTTGTTCACTCGGGAGTAATTGACAGGAAGGTGACCACTCGCCCGGAACCTGAAACTTGCTTGCATGCCGGCTCGATGAGTGCGTTGACCTGAAGTCAATAATTGGGGTGGATCGAGATTTCCGTGTGCCAGGGCGTACGTGCAGAAAACGAAGTGGCGAGTGGCAACGGTAAAGACGCTTGAACTTCACTCATCCCTGTTCAAGTTTGCAGGTTCATTTTGCGCAGGAGCGCCGTGTAGCGCGGGTCGCTGCGCAGCGGGTCGAGGAACGGAAAGCTCTTGATCGGGACGATGATGGGATCGCGGTCCTCGATCGCCCGCTCCATCCAGGTGAACGCTTGGTCGATTTCCCCGAGGCCGAGGTGAATCCAGGCGAAGCTTGTCGGCAGTACATAGGTTTGCGTGGCGGCATTGTGAAGACCGGCGAGCACCTCTTGCGCTCCGACGATGTCCCCGCTTTTGGCTAATGACATGCCCAGCCAGCCCAGAACCAACGGGGAATTGCCAGACAGAGTGGCCGCCTTCCGCAGACTCGCGATGGCCTCAACAAACACACCTTGGGCGGACAGAACCTGCCCGGCTACGAAGTAGCCCAGGTAATAGGACGGATCGAACTGGATCAACACACGGAGCTGCTCCATGGCTCGTTCGTAATGGCGCCCGAAATAGAGCATCGCGCAGAGCCAGGCCCGCATGAGCGGGGACAGGGGATCGGACTCGAGAACGCGCTCCATCTGCGCCTCGGCTTCGCCTAAGCGCCCATGCGGCATGAGTCCGCTGAGTGCGTAGCGGAACCGCACGACCGGCGAAACCGGGTCCAGGTCCAACGCCAGGTTCATTTCGCGCTGGACCTCCGGCCAGTTGTAGTCGAGTTCCTTGCGGAAGGTGCCCAGCATGGAGTGCGCCTCGGCAAGTGTGTCGTCGGTCTCAATCGCCCGCAGCGCACAAAAGACGCCCGCAGAGAACGCGTCTTTCGGTCGCGCCATTCCCAGGAAACCGATCCACCAGTAGATTTCGGACAAGGCATCGTAGGCGAGCGCAAACCGGGAGTCGCGCGCGATTGCCTCCTCCAGCAGCTGCTTGGCTTTCGACATATCGTCCGGCGTCCACCGGGAAAGATGGTAGCGACCTCGAATGTAGGCATCGTAGGCAGCGAGATCTTCGGTTGGCTTTCGCCGGGGGCGACCGGCGCGAAGCCGAGCGCTGGCAATAGCCGGTGGCGGGATGATGTTTAAGCGCGCGCCGAGAGCCTGAGCGATACAGCCCTGCACGTTGAAAAGGTCGCGCAACTCGGTGTCGTATCTTTTGGCGAAAAGGTGCGTCTGGTCGCTCACCTGGATGAGCTGCACGTTGATTCCGACACGATCCTCGTTCCTATGAACACCGCCTTCCACGACGTAGTCGACATCCAATTCACCACCGATCTGTGCAATATCCTTTTGGCCATTCTTAAAGTGCATCGCCGTCGTGCGGGCGATGACAGCCAGTTGTTCGGGCGCCAGAGCTGCCAGCGCGGTGATGATCTCGTCCGTCATCGCGTCGCTGAAGTACTCCTGAGATTGATCGCCGCTCAAGTTGAGGAACGGGAGCACCACCAATCTGGCCCGCTTCGTTGCCTTTCTTGGACGTGGCTGTGACGGTTCGAAGACATTCTCCAAGAACCGGTACCCGCGTTTATGCAGAGTCTCAATGAAGCGGGGATGCTCGGCCGAATCGCCCAACGCCTCGCGCAAACGGGCCACCGCCGTGTTCAGGTTGTTCTCGAAATCAACGAATACCTCGTCGCTCCAGAGCCGTTTGCGCAGCTCCATGCGGGTGACCACTTCTCCGGGATTTTCGAGCAGTGCAGCCAGAACCTGGAAGGATTTGTCATGGAGGCTGATTCTTGTCCCGCGTTTGCAAAGTTGGCCGGCCGGCAGGTCAACTTCGTATGGGCCAAAGCGGACGATACGGGGCATTGTGCGGTTCATACAGCACCAGCAACTCGCAGTATACGCCGAACTCAGCGCAGGTACAGTGATAACCAACTCTCCAACAATGACTTGCACCGTAGGCGAAATTCAAGGACGAATTAAGACGCGGTCTATTTCCATTCTCCCGGCGGGGGACGAAAATGCTCGCCCAGAGGCTGCTTATACGCAGCCGAATCACAGAGGGAGGGACATCATGAAGCGGACTGTTCTCGTAGCGTTGTGTTTGACCTGCGTTTTGGCGGCTTCGTCGGTTGCCAGCGCACAGAATTGCAGCAATTGGACGAACTGGGACCTTCGCGGCACGTACACAATGTCCGGCAGCGGCTACATCGACCTGTCGAGGGTGTTTCCGGGTATGGGTTTCCCTGCGGGCCCGATCCCTATGTACTGGGTGGGCGCCCACACCTACGACGGCCATGGAGGCGGAACCGGCTGGCTCATTCTCAACGCGGGCGGCGGCCAGATGCACGGTAAGCTAGTTGGAAAATCCTATGCGATGCAGCCAGACTGCAGCGTTCTGGAGACTTTCTCACTGCAGATACAGGAAACAGGGACAACCATCGGTCCGTTTCAGCGGATCGGGGTCCCAGGGCCGAGCTCTCATCTCCCCGGTGGACTTGATCTCTACATGATTCTGGGTGGCAGCGAGCCGGGCAACCCTGCAGCACCGGGCTTTGATATTGGCGTGGCGCATCGTATTTCTCTCGATCCGTTTTTCTCTCGCCTTGAAGAGGAGGAGCATCGCTGACTGGCAGCCACGAGATTAGGAGTCTCATTCAGAAGTCTGCCAGCCAGCGGCTGAAGGCCTCAAGCTTTCGTCGTCGACCACTGCGGAAGGGGACGGCTTGAACATCAACTTGATCGTGTACAGAGTGTTGCTCGGCACATCGCAGGCCGAAATATCGGGTCACCTCATCGGGGCTGGCTTTGTTTGAGGTGACCCTGCCTTTTGCTAGCCGTCAACTTCGACCAATCCGCTCCCGTTACGGTGCCACTCGTCGATGGGTGGAAAATCGCCGAGTCACTCAGCGAGCGTCCCTTGGGATCTTGCCCAGGCGCCCTTTTTTCGAGTTCCGGTCGGTTTACCGCCAACCCGTCAGTCACGGCTTGATAAACATCCCCGGGCTCCTTCGGCGCCGATGATGCTGCTCATTCTCTCGGACCGCCCTCGGCAGGATTCTTGTGCACTGGGTGGCAGCATTGATTGTATTCGGCAGCTGAACCCGCTGGCCGCAGGCCGGGTAAGCGGATTCGACAGCAGGCAAACGCGCTCAGCGCGAGACGTGAACCTTGGCCTCAGCCCCTCAGCAAAGGCAGTCCTGCGCGGGCCGCAATCATGCGCGCCACCTTCTTGGGCCGGTAGAAGCCGTAGGACGTAAACGTGATGGTTCTCGTGTCGGTGCCCAGGATGGTGAACTTCTCGGCCTCCGGAATGCGTTTATGGCGCACTTCCGCGATCCCGTCCCAGGGAAAGAAGACCTCGGTCGGGTTCGACGTTCCGTCGAGCCGGAAATGCGCCCCGCGGGTGTCGAGCAAGACCGAGCAATTCGACATCACCTTCCCCTGACGCCACAGAAACACGTACGCCACAGCCATGATCCAGGAGCCGATGGCCCAGAGGCCGGCGGTCGCGATCGTGTCGAGGTCGATCGAGCGGAGCGGAAACAAGGACGAACAGGCCAGGAAGGCCATGCAAAGCGAGATGCAGAACGCAACGGCGCTACCCAGGAAGCTGAGGCTGATCAGTATCCTGCTGTTGCGTATCAAGGTCGGGCGGTCACTTCTTGACTCGAGCTGCCGCCCGATTCCCGCGGCCTGAGCCAGGACCTGGTCTTGCACTTCGATCACAACGCACTCCTCCACGACGGCTTTCCCTGGCTTGGAGGGGAGGCGGGCCCGCCAGTGAATCCTCGTGCTTATCTTCGCGCCGCAAGAAACGCTCCGGCGCGGCAATCCTCCCACGCGAACAGGTTTTTCCCATCCGAAGTTGAAACAGGGGGAGACTCCGGCAGGACGCACCGGCGGGGGAAGGACGACGGCAGGTCTTTGACGTTACACCAACTTCCGCCCAACTGCAAGCAAAATGGTGCGGTTCGCCGCTCCTTCGCCGCGCCGCGCACGCTCTGAATTAAACTGGCGCAGGGTGAACATGAAGCTCGGTTTGGGGCTTTACCGGCACATGCTCAACGACGAGTACTATTCGTTCGCCGTGCAGGCCGGCTGCACGCATGTGATCGCGCACCTGGTGGACTACTTCAGGCAGGGCGAGGCCAACCCCTCGAACAACCAGCCGACGGGCGGCAAAGACAAGCCGTGGGGCGTGGCGGGCGACCCGAACCGCCTTTGGACCGCCGCCGAGCTGATCGCGCTGCGCAAGCAGGTCGAAGCTGCCGGGCTGAAGCTGGAGGGCATCGAGAACATCGATCCCGCACACTGGCACGACATCCTGCTCGACGGCCCGAAGCGCGCGCAGCACATGCGGAATGTGCACGCCATCCTGCGCGCCATGGGCGAGGCGGGGATTCATACGCTGGGCTACAACTTCTCCATCGCCGGAGTGGCGGGGCGCATCAGCGGTCCCTTCGCGCGCGGCGGCGCGGAGTCGGTCGGCATGGACGGAATAGTCGACACGCCGGTCCCCAACGGAGTGGTCTGGAACATGGTGGTCGATCCGGACGCCCCGGCGGGCGACCTGCCCGCGATCTCCCACGAGGAACTGTGGCGCCGGCTGCAGCGATTCCTGGAAGAGACGCTGCCCGTGGCCGAGCAGGCTGGCGTGCGTCTGGCCGCTCACCCGGACGATCCGCCCACGCCCACCATGCGTCGTCAGCCGCGCCTCGTCTATCAGCAGGCAATGTACCAGCGCCTGATCGACATTTCCCCCAGCCCTTCGAACCTGCTCGAGTTCTGCCTGGGGACGCTGGCCGAGATGACCGAGGGCGACATCTACCAGACCGTAGAGCGATACAGCAGCCAGCATCGCCTGGCCTACGTGCACTTCCGCAACATCAGCGGCAAAGCGCCGCACTACCACGAGACGTTTATCGACGACGGCGACGTGGACATGCTGCGCATCCTGTATCTGCTCCACAAGAACGGCTTCGACGGCGTCGTGATTCCCGACCACGCCCCGCAAATGACTTGCTCCGCGCCGTGGCACGCGGGCATGGCGCACACGCTGGGCTTTCTGAAGGCGGGCATGATGGCCATTGAGCGCGGGTTCACGCCGGCGCCGCTTCCGCTCGATGCCAAACCCGCTGCAGCGGCGGGTTGACGCGCAAGGGATCGGCTGGCGGGAACGCTCAGAGATAATAGGGGGAGAGAGATTCACGTTCTGGTGCAAGCCGGAAAGGACTCTATTCCCCTGATCCTCGATTCCTTCAGCCTCAAAGGCAAAGCGGCCCTGGTCACGGGCTCTTCGCGCGGATTGGGCGCCGCCATCGCGGTTGCGCTGGCCCAGGCCGGCGCGAATGTCGCCGTGCATGGCTCCAGCTCGGCCCCCCGGGCGACGCAGCACAAGCTGCAGGCTCTGGGCGTCGACTCGATCGCTCTTGCGGGAAATGTCGGTGAGGCTGCGGTTTGCGCGCGCCTCGTCGAAGAGACGGTCCGCCGCTTCGGGGCGATCGACATCTTGGTCAACAACGCCGGCATCATTCGCCGCGCGCCCGCCGCTGAATACTCCGAAGAGGACTGGCAGGCGCTGATCGACGTGAACCTGTCGAGCGTCTTCCGCCTCACGCAGTTCGCGGGGCGGCACATGCTCGCGCGCGGATCGGGCAAGATCGTCAACATCGCCTCGCTTCTCACCTTTCAAGGGGGTATCCTGGTGCCGGCCTACGCCGCGGCCAAGGGCGGAGTCGGCCAGCTCACCAAGGCATTCGCCAACGAGTGGGCCCCGAAAGGCGTGAACGTGAACGCTATCGCGCCCGGATACATGGCTACGGACAATACCGAGGCGCTGCAGAGCAACCCTGTGCGCGCGCGGCAGATTCTCGAGCGCATCCCCGCCGGCCGCTGGGGCAAGCCCGAAGACCTGGCCGGCGCGGCGGTCTTCCTGGCCTCGGCGGCGAGCGATTATATTCACGGTCATATTCTGGTTGTGGATGGCGGCTGGCTGAACCGGTGAAAAAGACAGGGAGCAAGGGAACAGGGACAAGGGGGGCGCTCATCGTTCACCCGGTGGAAGGGACGAGTTGATCGCTGGAAACAGAGAACAGGCAGCATAACCAAGGAGGCAAAGTGAATCAGGATTCCCGTTCGTTCGCTGACATCTTCAGGCATCCGAGCGCGTTTCTTCCTGTCGCGATGTCGCTCGCGGCGCTGGCGGTCGTGATCGGCCGCATCGTGCTGTTCGGAGCGGCTCACGAGGCCGACGAAGGCGCCGCCGCGCATATCTGGCAGTTGCTGATGGCCGGACAACTGCCCGTACTGGCGTTCTTTGCCATCAAGTGGCTGCCCCGAGCGCCCAGGCAGGCGCTCGGCGTACTCGCCCTGCAAGTTGGAGCCGCGCTTTCATCGGTCGCGCCGGTCTATCTTCTCAATCTCTGAATTGCGGCCGGACGGCAGCGAACGCGTGCTCTAAAATCTGCATGGGGAGTTATGAGCGAGACCGGAGTCATCTACATCGCGACCGGCGCCACCAAGACCACCACGCCCGAGCCGGGCATGGTGCGCCAAGTGCTCGCGTACAACGAGCACCTGATGCTTGTGCGCCACACCCTCGAGAAGGGATGGAAGGGTGCTCGCCACAGCCATCCGCACCACCAGATGGTGTACGTCGTGCGCGGCCACGTCCGGTTTGAGGCCGAGGGCAAAAGCTGGGAGATGCGCGCGGGCGACAGCGTCGCTGTGGATGGCGGCGTGGAGCACGCCGCCTCGGCCGTCGAGGCGTCGGAGGTGCTCGACATCTTCACGCCGTTCCGGCAGGACTACGCCTGAGACTCCGTTGCAGCACTTTTGTTGCCTGGTGATTCTGGCCTTCGGGCCGTGGAGGGTCACGAAATGACAACCAGCTTGCGTTGGATCTCGGCGCTGGCGATCGCTTGCGCCTGTTCGGCGGCCGCGATTGCGCAGCCCCCGGCGGCGGGGGAGGGGATCACCGGCATCGCGCACATCGCGTTTCGCGTCAGCGATCTCAACCGCGAGACCGCCTTCTTCAACCAGCTCGGGTACCAGGTGGCATTCTCGATGTCGAGCGGCGGCGCGACCAGCGAGGTCTTCATCAAAGTCAACGATCGCCAATACATCGAGCTTTATCCGCGCGCCGATGCTGGGCAGCCGCTCGGCTGGATGCACGTCTGCTTCGAGGCCGGCGATCTGGACCGGTTGCAGAAGTACTACGTGTCGGAGAGCCTGAATCCCTCGCCGGTACGAAAGGGCGCCGCGGGCAATCTCATCGTGTCGTTCAACGATCCCGAAGGCCGGGTCACCGAGTTCACGCAGTACATGCCCGGCTCCCGGCACACACTCGATCATGGGCAGCACCTTGGCATGGACCGCGTATCGGAGGAGTTGATGGGAATCGATTTGCCGGTGCAAGACGGGGCCGCGATGAAGGAGTTCTACGTCGATCTCGGATTCGAGGCCGGGGAAATGAACGGCAACGTGCGCCTGACCGCACCGGGCTCGCCCGATCTGCATCTGACGTTTCGTCCCGCGCGCCAGGGCTCCCGGCCGCAGTTTCTCTTTCCCGTGGCCAACGCGCGCAAGGCGCTGGAGAGGCTGGAGAACGCGGGAGTGACCGCCGAACGCAACGGCAAGCTGGTCTTCGTCAACGATCCCGACGGGAACGCATTTATCTTCCTGGAGACCGGCGGAGGCCGCTGAGCCAGATTCGCCCCCTAGGCGAACGAAAGGTTCGCTATCGAAGCCTCAGCGGGGACAGTGCAAGGGGTGTAACTGCGCCTAGTTGCGGAGCGCTCGGGCCTCGATGGCCCTTTCCTGCGCCAGCAACTGCGCCAGCACCTTCTCCGGGCACAGGTGGTGCGCTTCACGGGCATCCAATTCCTGCTCCGTCTCCACGCACGAGGCGATCGTCATAAAGCAATCGAGGCAGCGCGAGTTATAGCTGCCGTTCTCGTTTTGTGTGCGGCTGTACATGGCGTTCCGAAGAAATACTTTTCGATCCTAGCCGCGTTTTCCTTATCCAGTGGTGACTCTCATCACCGACTCATGTTTACCGCAGCCGGAAAGCGGCCGGGAAAACCTTTGCCTGCGCCTTCTTCTGCGCTCAGTATGCGGGCGTTCCCACGTTCTCCCACTGGTTCGGATTGCGCCGGAGATGCCAGCAGGGGTCCTGGCCGCCCTGAGGAAACAGCGCCACCGCGCAGGAGAGGTTCGCCGTGCCCAGGTAGTCGTACTCCGTCTTCTCCCCTTTGAGTGGAACGACCATGAACCGGCTGACGACAACGGTGGAGTGGGGCGACCCGCGCAACTTGTAGACCGTCCAGTCGACCACAAAGGCCGCGAGCGAAACCGCCGCGAACGCCACCAGCACGCGCAACAACCACCGGCCCAACCAGCGCATCATCGCTCCGCTTCCCCCAGCCGCGGGCTGCCAGTCGAAGAACCGCGCCGGCCAGCCCGTTCCGCCGCGCCCCAGCCAGGATACAGGCTCATTCCGAGGCGGGTTGCGTGCATTGCGGTCCTGATAGAATTCTCTGTCGCCGTTTGGCTCAAAGGAGAACGCGTGTTCCATCCAGCTTGTGTTTCCCATCCCTGTCGCCGGTTCGTCGAGCGGGCCGCTTTGGCATTTGCGGCTGCGATTCTCCTGGCGGCCGTTTTCCCCATTCACGCCGAGGACGATACTTTCGTTGTAAAGACAACCGCGGGGCAGGTGCGCGGTGTCGCTCGCGCGAGCGGCGGAGCCGAGTTCCTCGGCATTCCCTACGCGGAGCCGCCGGTCGGGCGCCTGCGTTGGCGCGCGCCCGTCGCCAAGAAGAAATGGAGCGGCATTCGTGACGCAAATGCTTTCGGCGCGTCGTGCACGCAGCCCGATCTGGGCGATTGGAACCGGCACGATTCGCAAACCGGCCAGGAAGACTGCCTCTTTGTCAACGTGATCACGCCGGCCTGGCCGGCAAAGAGTCCGCTTCCCGTCATGATGTGGATCCACGGCGGCGCGAACCTGGGCGGCTCCGGTACGGGCTCGCTCTACAGCGACGGCACGCTGCTCGATCACGGCGTGCTGATTGTTACCATCAACTACCGCCTCGACGTTCTCGGCTACTTCGTGCATCCCGAGCTGACGCGCGAGTCGCCGCACCACGCCTCGGGCAATTACGGTCTCATGGACCAGATCCTGGCCCTGCACTGGGTGCGCGACAACATCGCCCACTTCGGCGGCGACCCCAACAACATCACGGTCTTCGGGCAGTCGGCCGGCTCCATGAACATCGGCATGTTGATTGCCTCGCCGCTGGCCCGCGGACTCTTCCACAAAGCGATCGGCGAGAGCGGAGCGCCGCTCTATCCGGCGCCCATGCCGCGCGACCGCGCCGAACAGGCTGGGCGGGATTTCGCGGCGGAGTTCTCCATCCCCGCGGGCGCAGATCCGATCGAGTTTCTCCGCAAGGTGGCAGCCAAAGATCTGATCGCCAAAGCAGCCAAGATTCAGTGGGGCAGCGCCCCCAGGGGACCTACTGTGGATGGATACGTGTTGCCGGGTTCGCCCGCCGGGATCTTCAAATCGGGGCAGGAGGCGCCGATCCCGTTGCTCCTCGGCGTCACCTCGCGCGAGTTTGGCAGCGCCCCGGGCGGCGATCTGACCAAGGAGATCGAGGACGCGACGGGAGAGCTCGCGCCCCAGGCCCTGGCGCTCTACGGGCTGGCCGATGGCGGCCAGGGAACGAGCGATCCGCTCTATGGCTCCGCGGGAATCCAATGGGAAGCCGACAACGAGTTCCATTGCCCGGTCACCACCGAGGCCATGTGGCACGCAGCGGCGCACAACCCTACCTATTTGTACGAGTTCGACCACGCCATCCCGGGGCAGGAGGCGCAGGGGGCATTGCACACTTCCGAAGTGCCCTACGTTTTCGGCTTCTATCCCAAGTCGGGTAACATCTCCGGCAATTTCGGGCCCATCGACTTCAAACTCGCGGACCTGGTGGGGACCTACTGGACGAACTTCGCCAAGACCGGGGACCCCAACGACGGGTCTTCGTCGTTGGGGTGGAAGACCGGTGACCCCAACTCCGAGGGCCGGACCTCCTGGCCCAAGGTCGACGAATCGCAGCGCTATCTGATTTTCACGCAGGATGGCCTGGGAGTGGTGAGCACTGGCCCGCTGCGCGGGCCGCAGTGCGACCTGTATCGCCAGGTGCTGGCGAAGGAGATGAAACAGAAACAGTAGGGGAGTGACCGGATCGCGAGCGGCGGCGCCGCCCACGCCCCGGCGTCGATCGTGGCGTGGATGTTTACCTGGCCGGCACGTTGCGCGCCGTATGCTGGGAAGCGGAGTCTACAGCGGTTCCAGAGTTGCTGTACCCAGAAGCCACTGAGGCCAAGTGGCTCTTTCCTTAAGAAAGAGCCACCTTGAACCACGCTCGCTATAGCACTCTAACTCTGGAACCGCTCTTGCCGACGTGCCGCACGCCCTTTTGGTCTTGGAATGCATCGCGCTCTTTGTTGCGCTGCCGCTCGCCTATCGCTTTTCGCCGGTACGCGTGCCAGCCCTTCCGATCCTGTGGCTGGTTACGGGCTACGCTCTGTGGCAGATGCTGCGCGACCCGCAATTCGATCGCGCGCGCCTATGGAATGCCGGCCAGTTGACCGGCCGTCTGCCTGCGATGCTGGCGGTCTTTGGGGTCGTCGCCTTCCTGCTCTGGCTCGGCATGCGCCGGTATGCGCCGAACCGCGAGTGGAATCTCGTGCGCCGGCATCCCGTCTTCTGGGCCGTCGTAATGGTGGCCTACCCCGTGCTTTCCGTCTATCCCCAGGGACTGCTTTATCGTGCCTTCTTCTTCGAGCGTTACGGCGGCCTGTTCCCCGGCCGGTGGGCGATCATCCTCGCCAGCGCGGCGGCCTTCGGGTTTCTGCACATTGTCTTCCGCAACCGGCTCGCTCCGGTGCTCACCTTCATTGGCGGTCTGCTCTTCGCGTGGCGCTACGCCGAAACCGGCTCTCTGGCCGCCTCGAGTTTTGAGCACGCACTCTATGGTTGCTGGCTGTTCACCATCGGCCTGGGCCGGTTCTTCTACGATCAGACCTTTGCTTCGGCCGTGACGGCCTTTCAGGGCGAAAAGAAACAATAAATTCATCGAAAACGGGGCTTTACAGATAGTACTGCTCGTACTATAGTCGCTTCAGTGCGATGACCAGAATCTCCATCCTGGAACTGGCCCTCATCGGGTTGATCAAGCAGCAGGCCCAGTCGGGCTACGACCTGCGCAAGGCTTTCGCGACCACGGCGATGCGCCACTTCAGCGACAGTCCGGGAGCGATCTATCCGGCTCTCAAGCGGCTCGAGAAGCGTGGCTGGATCGCGGCGGCCACCCGGTCCGGAAGCGGCGCGGGCGATCGCCGCCGCCGGCGGGTCTTTCAACTGACTATGGCGGGAGAAGCTGCGCTCCTGGAGCGTCTCAGCCGGGCGGTGAGCCGCGACGACATCATCTGGCACATGCCCGAGCTCATGCTGCGCTTTGCCTTCATGGACGGCAACGTTCCCCGTTCGACCGCGTTGCGCTTTCTCGACCAGCTCGAGCGGACTCTGGGCGCCTACATCGAAGAACTACGCAACGGCTACGCACGTCTAGCCGCCACGATCCCCATCAACACCGGCCTGCTTGCCTTCCAGTCGGGGATCGAAGGCATGGAGGCCCAACTGGTGTGGGCGCGGCAAGCCCGAGCCCGGCTCCCCGAGGATGAATCATGAAAGACCTTCTGAAACTAATCGGTTGCTGGCTCGCCTTCCTGGCCGCCATGTTTCTCAGCGGCGTCGTGACAACCATCCTTCATTTCCACCCCGCCGTATTGCCCAGCGGAGTTTCGGTTCAAGCCCTGTTTCTAACGCAGCTTGCTGCTGGCGTTGTCCTCGTCGCCGGTCTGTGGCCGCTGGCGCGTTCGCTGGCCGCGCCGCCCGCGCTGCGCACCGCGGCATTCGTCGCCTTCCTGTTTTTCGCCTTCGGCGTGAACGGTATGATCGAGGCGAAAAAGTTCACCAGCTTCCTCGATGCAGGCATCGGTTCCGCGGCCGTCTTCTACGTCTGCGTCGCCGCCTTCGTCGGGACGGCCGTCGGCCTCCTCTTCGGCAGCGCCGGACAGCCCAGCGGCCTCCCGCGCCGCAATTGGGTTGCTTGGACCTGGCGAGTCGCCGCCGCATGGCTCGGCTGGCCCGTCATCTACTTCGTCTTCGGCATGTGCGTTGGGCCCATCGTTGTCCCCTATTACAACGCGGGAGTCGCCGGCCTGCGCATTCCGTCCATGAGCGTCGTCATCGCGATACAACTCATTCGCAGCCCCATCTTCCTGCTGTTCACTTTGCCGTTCGTCGCGCTCTGGAAGGGCTCGCGCCGCGGCTTGTGGCTTGCTCTCGGCATCGCGCACGCCTTCACCATCGGCCTTTACGGCCTCGTGGGAGCGATATTCCTGCCCATGGTCCTTCGCGTGGCGCACACCGTCGAGATGACCTGCGACGCATTCGCATACGCCGGGCTGCTGGTGCTGCTGTTCGCGGCGCCCGCCGCGAAGGGCGTGCCTGCGGCGCCGCCGCTCCAGGACCCACCCCCGCAATCGCTCTGAGGCGGCGTGGCGCCGTAAAAGAACAGCCGGGCCGGAGATTCCGTCGCCGAATCTCCGGCCCGAACGTTGCCAAGACTGTACCTGAAGGACCTAGAATTTCAGGCTCGCCGCCCGCGGCGAGATGCCGCTCAGCTCGGCCGCGCGCGCTTCGGCGTAGGCCGCTGCGCCCATCAGCGCCGTGCGGCTCTCCAGGATCACGCGCACCGGCATATTGACGAGCAACTGGCTTAGACGCCCCTTGTCGGTGAACGCCTTCACGAACGTGCCGTCTTTGAGCTTCTCGAGAATGCGCGGCGCGATGCCGCCGCCGACGTAAAGCCCACCAGCCGACAGAACCTTCAGCGCCAGATTGCCCGCCTCGGCGCCGTAAGCCGAGACGAACATGTCGAGCGCCTTCTCGCAGAGCCCGCTCTTGGCCTTCATAGCGCAATCGGTGATCACCGCGTTCGGGTCCTCCCGCGCCATGCGCTCGGCGAGCCATGCCGGCTCTTCCAGCCCGCGAACCTCGCGAAGGAACTCGTAGATGTTCGTCAGCCCCGGTCCGCTCACCACGCGCTCGAAGCTGATGCGCCCCTCGTATTTCTGGCGCAGAAAGCGAAGCAGGTCGAACTCGTCTTCGTTGCGGGGTGCGTAGTCGGAGTGGCCGCCTTCGGAGGGGTAGGGGACGTAGTCGCGGCCATCCCAGACCAGGAACGCCTCGCCCAACCCGGTTCCCGCCGAGATCAAAGCGCGATTGCCCACCTGCCGGGCGTCGCCTTCGCTCAGGGTGCAGATCTGGTCGGCACCGAGTTCGGCGATGCCGTAGCCGTTTGCCTGCAAATCGTTGATCAGAAACACGTAATCGATCTTCAGGTTACTCGCCAGCTCCCGGCTGTCGAGGGTCCAGGGCAGGTTGGTCAGGCGCAGACGGCCCTCGCGCACGGGGCCGGGAACGCCAAAACAGGCCGCCGTCACTTTCTCGGCAACGACAAACTCCTTCACGATCTCTTCCAGACCCGCGTATTCCTTTGCCGGGAACTGTTTGTCGCGCGCGGGCTTCAGATTGCCGTCGGTGAAATCGAACAGGGCCAGGTGAACCTTGGTGCCGCCTACATCGCCAGCCAGAATCATTCAGTCCTCTCAAGAGAGCCAAAGCCTTCCGCGTCCGGTTCGGGCAGCAGCGCAGCCGCGTCCTCATCCAGGAGCAAGGTCAGTATACCGTTTGACGGCACGATCAACTGGCTTGGCAGCCGCTCCGGGTCGCGCGCCGCTTCGAATACTTCGTTCAGAATCAAAGCCTTCTCCGCGCCGCTGGCGAGGAAGAACACCTGCCTGGCACGGTTGATCGCCGTCGCCGTCAACGTAATGCGCCAAGCGCCCTTGCCGGCCACGTAATTCGCCGCCACCAGGCGGTTCCTCACGCGGAGAGCGCCGCTATGGGGGAAAAGAGACGCGGTGTGTCCGTCCGCGCCTATCCCCAACTGAACCACGTCGAGGCGCGGCTTGCCGGCGCCTTTGAGTCCGAAGCTGCTCCTGAGCTCCGATTCGTAGCGCGCCGCGGCCTCATCGGGATTCAATTCTCCTTCAATGCGGTGGATCTGCTCAGGTTTCAGGGGCACCCAGTTCAGCAAAGCCTCCCGGGTCATCCCGTAATTCGATTCGGGGTGGTCAGGGGGCACGCAGCGCTCGTCGACCCAATAGAGATCGAGCTTGTCCCAAGGCATCCGTTCTAACCAGGGCTCGCCGCGTTCGGCCAGCGCTTCGAACGTCGCTCTGGGCGTCGATCCACCGCTGACGGCGATCCGTGCGCGGCCCCGCGCCGCGACTGCCTGCTCGGCCTGCTCCACCAGGAACTGCGCCGCTCGCCGCGCCAGCGAGGCCGAATCGGGCTCCACAAAATACGCGATCTTCAGATTCTGAGGCATGAACGTTCACCTCTGGCATCTACCTTACATCGGCGGATCGCCGAGGCCGAAGAGGTATCTAAACAGTGATGACTCACGCTGAGCGGCACCCAAAGATACCTTGTTGAATCGCCGAGATGGGTGTAGGTTCTTCTTTAACATGAAAAAGGACCAAACCGCACCGTTGACGCCTTTGGTGAAATGGCCTGGCGGGAAGCGACGCCTACTGCCCGACATTCTTGAGATAGCTCCTCCTCGGTTTTCCAAGTATTTTGAGCCGTTCTTTGGCGGTGGCGCAGTCTTCTTCTCAATTCTTCCGGAAGCTGCAACCCTCAGCGATACGAATTCCGAATTGATCCAAATGTACGCCCAGGTGCGCGATTGCCCGGAGGGCGTACTCCGCCATTTGCGACAAATGCGAAACTCGGAAGAAGATTACTACCGCATCCGGCTGTCGAGGCCGCGGACAGACGCCGGAAGAGCTGCTCGTCTGATCTACTTGTGCACTTTATCCTTCAACGGGATACACCGACAGAACCTGCGGGGCGAATTCAATGTCCCCTATGGCTACAAGACTCACATCGATCCTTGCGATGAGGTAATGATCAGAGGGGTTTGCCGCAGTCTGCAAGGGAAGATCCTCCTTGAAGGAGACTTCGAGGGGGCTGTCAGCACAGCCCAAAGGGGCGACTTCGTCTATTTCGACCCCCCCTACACCGTCGCGCATGGGAATAACGGCTTCATCAAGTACAACGCCAAGATTTTTTCATGGGCAGACCAGGAGCGATTGGCTTCCGTCGCATCACGGCTGAAAAAAGCCGGCTGCAATGTGATCGTGAGCAATGCTGACCACCCCTCGATCCGCAAGCTGTACCCGTCCTTCAAGGTGCGCGTGATCGAGCGGCACTCGGTCATCGCTGCATCTTGCGAATTTCGACGCCCTGTGCGTGAATGTTTGTTCCATTAACGGAGCATCAAATGCTATCAAACCTTCAGCCTATCGAGGACCTGGGCAGCCTGGCCCGGTCAAACGCTCGTGATTACGAGACAAAAACAGTATCTCCCTCCGCGGCTGCAGAGCTGCAGCAGGCCGGGTGGGAGCCCGCTAAGAAGAACAAGAAATCAGTTCGGCTGAAGAGGCCAAAAAGTCACGGCGTTCTGCTCGAGGATCGCGTCTGGACACTCCTTTACCGAATGGGCTTCAGATACCTGTCTGGGAAAGGCGGAGCCCAGCTGCAGCTTAGCGCGGGAGAAGGGTCGCCGACGTCGCAGATTGACATCGCAGCCATTGACGACGAGGTTGCCGTCGCGATCGAGTGCAAATCGTCCGAGCAGATCGCCAGGCGTCCCCAGTTCCAACAAGAGCTAGGTAAGCACTCGTTGATTAGGGAGCGCTTCACGGCAGCAGCTCGAAAGGACTTCGACCCACCCACCCGGCGCCTCATCGTCCTGGCAATGTTTACGTCCAAGATTGTCCTGTCCGAAAACGACAAGGCCCGGGCGAATGAGGCTAACGTCGTCTTACTTGATGAGAATGACCTCGATTACTACGAGACGCTCGTAGGCCACATCGGTCCTGCGGCGCGCTATCAACTCCTCGCTGATCTGCTGCCCGGAAAGACAGTACCCAATCTCGACATCAGGGTACCGGCGATTCGTGCAAAGATGGGAGGCGCGTATTGCTACACGTTCTCCATCAGCCCGGAATACCTTCTAAAGATCGCATACGTTTCACATCGCGCGAAGGGGAGGGCCTCAGACGTTAACACTTACCAAAGAATGCTGAGCAGGGGACGCCTCAATAAGATTCGCCAATACATCGATGAAGACGGAATATTCCCCACCAACATAGTGCTCAACCTCGAGAAGAATAAGCTTGCCTTCCAACGGAGCCTCCAAGAAGAAGATTCATCGACCGAGCATGGGATCGCAGGCTGGTTAGACATCAAAGCAACCTATAAATGCGCATGGATTATCGACGGCCAGCACAGACTATATGCCTACTCGGGACACCCGAGGGCACCTAAAAGCAGGGTGGCTGTGCTCGCGTTTGAGGGACTGGCGCCTAGCGACCAAGCCAGGCTATTCATCGACATCAATGCAAAGCAAAAGAGCGTAAAGCAGTCCCTCCTCGAAGAGCTGTATGCGGAGCTCCACTGGGACGCGGCCGACGACTCAATTCGCATACGTGCGATAGTCTCCAAGGCCGTTCAGGAGCTAGGATCAGACCCTGAGTCGCCGCTGGCCGGCCGGGTCTTGACGGCCGACTCCGCCAAGACCGACACGCGCTGTATAAGCCTGACCAGCCTTTACAGCGCGATCAGTAAGCCGGAGTTCCACCTCGGAAAGGGCCGACACAATGTACCCGAATACGGACCACTCTGGGCCGGCACGAACGAGTCGACCCTAAAGCGCACGGTCTTCGTCCTTAAGAACTGGTTCTCAATCATCAGGGCCGCTGTGCCCGACTGGTGGGAGAAGGGCCAGGGCGACGGCGGTGGGCTCGCCATGAATGACGGCGTGACGACCTGCATCATGGTCCTCAGAAGCGTCTTTCAACACTCAGAGCCGCGGAGGCTGATCAAGCTCGACGACGATGACCTGTTCCAATACATTCAAAAATACGCCGAAGCGCTCGGCGCATATTTCGCGAAATTCACCGAGGCAGACCGGAAGATGTTCCGCGACCTTCGGGGTGTTCAAGGCGTGACGCGCAGGTGGAGAAAGTGCCAAGAAGCGCTTCGCGACACAATCCCGGGTTTCAATCCGGAGGGGTTGGACAAGTACCTGGCCGAGGAAATGGAGGAGACAAACGTTCGAGGCAAGACGGTTATTGAATCCATCGAAAAAACACTACAGAAGATCATCCTCGATGAGCTCAGAAGCGAAATGCCCAGTGGCGAGGATTGGTGGCTTCTCGGCATTCCGAAGACGGTCCGGCAAAAGGTGACTGAGAAATACGAAGAAGACGACCACCAGAGAGGCGGCCACGAATACTATTTCGATCTGATCGACTATCAGAAGATTACGCTGCACAATTGGCAAATCTTCCAGCCAATCCTCGGATACGGGACCGGGGGCAGAGAAAAGCAGGTGTCTTGGCTTAATTTCGTTAATCTCAAACGGAATATCGTCTCGCACGCGTCTTCAGGGCGCACGCTCACAGTTGAGGAACTGAATCAACTCGAACAGTATAGGGACTGGCTGTACCAGAAGAAGGGCGAACTGGCGGATGCCGCGACAAGCTCTACCGACCTGTCCGACGCCGAGTAATTATTAGAGACCGCGACACGACTACCGCCCCAGATACGCCTGGTGCTGCTGCTCTCGCACGCCCGTCACCCGCGTCACGACAACCCGGCGTCAAGTCCCAACGCCATCGCCACGCCTTTGAGCGCGGTGTCGTGCGTCCACAACCGCGTGCCGGGGGCGATGAGGCAGGACGCGAGAAGATGCGTGCCGATAAGGCCGATGCCCTTGGCGTAGAGGCCTCGTGCCTCGATCATCCGTCGGATCTCTCGGAGCGCGACCACGCGCGCCTGCGGCAGGCTATCGAGATTTGACAGCGTGCGATTCCGGTCCCGGAGCGAGCCCAAGGCCAATTCCGCGACGAGACAAGGGTGCATCACAACCTGGCTGTTCTGGAGGAGTGTCTGCAGTTGCGCGTCGCCGGAACGAAAATAGTTGATCCAGACGTTGGCGTCGGCGAGAATCACAGATCATCCACCCGCAGCCGGCGAACATACTCCAAGTCGGGCATTGTTCCTCCAAGTGCTGCTAGCTGCCGCGACGCCTCTCTCGCGATCAGCGCCTTCAGCGCCTCGCGGAGCAGAGCTGTCCTTTCGGTCACGCCCGTATACTCCTGGGCCTGCCGCACCAATTCGTCGTCCAGCGATACGGTTGTTCTCATGGATCGCCCTCATGTCACCCATTTTATCACCAAATGATGATAGTCTTGGTGCGCGAAAGGCGCCTCAACGCAGGAAAAGGTGCAAGTTCCGGCCCCTACCCCTTTCTTTTCTTCCTGCTTTCGGATCTCTGCTGTCTAGCGGCCGAGGTAGGTCCTGTATTGCTGCTCGATGACGCCTGCGGCGCGCGCCAGGGCGAGCTTCGACACGTTGTACTGATACAGGCTCTCGACGAGGCTATTTTGGGCCGCGGCTAGGGCGGCCTGCGCGGTAACGAGCGGCAGGTTGTCGTCGACACCGGCGGTCACGCGGTCCGTTTCGTCGCTGAGTGCGCGTGTGGCGAGATCGACGTTCGACCGCGCCACATCGACCAGCTTCGCATTCGCGTCCACATCCAGCAGCGCCGCGCGTACTTGCTCGTCGATGCGGCCACGCAGGTCTGCCAGTTGCGCGTCGATCGACTGCATCTGCGCCCTGGAGGCTTCCTCATCGCCGCGCAGCCGCGCCTCACGAAAGATGGGGAAATTCAGGATCCCCATGGCGACGAAGTTGCCGTGGGTGCCCGCGCCGTTCACGGTGCTCGTGCCGTAATAGCTGTAGAAGCTCAGCGTGGGCAGCCGCTCGCTGCGATACACATTATGCAGCGCTCTGTAGCCAACGGCCTGGTTCTGCAGGTTCAGGTAATCCTGGCGGCTTTTGTAGGCCACCGCGCGCACCTCTCCGGGCGTCTCGGCCGCCAGCTCGCTATACGGAGCCGGATCGATCAGCTCGACCTCCTGCGCCGGGTCGACGCCGATCTCGCGCTTCAGCAGGATCAGGTCCTTTGCCTGCTGGTTCTGAGCCGCAATGAGCGCCGCCTGCTGAGCCTCAAGCTGCACCTGGGCGCGCAACTCGTCGAGGTTCGCCGCCGTTCCCGCCTCGCGCGCGGCATGGGCGTGATCCTCGAGCACCTGCGCCCGCGCCACGAGCGCCCTGGCGTTCTCCACTTGGCTGGCATCGGCTATCGCGCGCAGATAGACGGTGGCAACCTGCTGCACGACCTCGCCCCGGGCAGTCATGTTCGCGTAGTGCGCGGCGCGTTCGGCCGCGCTTGCCGCTTTCCAGCCCGCGATGACCGGCCCGGAAAAGAGGATCTCGCTGTAGTGGATCTGGCCCTCGGTCAGATCGTCGCGCGTGATCAGCGAGAGCCCCGCGGGGATCTTGCCTCCCGGAAACAGGGACGAGAACTCCGAGATGACCTTCGGGCTAAAGCCTTCCGCGGCGAGATTGTGCATGTGGTAGCCGGTGTCGCCGGTGAGCGTGATGGTGGGCAGGAACAACTGCAGCGCCTCTTCTTTTTCGGCGTGGTAGGTCTGGTAGGCGCTTGCAGCCTCCTTCAGGCCGAGGTTGTTCTTCAAGCCGCGCTGAATGGCATCGTCCAGGGAGAGCTTGAGCGGCTCGCCCGTCACCGGCTGCGCGGTGACGCTGCCCCAGAAGGGGTTCATTGCCGACGACGGGTTCTGCGCGTGCGTGACCGGCGCAAACGCGGTGAGCGCCACGAATAGGGCGGCCGTCACCCCTGGTCTGCGACGCACAATTTGTTCTTGTGGATTCACTCTCACTATTTTCTCAGATGAGCGGTGCGCGGCCGAAGATTCGGCGATGGTCCCGACTCCTCAAGGGCCCGGACCGGACGGGTATGGCCGGACGCTCAAACCAGCGGAAGGGCCTTTTCTTTCAAGTGAAGGCGAACACCCCAGACGGGCGGTTAATCAGAGAGGAGCCGCGCGTCGGCCTTCCTATTCGCGATGCAACGCGGCTTCGGCCCACTGGACGGCTTCCTCGTAGCAACCGCGCAAGACTGTTGCGTCCAGGCGGTTCTCGGCGACGATGGCATCGCAGGCGGGCCAATCGCCGAGTTCGTAGCGCTCGATCCAGGCGAGGAGGATTCGCTCGGGGACCCGTTCGCCCTCCAGCGCGAGGCGGATCTCTCCGCGCAAGGGCAAGAGAGGCGTGAGGTCTTTCATCGGCTGGCGAAGCATGGCGGAGACCAGGCTCATCAGGCCCAGCAGGTACTGCTCGGTGCAATCGAGACCGTAGGTGATGGCGGCCAGTTCGCAGAAGCGGCCGCGGACGAAGGCCATGCGCAGGAGCTCGGGCGGCTGGCCAGCGTTGAGCTCGCCGGTGATAGCGAGACTGGCCATGCGACGGAAGGCGTCTTCGCCGACGACCAGAAGCGCGGTCTGCACGGAATAGATCTCCTGCTTCATGGCGCAGGCCGGCGAGTTGATGAAGCGCAAGAGCCGATAGGTGAGAGATGCGTCGCGCTTGACGAGTTGAGTGAGCTTCTGAAGGTTGAGGTTTTCGTCCTGGAGGAGGCGAAGGATCTCGACCTGGGAGAGGCGGTTGGCCGGGATTTGACGGTTCTTGAGCAGGGCGGGGCGGCAGAAGTGGTAGCCCTGCATGAGGGTGAAGCGTTCCTGGCGGGCGAGGTCGTATTGATCCTGGGATTCGACGTTCTGGGCGACACGGGCCAGCGCCGCGTTGCCGAGCCGTTCGAGCAACGGGGCGCGGTCCAAGACGCTGGTGGAGGCGAAGTCGATTTTGATGTAGCTGGCGATTTCCACCAGGGGATCGATGCCGGGCTGCCAGGCGAAGTTGTCGAGCGCCAGGCGGAAACCCTCGGATTTCAGCCGGCGGCAGGCTTCGATCAACTCCGGATCGAGGGCTAGATCGCAGGGGATTTCGAGGACGGTGGTTCCTGCGGGAAGGATTTCGACCAGCGAGGCGGTCAACATGGCGGGCGTGCAGCGGACGAACGCGGGCAGACCGCCGGTGAGACGCTCCAGGCCGAGGAGGATGGCGCTGTCGAGGAGGGCGCGCGCCTCGCGCTCGCAGCCGGATACGGAGCCGACCGCGCCGCCATAGAGCAGCGCGTAGGCGTGAACGTTTCCCTTGACATCCAGGATCGGCTGGCGGGACAGGTAGCGGATCTCGTCCGCAGGTTTGCCGCCTGCGTCCACGGAAGGACAGATCACATCGCAGTTCGCCGCCATGCGGTTCTCCAGTCTGTCCATCGGCACAAGGCGAAGGAAGTTCTAGTCCGGCCGCAGGGCGAGGCGGGCGAGGGGGCTATTCGGTGGAATGGGAAACGGCCGCGCATCCGTTCGCGACGAGGAGGCGGAACAGAATGAGGGCCGCGTCAGGCGCTTGACGCCGGGCTGTCGACGTTGATTTGGCCGGCGATGGCGGAAGGGACTTCAATGAGGGGCCCGGGGGGATTTTCAGCAGCCGAGAGAGTGGGCACGGCGGTCCAGCCAGCGGCGGTCATCATTTGCTCGAGGTCGTAGTCCTCTTTTCGCACGCGCTGGTCGTAATAAAGGAGAGTCACAGCGATGGGGAATATGGGACCAACGAGCGCGGCAATCGCTGCGTAGAGGGTGTATGCGACCTGCGAAGTAACATGCTGATTCAGCCAGTGGAAGCGCCATACGTTCCAGAGAAGGTACACCGCCCAACTGAGCGCATACCACACCGCCAGCAACAAAGCCCACGAACAGATCGCCACCGCGAGCCACGCAACGACGATTCTCCAGCGGCTTTCCCGCGTCAGAATCCAACTGCGGCGCAGCGCCTTGAACGCGCTGAGCGGCTCAAGTGCCGCCGCGGGGATGGAGAGCGAAAAGGCGGCCTTGGCCCAGAGAAAGAGAACAAAGCCGGCTGGAATTGGCAACAAAAGCAGCACAATCGCGGGAACGCTCGGCGAGTCGTTCAGCAAGCCGAGCTTGTCCTCCAGCGTTCCGATCCCGAAAAAGACGCCGAAGGCAAGCGCTTCCGGAAGAATCAACACTGCGACGTGTACGAGAAAAGCCAGCCAGAGATAGCTGCGCCATCGCGCCAGTGCAAACCGGAGCGACGCAACGATCGTCGTGCTCCCGCCAAGGACCTCGCTCGAAGCCGGCTGCACCAGCGCAGGAAAGAACAGGAGGTTCAAGAAGCCGGAGATGTGGTAGTAGCCGTAGGCGACAACCCAGCTCCAGAGGATGTCTTCTCCGCGCTCCAGCGTGCCCAGCCACCGTTCCGTGTGGAACCACGCGATATCCACCGAGCGCAGCCCCAGCATCACCAGCGCCGGCAGCGCCCCAATCCCCACAAACAGCAAAAATCGCTTCCGGTACACCTCGAAGGTCCGATCGAGAATCTCGCCCAGGGTCATTGGCCGCAACGGTGAGGTCATGCGCTCGGCTCCAGCCTTCAGGCCGCCATCATGGCGCCGGGGTCGCGATCGTGTCCGCGGCTGCGGCTCGCTCCATGCGCTGCCGCTGATCGCGATACACCACCGCGAACGCGGTGAAGTATGCCGACCAGGTGACCACCATCCAGAAGAAGACGGCCGCAAGGAGCACGATTCCCGCCACGCCAATTCCGGCAAAGCCCCAGGGTTTGAGGGGAATGTGCAGGAGCACGAACACCAGAGCGCCCAGCGAGCCCAGGAACAGAAAAACCATCTCAACTGCAAAGATGCCCGCGTAGCTGATGGCATAGATCACGAGCAGAAGCAGAAAGAGGCGGCCCTTGGCTCCGCGAGTGAGGCGGAAGCTGCGCGAGATCGCGGCCCTTGCAGGCAGGTCTTCGGCGACGCATGCCGGGCAGGCGAGGGAGACCCAAAGGGCCGCGATCACCGAGTAGACCATCGCTCCGATGTAGAGCAGCGCTGCGAGGGGAATGAGCAGAAGCCCAGCGCCGGAATCGAAGGGGTTCTTGCCGGATGCCAGGGCCAGCCCAATGGTGCCGGCTACGATCGCCGCAAGAAGCACGATCGGCCCCGCGACAATCAGGCAACTGAGGATCATCAGCCAGATGTAGCGCCCGGCCTTTTTGAGGGCCAACGACCATGCGCCGCGCACCGAGACTCTCGCGCCCGCATCCGCCTGCAAAGCGCCGTAGACCGCGGCGGGCTGATAGAGCGCGAAGATCAGAAGAAGGAGAACGTAGACGACCGGCAACACAACGAAGAAGAGCCCGATCCTCGGCGGGATCGCCGCTGGGTTCGGCGTGTGCCAGGGCTGCACGACGGCGAGCATTCCCCCGATCATCGCCAGATAAAGCAAAGCCACGAATCCGGCGGGCAGCGATCCGATCCCGGCGAATGGGCCCAGGTTGGCGCGGACCAGCCGGAAGATCCGGTCCAGGATTTGGCCGAAGCTCAGCGGTCCATGGGGCGGCGCAGCCTGAGTCGACGGGGAAACAGGCGAAGGGATGCCCGACGCGTTCATAGGATTCCTCCGATTGGGCGAGTAGAGACTTGCAGGGAATGCTAGCACAGGCGGGGAGCGCCCTGATGAGCGCGGAACGGGAATGAGGGAAGCAGCGAAGGCCATGCGATCCCGCAAGCCCCCGCCGCCAAAGAAAAGTGTTCGCGGCGGTCAGCCGCCCATGAACATCCCGCCGTTCACGTCAAGTACGTGGCCGGTGATGTAGGAGGCGGCGTCGGAAGCCAGGAACTTGACCGCCTGCGCCACGTCCTTGGGCGTGCCGCGGCGCCCGAGAGGCACCGTGGCCAGCATGGCCTTGGTCTGCTCTTCGGTGAGCACGGCGGTCATGGGCGTCTCAATGTAGCCGGGTGCGACGGCGTTGACGGTGATGCCCCGGGAACCGACTTCGCGCGCCAGCGACCGGGTGAAGCCGATGAGGCCGGCCTTCGAGGCGGCGTAGTTCACCTGGCCTGCCTGCCCGGCGCGGCCCACCACGCTGGCGATGTTCACGATGCGCCCCCAGCGGTTGCGGAGCATCGGGCTCAACAGCGCCTGCGTCAGCAGGAAAGCGCCGGTCAGGTTGATGCTCAGCACCAGGTCCCAATCGGCGGGCTTCATGCGCAGCATCAGGTTGTCGCGCGTGATGCCGGCGTTGTTGACGAGAATCTCGACCTTGCCGAACTTCGCCACGATGGCCTTGGCCCCGGCTTCAATCGACTCCTGGCTGGAGACGTTGACGGTGAACGCCGTTGCATCGATCCCCTGCGCCTTCAGCTCGCCCGCGGTTTCGGCCAGCTTGGCCTCGTTCACGTCGGCCAGCGCCAGCACCGCGCCGGCAGCGGCAAGCTCCTCGGCGATCGCGCGCCCGATCCCCTGCGCCGCGCCTGTGACGAGCGCAATTCTCCCCTGCAAATCTCCCATGTTTTCGTTGACCTCTGCGCGGAGGAGTCCGCGCCTTTCCACCGCCCATTATAGATGGGCGCATCCCGGCCATACGCGACTGCGTCAGTGTCCCCTTAGCGCGTTGCTGGGAGACGAACGGCGGAATGGTCAGAATGGACCATCTTTATTGGCCAAAACGCGTTATAAGCGGAAAGGATTGAACAATTTCACGCTCGGATCGGCTATGTGGGATCTATTTCTGTCCGCCACCGGGAGCTTCCTGTTAGTCCGCTCCTTCCGCCATTTCTTCCGTCTGCGGGGGCGAGCGAACTGGCGCTGACGTCCAATTCCGGGCGCCTCGACGACCCCCTGCCAAGGAGTTTCCCTACGTCCACTCATACCCATGAAAAGGAATCGCAAGCCGCCAGACTTCTCGTTCCTGACGGTTTCCCCCCGAAGATGTGAAGAACCTTTCCAGCGTATTGAATGCGCTCGTAGCCGATGCCTTCTCATAGACAAAGGTTCGCAGAAGGCCGCCATGAGAATGCGGGCCGTGCCTGACAAGGCACAGCGCGTAGCAAATCGACGCTCTTTCGCGATTGCGCGAACACCTGGCGCACGCCGGTGACGGAGCGCTCCGATCAAAGGGGGAGCATGGATTCTTCCGATTTTCAATCGATTGCCGAGCGCGGATTGAGTTCCTTTTTGCAGGCCGTAGCCGAGATTACGCCGGACGAAGATCTTCAGAAGGCCGGCGAATGTTGGATTCGTGCGATGGAGACGACAGACTGGAATCCAGGTGAGGGTGCAGATAGGTTTATGTGCCACGTGACGACCCATGCTCTGGCAATCTGCGCCGAACGCAGAGAACCGATCCCTGACCCCTGTCTTTCTTACGTCGGCGTCGCGGCGACAGGCACCGGGCGGCCGGCCAGGGCAGGACGCACCAGCTCGGCGGGCCAGACGTAAACGGCCAGACGACGGGAGTAATGCAGGACCGGTTCCCGGTCCGGCAGGTCGAGACCCACGGCAGCGGCGAGATCGTTCCGCTCGATCTCGGCCTCGGCTTCTTCCAGAGGCCACGGAACGTGGTGCAGGTTGGCGCGGATGGGTTCGCCTGCCCGGTTGGTCGAAAACAGGCACGGCCGCTCGGAAAAGAAGTACTCGAACGAGCCCGGCGGCGCCTCGGCGGTTTTGTGCGTCGGCCCGAGCCCGCGGTAGCGCGCCTTGAAGATCACCTGGTCGCGCGAGAACCGCCTGCGGCTGTAGAAGGCGAACTCCCGATCCGAGCGGGCCTCCAGGCGCATCTCCGCCAGGGAATAGGGCAGGTTGAACATGGCGTGCGCCGCGGTTACTGCCAGCAGGCTGCTGGAATCCATGGAGAAACAGTAGAACCCCGGCGTGCCGGTGATCCGGTCGCGCACATAAGTCCGCAGGTTCAGGTCAGGGCGATTGCGCATTCCGGGAATGGAGGGTACGCCGCGGATCTTGACCCGGTCCAGCCAGAACGGGACCGCGCCGAGCCAGGCCGAACCCTGAAACGAATCGGGCTCCAGCCATTCCGGAAGCAGCGCCCCGATCCGCGACTCGGCGATCGGCCAATGCGCAAAAAGCAGGTCGTTCCAGCGCTGGGCCACCGCCCATCGTCCCGCCGGCAAGGGCCGCGGTTTGTGCGACGTGCGCACCAAATACTCCCGCATGGATACTCCCGTGCGCCCCGGGGGCGTTCCCCCTGCTGCGCGCTCTATGGGCGATTCGCCTTCCGGAAGGGATAGCCTCCACGGCAGCGCGGGTGCTCCCTTATGCCGTATTCTGTCCGCGAGACCATCCGAATGTCCAGTGAATCTTTGCACCCCCCCAATGCCCGGAACCAGACCGAGGTCTTTGCCGTCCATGGCGCCGACCCCGAGATCCTCGCCTTCGCCATGGCCAAGTACTCCCGCTCCGCCCTATCGATGCGCGAGTCGCTGGCCGAAATCAGCTCCCAGCGCGCCGAGCAGTTTCTCAACACGTTCTACTTTCAATACGGCCACCGCTCCATCGCCGACCTGGCGCATGTCGCCTTCGCCATCGAACGGCTTAGCTTGCTGGCCGCCATCGCCGTGGTCGACGAGACCCGTTGGGACGGCCAGGAACGCTCGACGCGCTACCAGAATTTCCGCGAGTCCGGCTGGTACTTCCCGGATTTCTCCGCCGACCCTGCGGCGCGGAATCTCTACGCCCAGACCATCGACAAGCTCTTCGCCGCCTACCAGCGCACCGGCGAAGCCGTCGCCGATCTTCTGCGCCGCCGAGTCCCGCGCCCGGACGACATCAAGCCCGAAACCTACGAGCGCACGCTCCGCGCCCGCGCCTTCGACGTCGCGCGCTACCTGTTGCCGCTGGCCACCAACACCTCGCTCGGGCAGATCGTGAGCGCCCGCACGCTGGAGACCCAGGTCAGCCGCCTGCTCTCCCATCCCGCCGCCGAGGTTCGCCTCATCGGCGAGAAACTTCGCGAAGCCGCCACCGGCCCCGCCTGGAACCTGAACGCCCGCGCCGCCCAGGCTTTTGTCCAGAAGCTCGACGCGCTCAAAGCTCCCGGCGCCCGCGAGCTGGCCGCCGAGGCCGCCCGCCTCTTTACCCGCGACGTCCGCACCGCGCCCACTCTCGTCAAGTACGCGCAGCCGAGCCGTTACCTCGTCCAGACCCAGGCCGACCTGGCGCAGGCCGCCGCCGAAGTTCTCAAGGACAATCCGCCCGCGGCGGCGCCGCTGGTGGACCTGGTCGAGCGCACCGAGACCCTCGAAGTCGAGATCGCCGCCACGCTGCTCTACTCGGTCAGCCACCACCCCTATCGCCAGATTCGCGACGTTCTCGCCGGCCTGCCCGCCGCCCGCAGCGCCGAGATCGCCGAGCTGGGCCTGCGCCATCGCGGCCCGCACGACGAAGCGCTCCGCCCCTTCCGCGCCGGAGCCGCTCTCCGCTTCGACATCCTGATGGATATCGGCGGCTTCCGCGACCTGCACCGCCATCGCCGCTGCACCCAGATCGTGCAGCGCTTCACCGCCCGCCACGGCTACGAAACGCCCGGCTCAGGCGACCTGCCGGCCTCTCCGGAAGGTCACCCCGACATTCTCGCCGAGGCCGGCGTCCTCTCGGACTTCTGCGCGGCAATCAAGTCCGCCCACCTGGCCGCCGGGGTTGTCGCCGCCAGCGACGCGCCGGAGGCCGTGCAGTCGGCCGCCTACCTGCTACCCCTCGCCACGCGCATCCGTGCGCTCTTCAAGATGGACTTCGCCGAAGCCCAGTACATCTCCGAGCTCCGCTCCGCCCCCGCCGGCCACTTCAGTTACCGCCGCGTCGCCTGGGAGATGTTCCTCAAGCTTCAGCGCCAATACCCCTCCCTCGCCCGCCACATCCGCGTCACCGACTTCACCCAGCCGATCGATATCTTCAAGCGCTAACAGCCGAGAGTCGTTAGCCCAAAGCTGAAAGCTGAAAGCTGAAAGCTGAAATGGGTGCCCCACCTTCGCCGCGTCCTTGTTTTTGCGGCTAAGGTGGGATACCACGAATTCAATCTCCGCAGGGTTTGTATCAGGGCACGACTTCAGTCGGGCCGCAACCGCCCGCCCATTTCCTGAGAAATAAAGAGCGCGGCGAAGCCGCGCCGAGTCCGCGTCCGCCACATTCGTGTCACCGGCCTCACCCAGCCCATCGACATCTTCAAGCGGTGAGGGCCCCTGTGCCGCCTAATTCGGCAGCCCCCGGAAGCCGGCTGGCCGAAGCTGCAGGCACAATTAAGTACCCCCTTTCCCTCTACTCTCCTGGTTACGCGTCGCAGATCTTTGGCCAAGCCTCGCTGGTGATGTGCTAAAACGGTTTGCATGTAGTGTTTACCAGCAGCTGACCCTTCTGAGGCGGTGCTGCGTTGGATACACGTCCGGACAGATCGGAACCGCGAGAAGCAATCGTTCTGTTTAGTGGCGGGATTGATTCCACGGCCTGTGCGCATTTCTTGAAGGCCCAGAACTTCGCCGTTCGTGGACTTTTCATTGATTATTCCCAGGCTGCCGCTGAACAAGAGCGCCGGGCCGTGGAATCTCTTGCACCGTTATTGTCGATTCAGGTCACAGTGCTTCGGATCGGAGGACTCGAGGACTCCGGCCCCGGAGAACTGACCGGAAGAAATGGCTTGCTGATCTTTGCGGCATTGTTCGTGTCGAAGGGGCGCAGGTGCATTATTGCGACCGGCATCCACGCAGAGACTCCGTACTACGATTGCTCGGAGCAGTTCCTGGACAGAATGAACTCACTTGCGCAGGCGCAAACAGACGGTAAGGTGTCTGTCTTTACGCCCTTCGCTGACTGGACTAAGCGGGATATCTTCGATTACGCAGCCTCGGAAGACCTACCGCTCGACCGAACCTACAGCTGCGAGAACGGAACCGTACCCACCTGTGGCCGCTGCGCATCGTGCCGAGATCGAGCAGGATTGCAATGTTAGCGAAGAAACGATCCCTCAAGCTAAATGGCACGGAGATTGAGCGAACCCCGCTCCTGGTGCCCGCCTTCTCCAGCAAGGGGTTTCCAGAGGTTGCGAATATCCTTGAATACAGCTCGGAACTCATCACTGGGCCAATGCTCGTGAGCGCATATGATTTGTACTACAAGAAGATAGCTCCGCCGTTCGACTTCGCGTCACTTATTTTTCTGGACAGCGGGGGATATGAGGCTTCGAGGGATCTCGAACTGCCCGACCTTCGCGAAAAGAAGCACGTTCCAGCAGCATGGCCATTAGAAAGCCACAAGGCAGTTTTGGAAACCTGGAGACCATTAGTTCCTAGCGTGGTGACCAGCTACGACCACCCCAACGAACCCTTATTGATGGAGGCACAAATTAAGCGGGCGCGGCAAATGGCCACGAATCGCGGCGATGTGCTTCGCGAAATATTGCTCAAACCCGAAACTGAGGATTCCAAACGGGTGAAGACTAGCAGCGTCATCAAGCATATTCACGCACTTGCTAATTTCGATCTGATCGGGATCACTGAGAAGGAAATCGGTTCCTCGCTCCTAGAGAGAATGAAGAACATAGGCCTCATTCGACTGGCGCTTGACCGTGCAGGGCTGAACACACCAATTCACCTATTTGGAAACCTCGATCCCTTCACAACTCCAATGTATTTTCTTCTGGGCGCAGACGTGTTCGACGGCCTCTCCTGGCTCCGATTTGTATTCGAAGAGGGGCGAACCCTCTACAAGCAGAATTACTGGGCTACGATAGCGCTAGACACAAAACTCCATGTGCTTGACGGCATCTGCTGGAACAAGAACTACAGATATTTGCAGACGCTGCAGGAGCAGATGCGGCGATTCCTGGGGACCCGGAAATTCGCAGAGTTTGGATGCATCGGCCCTCGGCTGCGGGAAGCGTTAGAAACAGCGATGGAGGAGATAGGAGCTGAAAATGGGACCCAGTCGAGTTAGCACATTCACCAGCAAGCGTCCTCCCGAGAAGCTGAGGGAGATGGTACAGAAGGCCGAGGGGAAGGCCTCGGAAGCCGCGTTCGACGGGGAACTTGCGGACACGCTAGACGGTCTGCTCGCGAGGGTTAACGGGCGTGACACTGAGCTAGTGCGAACTCGCCTTGAGGCGCTGAAGGGCTCCCTGCGCGAGTCCCTGGACGGTACGTTCGATCAGCTCTTCGGCGGGTCCGTCGCCAAACATACATATGTGGACGGCCTGAGCGACATAGACTCGCTTTTTGTCATCAACGACAGCGAACTGGAGGACAGAAGCCCCCAACGTATCCTTGAAAAGGTCGAGGGCATTCTTCAGGAGAATCTCGGCAGCGAAGCGCAAGTTTCACGCGGAACGATGGCCGTGACAGTCGAGTACCAAGACGGAATGGTCATCCAGCTGCTCCCGGCTATCAAAACAAGTGGGCGCCAAATCCAAGTGCCCTCGCGCGATAACGACTGGTCAAAGATTGACCCCGTCGCATTCCAGGCTGCACTCACAAAGCGAAACCAGCAGTGCAGCGGCAAGCTAGTCCCGACGATTAAACTGGCAAAGGCGATCGCCGCCCAATTGCCCGCCTCTCAGACGTTAACCGGATATCACATGGAGAGCCTTGCCATCGCTGCTTTTAGGGGGTATGACGGCGAATTTACAACGCGCGCGATGTTGCCAGTGCTCTTTGAACGTGGAAAGGACCTCGTGCTATCTCCAATTGAGGACAAGAGCGGCCAGTCGATTCACGTCGATGAGTACCTCGGCCCCGCGAACAGCGAAGAACGCCAGGTGGTGAGCCACCTTCTCGGGCGCATCGCCCGGCGAATGAAGAATGCTACGGCGTCGGGCTCCATTGCGCAATGGGAAGCACTCTTCGGTGAGGACGAATGAGCCTAATCCCAGAGCAGGCCGAAGAACTCAAGCGCGTGCGACGCGTGTCCGACATGCTTTGCACAGGCCACGCAGTTTTGAGGGACCGTCTTTCGCGGCTGGCCTTATTCCTCGATGTCCTGACCTTGGCGTTTTCGACCTGGATCGTCGCGCTCGCATTTGCATCCCCGGCCCTGGCAGCCCGCCTCTCACCGTTTGGTTGGGACGCCACGATCTGGCTTGGAACCCTATCCGCGGGGACGTTTTTCCTCACGATAGTGCAGATCAAAACTGACTGGAAGAGCAAGGCCGACGCGCACAAGAGGGCGCTAGACCTCTATGCGGAGGTGAAGCGAGAGGCCGGTTATCTGCTCGCGTCCGACCAGGCTGACGATGCGGCCTACAGGCGCGTGCTCTCTGGGTACGACATGGCATCCGCGGCTGGCATCGAGATTCCAGAAAAGAACTTCCTCTCGCTCAAGAGGCGACACAAGATCAAGATTGCGTTGAGCGATCACCTTGACGAGCACCCGTCGGCATCCATAACGTTGAGGCGCCTTCGAATGTGGATGAGAGACAACCGCGCCGAGGGGAAAAAATGAATACGTGCCTTGCAAACGCACAAGCTGTCTTCGATCTTGCCCGTGGGTACACGCTCAGCGCGGGCCTTGCCGCGGAAGTCGACTGGCAGCGAAGCACCGATTTCGCGTCATTCTCGGAGACACAGCTACTTCGCGAGACTGCGTGGGTGATTCTTTGCTCCGGGTTCCGCGAGGCAATCGTGCGTCGTATTTTCGACCACATTTCCCTGTGTTTCCTGGATTGGGAGTCCGCAGCGCAAATACTCGAAAACCGAGACATCTGCGTCAAGGCAGCGATGGATTCCCTAAGAAACGAAGCGAAACTTAACGCAATTGCCGCGTGTGCGGAGCGAATTGCAAACGTGGGATTTGAATCGCTGAAAGAAGCCGTGATCCGCGATCCGATCCCCGAGCTGCAAAAGTTCCCGTTCATCGGGCCTATAACGGTATGGCATCTCGCAAAGAATCTCGGCCTCAACGTGGCGAAGCCCGACCGCCACCTGGCAAGGCTCGCAAGCAGATGCGGCTATCCATCCGCCGGCGCGCTCTGCGAAGACATCGCCAATCGGAACAACGAGGAGATCAAGGTTGTCGATCTGATCCTCTGGCGCTTCCTCGCAGACAACCCAGGATTGCCGTTCGCGCATGCGGCCGACGGCATCGGAATGACGAACCAGCCAACCTCGCTGGCGCCGCCGCCATGTCAACCCCCTGGCGCCGCTCACCTCCAACCCGCGAACCCGCTAACTCACTGATTCGCCGCCTGATCCCTGCCCCCTGATCTCTGATCTCTGCTTGCGTATAATTTCCCCCCTTCGGCGCACAATCATTCCATGATCGACGCGCACGCCACCACCGCTCCCTCTCCGTCCACGGTTCCGTTCTCTGTTCTCTGCTCTCTGTTCTCTGTCCCCTGTTCCCTACTCCCTACTCCCTGCCTTTACCCCACCCCCCCTATACCGCGAAAAACCGGGTTGTGAAGCTGTGAAGCTGTGACCGTGGCGATCCTCAATCAAATCAAGGCGATACGCGCATCGCGGCGAAAGCTCACAGAAACACAGAAACTGTGAAACGGTGAGCGTCCAGGAACTCGCGCCGAATCAAGGTGTTGCAGACAGCGCCTTCACAGCTTCACGGTTCCGTTTTTGATCGTTTATCTCTCGCGGAGTTTTCCGCTTCGCTCGCGATCAATCGGGGCTGACAACCGACGACTGACAACTGATCACTGACAGCTGACGGCTGAAAGCTGACGGCTGACAGCTGATCGCTGATCGCGCTGTGCGAAAATCAAGCTTTGCACGCGCAATCCCAATTCCGTTTGCTCGTTGTGCGCCTCGGCGCAATGGGGGACATTCTGCATGCGCTTCCTGCGGTCACGGCGCTGCGCCTCGCGCATCCTGATTGGCGGATCGGCTGGGTTGTCGATCCGCATTGGGAACCGCTGCTCGCCGCAAAGGCCGCAGCTCCGCACAGTTCCGCGGCGCAGGCGCGCAGTGCCGCAATGCCGATTGTCGATCGGCTGCATTATGCTCCGGTGCGCGAGTGGAAGCGCGATCCGCTGGGCGGCAAGACGCGGAGCGAGATTCGCGCATTGCGCCGGGAACTGCGCGCCGCCGAATACAACGCGGTTGTCGATCTGCAGGGCGCGATCCGTTCGGCGATCATTGGACGGATGAGCGGATGCAGGCGGCGCATCGGCGAGGCTGAACCGCGCGAGTGGCCTGCGCGGTGGTTCTTTACGGAGCGCGTGAAGACGCGGGGCGCGCACGTGATCGAGCAGGACGTGGAAGTGGCCTCGGCCGTGGCGGGCGACGAGTTGACGGCCGTCAAGCCGATGCTGCCTGTCGATGGCGAGGCGGAACGGTGGTGCGATGAGTGGCTCGCCGCGACGTTCGCCGGCGAACCGCGGCCGATTGCTCTGCTCACTCCGGGCGCGGGATGGGGCGCCAAGCGCTGGCCTCCGGAGCGGTACGCGGCAGTGGCCCAGGGACTGGCGCTGCGCGGGCTGCGCGTGGTGGTGAACGCGGGTCCGGGCGAAGCAGCGCTGGCCGCGACAATCGCCGCCGGCGGCGCAGCCGTTCCGCTGATCACGGCATTGCCGCAGTTGATTGCGTTGACGCGCCGGGTGAAGTTGTGCATCGGCGGAGACACGGGCCCGCTGCACCTGGCCTGCGCGCTGGGGCGTCCGGTCGTGGGCATCTATGGGCCGACCGATCCCAGCCGCAACGGTCCCTTCGGCACGCGGGCGCGGGTGCTGCGCAATCCCGAAAGCCGCCGCGACCACACGCGCCGGGCGGAGCCCGAGCCCGGCCTGCTGACCATCGCGCCGGACGACGTGCTGCGCGCCGCGGACGAGTTGCTGGCGGAGGAGAAGATCGGATGAGCCACCAGAATCAGCACGAAACTCCTCCAAAGGGCCGCTCCATGCAAGGCCGGGGTCCCCAGCGACAGGCTTCCGTCATTGGGGTGGAATGGTCGTGGCAGAGGATCGCGCGCCGCATTCGCGTGCCCCTGGGCTTTGTCACCGCAGCCGTGTATCTCGTCGAAGTTGCGCGGCGCCCGCCGCACCTTGCCGCCATCGCGTGGAGTCTTGCGCTGGTCCTGCCGGGCTTGGCGCTGCGTGCTGCCGCTTCGGGCACGGTAAAGAAGAACCGCGAGCTGACCGTGACCGGCCCCTACGCCCACACGCGCAACCCGCTCTACCTGGGATCGACGCTGATCGCCGCAGGGTTTGCGGTGGCGCTCGCGAGCTGGCCTGTGGCGGTGCTGCTTGCGGTCGGATTTGCAGCGATCTATATCCCCGTGATCGCGTCGGAGGAACAGTTCCTGCGCGCGACGTTTCCCGAGTTCGATCGATACTGCCGCCACGTGCCGCGACTCCTGCCGCGCTTGACGCCAGCCAGGATGGACGAAGGGGACGGCTGTGCGGCTATTTCCAAAACGGTCACCCGCGACTCCGGTGGCGGGTTCTCGTTCACCCTCTACCTCGAGCACCGCGAGTACAATGCTGCTTTGGGCGCCGTGTTGCTGTACTTGAGCCTGCTCTTCCTGCGGCCGGTGCTGGAGAACCTCCCGCACCTTGCCCGATGAGCGCTATCCGAACTGTTGAAGCCGGCAGAAAAGGGATCAGCTCAATCGAAAAGGAGCCGAGCCGAACCGTGAGAATACGCGCGCACGCAGTCATCCTCTTTATCGCCGCGGCGCTGGCGGCGGGACTGCATGGGCAGGATCCGGCGATCCTGGCCCCGCCGCGGGCTGGTTTCAACTTCCCCCAGAGGCAGACCCTGACCTATGCGGTGGACTGGCGCGTTTTCCCAGCCGGCACGGCCGTGGTCCGCTTTGAGACCGCCGGCGAACGCGAGCGGATCATCGCCTCGGCCTACACCAGCGGGGCCATCAATCTTCTGTTTCACGTCGCGGACAACTTCCAGTCGGACTTCGACCGGCAGAAGGGATGCACCTACGACTTCGATAAGCAGACGGTGGAGGGTCGGCGGCAGATCAACACCACACTGCGGCTCGACTACGCCGGATCGAAGTCGATCCTCGACGAGAAGAACATGGTGACGGGGCAGACCAAGCATCTCGAAACGCCGGTGCACGGCTGCCTGACCGATCTGCTGACCGGCGTGTTCTATGCCGCGTCGCAGCCCCTCGTGCTGGGACACAACTTCGTCATCCCGATCGCCGATGCGCAGCGCACAGTGTTGGTGACGATGAAGGTGGAAGGCCGCGAAGAGATCAAGACCAGCCTAGGAACTTTCAAGACGATCCGCGTGCAGCCGACGGCCGACGCCGGCGTGGTGAAGAATCGCGGCAACATGTGGATCTGGTACACCGACGACGAACGGCACCTGCCGGTGCAAATGAGAGCGAGGCTGTTCTGGGGAACGATCACCTTCCGGCTTGTGGGGGACGAGTACAAGTGACAGCGGACAGTTGTCAGTTATCAGTCCCCAGAGGCCGGCGAATCGATCCGCTCAGCAGTGTGGAGGAAGCGCTCCTAAGGGGCTGATGTCCAGACTTCTTCGGGCATGTTCCCGGTGCTGAAGCCGAGCCCTTTCAAGACGACATAGGTGCAACTTTCACTGGCCCGGCGCGGGCGGGCAGGACTGACCACTGAAAACTGACCCCTGTCGTTCCGGTGTACACTTTTCTTCGCGCGGACTCGACTTTGGCTCCGCGCGATGAGGATTCTAAATGCGCAGACTGTCCTTCGCCTTTCTCCCTGCCCTTCTGTTCGCTCTTCCGCTGATCTGTTCCGCGCAAGTCGCACCTCCCGCGGGCGGGGCTTCGCCCGCGGCGGCAGTGACGACGGCGGCCAAGCGGCCGATGACCTTCGGGGACCTGATGCAGATGAAGCGTCTGGGCGAGACGGCCGTTTCGCCGGACGGGAAGTGGCTGGCGTATTCGGTGACGACGGTGGCCCTGGCCCAGAACACGAAGACGCCGGAGCTGTGGCTGCAGAAAATCGAGGGCGGCGAACCGTTCAAGCTGGCCGTGGGGCAGCCGGGCGACGGGGGACCGCAGTTCGCGCCGGACGGGAAGCGAATTCTGTTTCTCTCGGGACGCGAGGGCGGCCAGCAGGTGTGGCTGGCGGACTTCGACGCGGCGACCGGAGTTGCGAGCAACGCGAAGAAGCTGACGGCGATTGCGACCGAGGCGGACAACGCGAAGTGGGCGCCCGACGGGAAGTCGATCGTGTTTACGTCGGCGGTTTATCCGGACTGCCCGGCGATCAGCGCGGCGGACTTCAAGACGGGCGACGCCTGCAACGCGGCGCGCGACAAAGCGCTCGCGGACAGCAAGGTGAAGGCGCAGATCTTTACGCACCTGATGTACCGGCACTGGAACCACTTTACGGGCGACAAGCGCTCGCATCTGTTCCTGGTTTCGGTGGAGACGGGCGCGATGCGGGATTTGAATCCCGGCGACAGGCACGACGTGCCGACGGAATACCCGACGGATCCCATTGGCTGCGGCTGCGACGTCTCGCCGGATGGAAAGGAGATTGCGTTCACCGAGAACCTCGATCCCGAGCCGGCGATCTCTACCAACTCGGATATCTTTACGCTCGACCTGACCGATCCCAAAGCGAAGCCGGTGAAGGTGTCGACGTCGCCGGGCGGGGATTTGAGTCCCGCGTACTCGCCGGACGGAAAGTATCTGGCGTGGCGGAGCCAGGCGCGCGCGGGGTATGAAAGCGATAGATTCCGCCTAGTGCTCTACGATCGCCAGGCGAAGACGATCAAGGAAATGATGCCCGGATTCGATCAATGGGTGGACGAATTCGCGTGGGACCCACGTTCGTTTGCGATCTTTGTAGCGGGCGACTACCAGGGTGAGACACAACTCCTCACCGTGGATATTCCGTGGGGCAGCTATGTGACGATGGGCGCCACGGAGGGGGGATTCAGCGATCTCAGGCGTTCGCCAGGCGGGTTGATCCTGGTGGCCAGTGCGATGCATGTGACGGCTCCTCCGGAGGTTGTGGTCTTCGATCTCAGAAGCGTTCATATGAACACCAGCCGGACTGCCACCTTCGGATCGCTGGGACATGCAATCAACCCGGAGAGACAGTACCCGAGCGCTATCGTCTTCGAGGAATACGCGTTGACGCATCTGAATGACGCGCTTCTGACGCAGCTAGACCTGCCGAAGATGGAGCCGTTCTGGTTTACGGCGAAGGATGGGACGAAGCTGGAAGGATTCCTGATTCGGCCGCCGGGATTCGATGCCAGGAAGAAGTATCCAGTGAAGTTCCTGATACACGGCGGGCCGCAGGGCAACTGGGGCGATGACTGGAGCTATCGCTGGAACGCGGAGCTGTTCGCGGCGAGTGGCTACGTCGTGATCATGATCAACATGCGGGGATCGACGGGATATGGGCAGGCGATCGTGGACGGCGTGAACGGGGACTGGGGCGGCAAGCCGTTCACGGATCTGATGGAGGGACTGGACTACGCCGAGCAGCATTACCCGTTCATCGACAAGGACCGCGAATGTGTGCTGGGCGCGAGCTACGGCGGGTACATGGCGAACTGGGTGCTGGGGCACACGGACCGCTTCAAGTGCATCGTGAGCCACGACGGCATGTTCAATCCCGAGTCGGCGTACGGCACGACGGAGGAGTTGTGGTTCAACGAGTGGGAGTACGAGGGCAAGCCGTGGGACTACTACGGGAAGCCGGACTCGGAGAACCCGTACCGCAAGTGGGCGCCGATGCTGGCGGCCAAGAACTTCAAGACGCCGACGCTGGTGGTGCATGGGCAGCTCGACTACCGGCTCGACGTGAGCGAAGGGTTCCAACTGTTCACGACCTTGCAGCGGCTGGGCGTGCCGTCGAAGATGCTGTACTTCCCCGACGAGGGGCACTGGGTGCTGAAGCCGCAGGATTCACAGCTCTGGTGGAAGACGGTGAACGATTGGGTGGACCAGTGGAGCGCACCGAAGTGATCTGGAGACGCTTGGCCGCGGGTTGTACCATCGAGGCGTATGGCAATGACCAAAAGAGTGAGCGCAACGCTTGACGTCACATCGAAAGCCGCGCTCGTATCGATCATGAGGCGGAACGGGTGGACGAAATCCCAGGCCATTCGTGAGGCAATCTGGGCAGTGGCGGAGGAAGACGGATTAGTCCGCCGCCCCCGAAAGAGAGCCAGAACATAGGAGTCGAAGCTGTCTCTGCGAACCAGATCCGCAAAGCCGCGCGCGTTTCTGAGCGAAGCCGGCCTCTACGAGTACGCGGTGAAGGCGCTGGGGCGGCACATGCGCACCGAGGTGGAACTGCGGCGGCTGATGGCGCAGCGGGCGGAGCCGGGCGAACGGGGCGAGGCGGCCATCCGGGTGGTGTTGGCGCGGCTCAAGGATCACGGCTACCTCAACGATGCGTCCTTTGCCGAGACCTATGCGCGGCTGCGGCAGGAGAACGAGAAGCTGGGCGCGCGGCGCGTGCGGCAAGATCTGCGGCAGAAGGGCGTCCGCGCCGATTTGATCGATGCAACGGTCGAGGCGCGCTACGGAGGCGCGAGCGAGGAGAAGCTGGCGCGGGAGCACCTGGAGCGGAAGCGGATCGGCAAGCCCACGAACGAGCGGGAGACGGCGCGGGTGATGCGCCGGCTGGTGGCGGCGGGCTTTTCGACGGGCACGATCTACAAGATTCTGCGCCAGTGGGACGTGCCGGACGAATCGCTGGCGGCGCTGGAGCAGGTGGACCCGGAGGCGCACGAAGAGTAAGGCTCCGATTCCGCGATCGATTCCGCGCCGCGCCTCCGGGGCGGATTCATCAATGGCCCCGCCAACCCAGGACTGCCCCAGGCCCTTCGTTGCGCTCCGGCGCCGGGTTGTCCTGGGCTATTCTCGATTCGTCCCACCGGGACGAAAGCCCGAAACCTCCCGATGACGCAGGCAACGGGAAGTAGCCCGCATATCACAGGCGCCTCCGATGGAACCAGGGCCGGGAGTGTTGAAGTTGACTCCGCCGGCGATTCGGACAAAACGGCCTCGAGCGGCGGTCCGGGGCTCCCGGGGAGGGCTCCGATGTTTACTACTCAGTCAGGGGGGCCTCCTCTTTTGTACGGAACTGCTTTGGTTTCAGGCGGTTGGCACACGAATGGCGCGCCAAGTGG
>JBEKUS010000015.1:0-47385 GCA_049514795.1 Occallatibacter sp.
GCAGGCCGTTGCGGTCGAGAGTGGCGCCGATGACGCGGCCGTCGGTGAATGCGATGGCCGCGGGGCCGTCCCAGGGCTCCATGAGCGAGGCGTGGTACTCGTAGAAGGCGCGCTTGTCCTCATCCATGTCGGGGTTGCCGGACCAGGCCTCGGGAATGAGCATGGCCATGACGTGCGGCAAGGAACGGCCGGACTGGTAGAGGAACTCGACAGCGTTGTCGATGGAGGCCGAGTCACTGCCGCCGGGAACAACCACGGGGAAGAGGTCGGCGATCTTGTCGCCGTGGAGCGGGCTGTTCAGGATGGATTGGCGAGCGTTCATCCAACTCACGTTGCCGCGGATGGTGTTGATCTCGCCGTTGTGGCAGACGTAACGGTAGGGGTGGGCCAGTTTCCAACTGGGAAAGGTGTTTGTGGAAAAGCGCTGGTGGATGAGGGCCAGGGCGCTGGTGACGAGCGGGTTGGCCAGCTCGAAGTAGAACTTTTCGATCTGCGGGGCCAGCATGAGGCCCTTGTAGAGGATGGTGCGGCAGGAACAGGAGGGGACGTAGAAGGTCTCCTTGTCCTGGATGTCGGATTCGGCGATCTCGTTTTCGGTGCGGCGGCGGACGCGGTAGAGGAGGCGCTCGAAAGATTCTTCGTCGAGGCCTTTGGGACAGCCGATGAAGAGCTGCTCGATGTAGGGATGGGAGTTACGGGCCTCGCGGCCAATGGCGTCGCCGTTGACGGGGGTGTCGCGCCAGCCGATCAGGGTACAGCCCTCTTCCTGGGCGATGCGTTCGAAGACGCCCTCGCACTGCAGGCGGCTGTGGCGCTCGACGGGCAGGAAGCACATGGCCACGCCGTAGGTACCCGGCTCGGGCAGGGTCATGCCGAGCTCTTCGCACTCACGGACGAAGAAGTCGTGTGGAATCTGGATGAGGATGCCTGCGCCGTCGCCGGTTTCGGGGTCGCAGCCCGCGGCGCCGCGATGGGTGAGGTTGATGAGGACCTCAAGGCCTTTGCGGATGATCTCGTGGCTTCTTTCGCCGCGGATGTTCGCGACCAGGCCCATGCCGCAGGCATCGTGTTCATCGCGAGGATGATAGAGGCCTTGCGGGAGCGGATGGCGGAGACGGCGACTCGTCAATTCCATGGCGGCCTTTTTGAGCTGAGTTTTCGTTGCGGGAAAGTAAACGGTGCGAAATACACAGACCCTCTGCGATTTTCTGCCAGAAAAATCGTCTCATAGACCCATCAAGAGGGAGTGCGTACGCAGTACCGGCCGCATCCGGAAACTGTGCTGTTCCTAATATAACGAAAAACCACAGTCAATGGAGAACATCCTTTCAGGATGGGGGACAGGGGACAGCGGTGTCTGGGAGTTTGCGGCGAGACGCGGGGGGGAGAGGACTGCCCCGCAACAGTCATCGCATGTTGCTTGTTATGTGCCGTATACTCGGCTGTGATGGCGAACGCGAGCGAGACGATCCTGGTGACTGGTGGAGCGGGATTCATTGGCTCGAACTTCGTCCTGGGCTGGATGACAAAGGGCCACGGGGCGGTGGTGAACCTGGACCTGCTGACCTACGCGGGGAATGCCGCGAACCTGGCGCCGCTCGAGGGCGATGGGCGATACACGTTCGTGCGTGGGGACATCTGCGACGCGGAACTGGCGGGGTCGCTGTTGCGCGAGCGCCGGCCGCGGGCGATCGTACATTTTGCGGCCGAGAGCCACGTGGACAGGTCGATTGTGGCGCCGGATGCGTTCATCAGGACAAATCTGCAGGGAACGTTCACGCTGCTGGAGCAGGCGCGGGCGTACTGGAACGGATTGAGTGGCGCAGAACGCGAGGCGTTCCGGTTCTTGCACGTCTCGACGGACGAGGTATACGGGACGCTGGCGCCGGACGATCCCGCGTTCAGCGAAACGACGGCGTACGCGCCGAACAGCCCGTATGCGGCGTCGAAGGCGGGGTCGGATCATCTGGCAAGGGCGTACTTCCACACCTTCGGGCTGCCAGTGCTGACGACGAACTGCTCGAACAACTACGGGCCGTATCAATTTCCCGAAAAACTGATTCCGTTGATGATTCTGAACGCGCTGGATGGCAAGGCGTTGCCGGTATACGGAGACGGGAAGAACGTGCGGGATTGGCTGTACGTGGAGGACCATTGCGCGGCCATCCGGACCGTGCTGGAGCGGGGACGGCCGGGCGAGACATACAACATCGGCGGAAACAGCGAGAAGGCGAATATCGACGTGGTGACAACGATCTGCGATCTCGTGGATGAGATGCGGCCGCAGGCGGGAGCGGAACCAAGGCGGAGGCTGATCACCTATGTTGAGGATCGGCCGGGACACGACCGGCGGTATGCAATGGACGCGAGCAAAATCGCGCGCGAACTTGGATGGAGTCCGGCGGAGCCGTTCGAGAGCGGGTTGCGGAAGACGGTGCGCTGGTATCTGGAAAATGCGGAGTGGGTTGACAGCGTACGGACCGGCGCATATCGGGACTGGATCGCAAAGAACTATGCAGAGCGGGCAACGCTGTGAGGCGCAGGTTATGAGGATCGAACGATGAAGGGGATCATTCTGGCCGGAGGATCGGGGACGCGGCTGTATCCGATGACCCACGTGGTGTCGAAGCAGCTCTTACCGGTGTACAACAAGCCGATGATCTATTACCCGCTGAGCACGCTGATGCTGGCGGGATTGCGGGAGATTCTGTTGATCTCGACGCCGCAAGACACGGGGCGGTTCGAGAGCCTGCTGGGTGACGGCAAGCAATGGGGGCTGGAGATCCAGTATGCGGTGCAACCAAGCCCGGATGGGCTGGCGCAGGCGTTCCTGATCGGGCGGGATTTTATTGCCGGGAAGCCGAACGCGCTGGTACTGGGCGACAACATCTTCTATGGGCAGGGATTTTCGAAACAACTGCAGGCCGCAGCGGGGTTGACTGAGGGTGCAACGGTATTCGCTTATCCGGTGGAGGATCCGGAGCGATATGGCGTGGTGGAGTTCGGCAGCGATGGCCGGGCGGTGAGCCTGGAAGAGAAGCCGGCGAAGCCGAAGTCGCGGTACGTGGTGACGGGACTGTATTTCTACGATGGCGACGTGGTGAAGATCGCCGAGACGCTAACGCCCTCGGCGCGCGGTGAGCTGGAGATCACGGACCTGAATCGCCGCTACCTGGAGGCAGGAAAGCTGAAGGTGGAGATTCTGAGCCGCGGAATGGCGTGGCTGGACACGGGGACGCATGACGCGCTGCTGGAGGCAGCGACGTTTGTGGCGACGATCGAGCGGCGACAGGGGCTGAACATCGCGTGCCCGGAAGAGATTGCGTACCGGCAGGGGTTCATCGATGCCGAGCGGCTGGAGGCGCTCGCCGCGCCGATCGCGAAGAGCGGCTACGGGCAGTATCTGCTGCGGTTGCTGCGCGAACCGTACTTCGCAGTGAAGACGGAGTGGCTATGAAGGTCGAGCAAACCTCGCTGCCCGGCGTGCTGGTGCTGACCCCGAAGATCTTCCGGGACGACCGTGGTGCGTTTTCGGAGACCTTCAACTTACGAAAGATCGTAGAGGCGGGACTGCCGGCGAACTGGGTGCAGGACAATTTCTCGATCTCGCAAAAGAACGTGCTGCGGGGGATTCACTACCAGATCACGCATCCGCAGGGGAAGCTGGTGCGGGTAACGCGCGGCGCGGTGCTGGACGTGGCGGTGGACCTGCGGCGCAGCTCTCCTACATTCGGCCAGCATGTGGCCGTGGAGCTGACCGAGGACAACGGCAAGATGCTGTGGATTCCTCAGGGATTCGGGCACGGGTTCCTGGTCCTGAGCGCGACGGTTGGGCTGGCGTACAAGGTGACTGATTACTACTTGCCGGAAGGGGAGCGGACGATCGCATGGAACGATCCGGATCTAGGGATCGAATGGCCGATCAAGGCGGGGAAGGCGATCGTGTCGGAGAAGGACGCGAAGGGGAAGCTGCTGCGCGAGGCGGAGGTGTTTCCGTAGGGACTCAGCCGCGGATGCGCCGGAATCGGCCGCGGTCTGGGCGGCAGTTCTGTGGACGGGCGGCCTTGGAGAGGGCTGCATTCGGGCCTTCTTGCGTGGTGGTATACTCACTTGGCGGGTTTGAGCGAACCCCGTGTTAATTCATCAGTTTTGAGGTCGTTATGTCAGGCCACTCGAAATGGGCCACCATCAAGCACAAGAAGGGCGCGCTGGATGCCAAGCGCGGCAAGATCTTCACGCGGCTCATTAAAGAGATTACGATCGCCGCCAGAGGGGGCGGCGACCCGGATGGGAATCCGCGGCTGCGGACGGCGATCCTGGCGGCCAAGGCGGAGAACATGCCGCAGGAGAACATCAAGCGGGCGATTCAGCGCGGCACGGGCGAGCTGGAAGGGGTCAATTACGAGGAGGCCACCTTCGAGGGGTACGGGCCGGGCGGAGTAGCGATCCTGGTGGACGTGCTGACCGACAACCGCAACCGCGCGGTGAGTGAGATCCGGCACACGTTGGCGAAGAACGGCGGGAACCTGGGCGAAGCGGGATCGGTGAAGTTCCTGTTCGCGAAGAAGGGCCTGATTGCGGTGGAGAAGTCGGCGGCCAGCGAGGAGCAGTTGATGGACATCGTGCTGGAACACGGCGGTGAGGACCTGACGGACCAGGGCGACACGTGGGAGGTTCTGACGGAACCAGCTTCGCATGAGGCGGTGGCGACGGCCGTGAAGGCGGCGGGGATTCCGACCATGATGAGCGAAGTGACGATGGTGGCGTCGACCTACCACAAGCTGGAGGGGAACGCAGCGGCGCAGATGGTGCGGCTGCTGGAAGCGCTGGAAGACCTGGACGACGTGCAGAATGTGCATTCGAACTTCGATATGGATGCGGAACAGATGGAGCACGCGGCCAGATAAACGAGCCCTTGGCAGGGAAGGAAGAGGCCGCCCGGTCGAGGCGGTCTTTTTTTGGTGAAAGCAGGGAGCAAGGGAGCAAGAAGACGGGGGACAAGGGACCGAGGGACCAAACGAACGAGGAAACAAAGAAGCGGCAAACACGGACGAGAGGACCGGGGAACGGAAGGTGGGGAAAGACTTGAGGAGAATTCAGGGAATTCTTGTATTGCTGTTGATGGCTGGAGCGACAATGGCTGCCGCGGAAACAGCGGGCGGCGCGACGGCGAACGGAGACGATGCCGGGAATCCCGTGGCGCAGGTCAGGCAGCATCGAGGCTGGGAGTACGGGCCGTTCGTCAATTGGGGCTCAGGCGTAGGCTACCGGTCGAACTACAAGTTCTTCTTGGGCGGATTCGAGCTGGGCAAGGTGCTGACGCCGGTGATTCACGCAGGGTTCTTGACCGGTCAATTCGAGTATGCGGGCAACATCATGCCCTTGTGGCAGGCGTACACGCCGGCGCCACACCTGCAGCAGTACAAGTGCATTACCACGAACGGCCAGACGGTCAGCTGCATGCTGCCGGTGGGCGGGGGGACGTTTCGCGGGGTAAGCCTGACGCCGGTGATCTTCCGCTGGAACTTCATGACCCATTCAAGGCGGATCCAGCCATGGCTTCAGGCGGCGGGCGGGCTGATTTATACGACGCATGAGTTCCCGCCGAACCTCTACAGCAACAAGGCCGAGAATATCGATGGGTCGACGAGCGTGTGGAATTTCACGCCACAGGGGGGAGGGGGGATCCACTGGTTTCTCCGGCCGAGGCGATCCATCGACATTGGGGTGAACGGGGTGCACATCTCGTCGGCCTCGCTGGGGGACCGCAACCCAGGAGTCAATGGCAGTGTTCAGGTGCAGGTGGGATACACGTTCTGGAAGTGACGGAGGTCGCGGCGCCGCGGGGTCCGGGGAGAAGGACGGCGGCGGAGAGCGCGCTGGAGTGAGAAGAAGATGAGCGGACCGCTCGTAGAGTGCGTTCCGAATTTTTCAGAGGGCACGGATTCGGCGCGGGTGGAGGCGATTGTGGCCGCCATGCGGGTGGATGGCGTGCATCTGTTGGACTGGTCGATGGACGCAGACCATAACCGCTCGGTGGTGACGGTGGCCGGGGAGCCGGCCGCAGTGGTGGAGGCGGCGGTTCGGGCGGCAGGCAAAGCGGTGGAACTGATCGACCTGACGCGCCAGCAAGGGGAGCACCCGCGGATCGGAGCGGCCGATGTCATTCCATTTGTTCCGGTTAGGGGGATCAAGCTGGAGCAGTGCGTGATGCTGGCCCGGCAGGCAGGACTGGAGATCTGGCGGCGGTTTGGGGTGCCGGTTTACTTCTACGAAGCGGCGGCGGCGCGGCCAGACCGGGTGAACCTGGAAGATGTGCGCCGCGGGCAGTTCGAGGGGCTGCGGGACGCGGTCGAAAAAGAGCCGTCACGGCGCCCAGATCTGGGGGGCCCGGGGCTTCATCCGACGGGCGGAGCGTGCGCCGTTGGAGCGCGCAAGTTCCTTATTGCATACAACATATATTTCAATTCGGCCGATATGGCGACGGTACGGGCGATCGCCCGGGAGATTCGGGCGGCGGGCGGTGGATCGAAGGGAGTGAAGGCGATGGGGCTTCTGGCGCATGGCCGCGCACAGCTCTCGATGAACATCACCGATTTTGAAGCCACGCCAGTCTCGAAGGTGTACCGGAGGGTGGCCGAGCTGGCCGCACGGCACCGGGTGGCAATGGGTAAGGGAGAGGTGGTCGGACTGCTCCCTGAGGCGGCTTGTGAGCGCGAGAGCGATTGGATGCGTCAATTAGGTGAGTTCGACGAGCGGACCAAGATCCTGGAGCGGCGGTTGATGCATCCGCTGAGTTGGCCGGGAAATTGACGCGTGTCGAAGATGGTTCGCGCCGCGCGGAAGGAACAAAGGCGACGGTAAAATAGCAGACGAAGCGGATGCGCGGCCGATCGGGTTTCCGCTTGGGCCGGTGTGGCGCTGGAGCGCAGCGCAAATACGAATAAGTAGCGTTTTATGAAGCAGGAGGATCAAATTGTTCAAGTCGCTTGTTCAATATTGCAGTATCCCCGTGTTGCTGCTGAGTGCAACCTTAGCGCCGGCGGCGCAGTTGTCGACCGATGCGCGCGGGGCGATTCCGCACGACGTGCAGCAACTGGTGGTGGTCGACTACCGGGCAATGCAGAACTCGGGCACGGCGATGAATTTGAAGAGCAAGGTTGAGCCGCCGGAGTTGAAGCAGTTCGACGAGGCGCTGAACAAGTTCATGCTGGCCAAGACCCCGTCGGGCGGCGGCGGCGAGCCGATCGATCATTACGTGGACCAACTGGCGTTCGCGCTGTTCCGGCCGTCGCCCACGAGCGATGCGCTGCAATCGGTTGGCGTGGCGCAGGGGCAGTTTCCGACGCAGGAGATTCTGGCGAGTTTTCGTGCGCAGAAGCTGAGGGCGACGCTGCTAAGGAGCAACAGCATCTACCCGATGACCAAGACGGGGATGGTGCTTTGCTTTGTGGACCCGTCGACGATGATCTTCGGGGGCAAGGACGCCGTGATCAAAGCGCTGGATGCGCGGGACGGGTTGGGCTCGAGCATGTTGACCAACAACGCCATGATGGATGCGATGCAGAGCGTGGATTCGGAACCGCTGTGGAGCATCCTGGACAACAAAGGCACGCAGACGATGATGAAGCAACTTCTGGGCGAGGCCGGATCGGTGACGGACTTCGACAGCGTGAAGGCGCGGCTGGAATCGTCGTGGTACTCGATGAACTTCTCGCACGGGGTGCGGTTCGACCTGACGATCCAGACCGGCGACACGTTCGCGGCGGCCACGGTGTCGTCGCTGTTGTCGGCGGCGGTGATGCTGCGCAAGATGACGGGCTCGGATACGGAGAAGCAGGCGCTAAACGCAACGTCGATCGATTCGAACTCGGGAAAGCTGGAAGTTCATTTCGCCAGCTCCGACTCGGACTTCAGCGCGCTGCTGCAATCGCCGCTTTTCCAGAACGTTGTGCACTGACGGCGGGCTGGCGAGGAGCTGGGCGGATCTTTCAAGCAGAGTTTGACCTTTGAGCGGGCGGCGTGAAGCCGCCCGTTTCATTTACGCGAAGATCGAGTCCTCCGTGTCGCGGTCATAGCGATGGCACGGGCGTGTGCGTGCTGCTGGACGATTGGGGTGGCGATCAGGGGGCTTGATTCGGCAGGGGATGGAATTCGGCCCGGCCCGCGGGCAGGAGAAGAATGTCGAATTGGCCCTGCTCATGTTCGACGAGCGTGGGACCGACGATCTGGACTTGTTGGCCGTTGGCGGTTGTGTAGGTGATCTTGAGCGGGCCGCTGCCGCGGACCTGGAAACGGTAACGGAAGACGGCGCCCGAGGCGAGGCGATCGGCTCCGAAGCTGGCGCTCGGGTAATCGACTTCGAGGAGCTGGATATCGGCGCCGGTGCGGTTCTCGATGGTGGCGTCGATGTGGTAGGAGTGGCAGGCGGCGACGGTGAGCAGGCCGGCGTTACAGACGACGAGGATCGCGTAATGAAAAACGGAGCGGCGGTTCATTCTTTGCTTTCGGTCTTGGGTGGTGCGGATTCCTGAGTTGGCGGAGTGGGGAAGAGCTTCGCGACGAGTTTTTCGAGGCGGTCGAGGCGCTTGGCGAGCTCGGGGAGGCGCTGGAAGAGGGTGACCGCGCGGAGCCAGATGCGGTTGTCGAAGCCCGGCGAGCCGGAGATCATCTTGCCGGGCGGGACATCGTGGGAGACGGCGGACTGGGCGGTGAGGATGACGTTGTCGCCGACGGTGCAGTGGCCTGCGATGCCGACCTGGCCGGCGAGGATGACGTTGTTGCCGATGATCGAGGAGCCGGCGAGGCCGGTCTGCGCGCAGAGGAGCGTGTTCTGGCCGACGCGGGAAGCGTGGCCGACCTGGACGAGGTTATCGATCTTTGTGCCGTCGCCGATTTCGGTGGCGCCCACGGTGGCGCGGTCGACCGTGGCGTTGGCCTGGATGTCAACGTGGCTGCCGATGCGGACAGGACCGGACTGGGGGATCTTCTCCCACTGGCCCTGATCGTTCTTTGCGAAGCCGAAGCCGTCGCCGCCGACGATTACGCCGTTTTCGAAGGTGACGTAGTCGCCGAGGATGCAGTCTTCGCGGACGACGGAGTGCGCGTGGGCGAAGAAGTGGCTGCCGGCGTGAACGCCGGGATAGAGGACAACGTGGGGCAGAAGCGTGGCGTTGGGGCCGAGGCGAACGCGCGGGCCGACGACGACGTATGCGCCGATGTGGGCGCCGGGGCCGATTTCGGCGGTCGGGTCGATGACTGCGGTGGGGTGGATGCCGGGCGGATAGGCGGGCGGCTGGTAGAAGAGGCCGAGCGCGCGCGAGAAGGCGAGATAGGGGTTCTTGACGCGGATGGTTGCGGCGGAGATCTCCTGGAACTCCGGCTCGACGATGACCGCGGCGGCGCGGGTGGTGCGGGCGAGCGCGGTGTAGCGGACATTGGCGACGAAGGTGATCTCGGTGGGGCCGGCTTCTTCGATGCCGGTGACGCCCATGATCTCAAGATCGGGATTGCCGCGGAGTTCCGCGCCCAAGCGGCTTGCTAATTCGCCAAGCTTCATTGAGGAGATTGTAATGGACGGGGAAGGATGGCCGCTTTGCCGAGCGGGCAATCTTCGGAGAGCCGGCAATCTGACAGGTCTGCCGAATCCTGGCGCGTGGCCCGCTTGCTTCTATTGGTCTCTCGGACGTGTCATCTGATCGGTGTGCAGAAGCATAGACCGTTACCGTCCGGATCGGTCACCGCAAATTCACGCAGACCCCAGGTTTGATCGACTGGTGCGGTATGAATCGGAGATTCGGGCCGCCGCGTTGCGTCCAGACCCCGGGCGCGAAAGGTCGCGTAACGCTCATCCACGTCGTCCACAAAGACACGGTTGACCGAACCGAAGACGCCATCCCCCGCATGGCGCGAGAGCAGCAATTCGGCCCCGTCTCTAACCAGATGAGCCACTCCGTTGGCTTTCTGGCGATCCGCATTGTCGGGCCACTTCCACTCGAAATCGAGCACTTCCGTGTAGAAGCGCACGGACCGCTCCAAATCACTAGATTTGATGACAGGAACAATCTTCATGATGTTCTCCCAGAACCGTACGGAAATAGGATACTGGTTTGGTAAATCGAACAGCGATGGGCTATCGAGATGGGTCCTCCGAAGTCGGCGAGAGTTGAGGAATCCGGCACGCTAGTGCGCCAGCGGTGCTGGATCGGTGACGGGGGTTGCGTCGACCGGTGTTTGCGGCAGGGGCTGGAGCGTGTGTGCGGCGGACTGGGCGGCGCTGAGAGTGGCGCCGGGGATGATGCCGAGAACGAGCGTGGCGGCGACGGCGAGGAAGACGGCGGCGAGGACGGCAGCGCCGAGAGCGGGCTTTGGCGGCGTAATGCGCTGGTCGCCGGTGGGGCGCTGGGCGGCGGCGAGAGCGAGGCGGAGATAGTAGGCAGCGGCGAGGCCGGAGTTGAGAAGGCCGATGATGGCGAGAGCGATGGCGCCGCCGTCGACGGCTGCGGTGAAGGAATAAAACTTGCCGAAGAAGCCGCCGGTGAAGGGAATGCCGATGAGCGAGATGAGGAAGAAGAGGAGCAGGCTGCCGAGCCAGGGCGAGCGATAAATGAGGCCGCGGTAGTCGTCGACGAGGGAGAGCTGCTCGTCGTAGCCGGCGACGAGGGTAACGACGGCGAAGATGCCGACGTTCATTGCGGCGTAGGCTGCGGCGTAGAAGGCTGCGGCGGCGATGCCGGTTTGGCTGAAACCGGTTCGATCGCTGGCCCCGGCGAAGGCGGCGAGCAGATAGCCGGCGTGGGCGATGGCGGAGTAGGCCAACATGCGCTTGACGTTCTGCTGGCGGAGGGCGGCGAGGTTGCCGACGGTCATGGAGAGGACGGCGACGATCCAGAGCAACGGCGCCCACAGCGAGCGGAGGTTGGGGAAGATCTCGTAGACCACGCGAAGGAGCAGCGCGAAGGCCGCGGCCTTGGGCGCAGTGGAGAGGAGCGCGACGACCGGCGTGGGCGCGCCTTCGTAGACGTCGGGGGTCCAGAGGTGGAAGGGCGCCGCGGAGACCTTGAAGAGAATGCCGACCAGCATGAAAGCGAGGGCGGCGCAGACGAAGGTCTGGTTCTGCGCGACAGGAGCGAGGAGCGCGAGCTGGTAGATCTGCGTGGTGCCGGTGGCGCCGAAGATGAGGGCGATGCCGTAGAGCAGAAATGCGGTGGCGAAGGAGCCGAGGAGGAAATACTTGATGGCGGCTTCAGGGCCGCGGCCGGTCGACTTGCGCCAGCCGGCGAGGATGTAGGTGGAGATGGAGGAGATTTCGAGGGCGATGAAGACCAGGAGGAGCTCGATGGCGGAGGTGAGCAGGCACATGCCGACGGCGCCGAAGACGATGAGGGCGTAGAACTCGCCTTGATGGTGCGTGGAGGCGGGCAGCGTGTCGAGCGAGAGGAGCAACGTGACGAGGATGATGCCGCAGATGAGGACGTGAAAGAAGACGGTGAAGGCGCTGGTTTCGACGGTGGAGAAGAAGGCAGTGCCTTGCGGCAGGGAGAGCTGCCAGAGGCTGGCCCAGAGGGCGATGGTGGTTCCGATGGCGGCGACCCAGCCGAGCGGGCGGCGCGGCCACGCGGGCGGCAGTGAGGCGTCGAGGAGCATGACGGCGACGCCGGTGAGTGTGAGGATGAGCTCAGGGAGGATGCGACAGATGTCGGGGACGGGGTTCACCGCTGGGCCTCCGGGAGTGTTTGGGCTTGGACCTGTCCCACCCTTGCCAGCGATGAGGCCGCGGGCAAGGATGGGGCAACGAGCGCTTGTTTCAACGCTGGCGGATGGACGCCGGACTGAATGGTATTGAGCCAGAGATTTGGCGCGAGGCCCATGACGAGCATGAGGACGACGAGAGGCGTGAGAATGGCGAGCTCTCCGAAGCGAAGATCGGCGGGCGGCTTGGAGGCGGCGAGCTTGCTCTCGGGGCCGTAGAAGAGGCGCTGGACCAGCCAGAGCATGTAGGCCGCGCCGAGAATGACGCCGAGGGCGGCGGCGATGGCCCAGCTACGGCTGACGTCGGTGAACGTGGTCGAGAGAATGATGAACTCGCCTACGAAGCCGCTCAACATGGGCAGGCCGATCATGGCCAGCGAGGCGATGACGAAATAGGTAGCCAGGCGTGGCAGGCGGGCGGCGAGGCCGCCGTAGTCGCAGATGAGGGTGGAAGAGTAGCGGAGTTCAAGCGCGCCGAGGAGGAGGAAGAGCGCGCCGTCGACGACGCCGTGGGAGAGGATCTGGTAGACCGCGCCGGACAATTCCGGAGAGCCGGGGCCGGTGAGCGAGAGGCCGTAGATGGCGAGAACGATGAGGCTCAGGTGGCTGAGGGCGGCGAAGGCCATCAGACGCCAGAAGTCGCGCTGCACGAGGGCGAGGCAGGCGCCGTAGAGAACGCCGATGACGGCTAGGGCGATGAGCCATGGAGCAAGGGCGCGCGCCTGGGCGGGGAAGAGTCCGACGTGGAAGCGGAGCATGGAGTAGAGGCCGAGCTTGCCGGCGACGACCATGGCGAGGGCGACGGGGGCTTCGTTGAACGTGTCGGCGAGCCAGCCATGGAGCGGGAAGACGGGGACCTTGACCGCGAAGGCGAAGAGGAAGGCGAGAGCGACCCAGAAGAGCGCGCCGGCGGGAAGAACGCCGCTGGCGGTCTGGTATTGGAGGTCGGCGAAGTTGAAAGTGTGGGTGCGGACGTAGAGCCAGAGAATGGCAACCAGCAGCGGCGCGGAGGGAATGAAGGTGAAGAGGAAAAATTTGAGCGCAGCGCGTGGGCCTTGGTTGCGGCCGAACATGGCGATCAGGATGGCCATGGGGACCAGCGAGAGCTCCCAGAAGGCGTAGTAAAGCATGAGGTCGAGCGAGACGAAGACGCCGAACATGGCGGTCTGCTGGACGAGGAAGAGCGAGTAGAAGATCTTGCGGCGGGTCTGGATGGCGTTCCAACTGGCGACGACGCCGACGGGCGCGAGCAGGCCCACGAGAACGACGAGCCAGAGGCTGAGGCCATCGACGCCAACGTGGTAGAAGATGGCGGGGCTCTCGATCCAGGGAGTGCTAGGGCTGATCTCGAACTGAAAGCCGGCCTGGCCGGCGATGAAATGCGCGGGAAGATGAAGCGTGAGAACGAAGGTGGCGAGCGTGGTAAGCAGGGCGATCCAGTTGGGGAGTTTGACACGATCGGGCACGAGTGCGACGAGGACGGCGCCTGCGAGCGGGACTAGCAGGATGAGAGTGAGGATGATGGGATCGTATTCGTGCATCATCTCAACCCTCCTGCCTGCGCGAAGTGCATGACGGTGATGTGGCTGACCCTGACGAACGGCGCGGAGTGGAAGATGGATAGACTCCACGCGATGTGCGAGCCGGAGAGCAGAACGAAGAGGAGAACGGCGGCTGCCGCGGCGGCGAGCCACGCGGCGTAGGAGCGCAGGTTGCCGGACTGCCAGCGCTGGAGGATCATGCCGGAGAAGTTGGCCGCGCCGGCCAGGAGCCACGCGGTACCGCCGAGGATGGCGGTGTCGACGACCCAGCCGAGAACGTAGCGCGAGGCGGCCAGCAGCGGCTTGACGAGGACCGCGCCATAGATCTCGTCGACGTAGTACTTGTTGAGGAGCAGCTTGTAGCCGGTGGGAAGAGCGGCGGCAAGCTGCGCGGGCCGCTTGGGCTTACGGCGGTAGTACTTGTCGGCGATGAGCCAGCCTTCGACGGCGACGGCGATGGCGGCGAGCGAGAGAAGGAGCTCAAGCTCGGGACTGCCGGTGGGCATTACGCGGCGCGCGGCCGCGGAGGGAGCCAGATAGGCGCTGAAGCGGTCGATGCCGATCCATCCGCCGCAGACGGAGAGGATGGCGAGGATGATGAGCGGCACGCGCATGGACCAGGGGCTCTCGTGTGGATGCGCTTTGGGCGTGCGCAATTCGCCGAAGAAGGTGAGGTACCAGAGGCGGAACATGTAGACCGCGGTGAGCAGAGCGGTGACGAGGCCGACGAACCAGAGGAGCTTGCCGCCGGTTCCTTCGAGAAATGCCGCGTAGAGGATGGCGTCTTTGGAGAAGAAGGCGGCCAGGGGCGGGAAGCCGGCGATGGCGAAGACGGCTGCGGTCATCGTCCAGAAGGTGACGGGGAGCTTCTTGCGCAGGCCGCCCATCTTGCGCATGTCCTGCTCGCCGCCGAGGGCGTGGATGACGGAGCCCGCGGCGAGGAAGAGCAGCGCCTTGAAGAAAGCGTGGGTGAAGAGATGGAAGATGGCGGCGGAGTAGGCCGCGACGCCGCAGGCCAGAAACATGTAGCCGAGCTGCGAGATGGTGGAGTAGGCGAGCACGCGTTTGATGTCGTTCTGGGCCAGGCCGATGATAGCGGCGAAGAGCGCGGTGGCCGCGCCGACAACGGCGACCACACCGAGCGCGACGGGCGAGCGATCGAAGAGCAGGTGCGTGCGGGCGATCATGTAGACGCCGGCCGTGACCATGGTGGCGGCGTGGATGAGCGCGGAGACGGGGGTGGGGCCTTCCATGGCGTCTGGGAGCCAGACATAGAGCGGGAGCTGAGCGCTCTTGCCGGCGGCGCCGAAGAGAAGACAGAGGCAGATGACAGTGAGCACGCCGCCCTGCAGCGTGGGATTGATGGCGAGGCGAGCGGCGATTTGGCCGAAGTTGACCGTCCCGAAGGTGGCGAGGATGAGGAAGATGCCGATGAGGAAGCCGAAGTCGCCGATGCGGTTGACGATGAAGGCCTTCTTGCCCGCGTTGGCGGCCGAGTCGCGCTGGAACCAGAAGCCGATGAGCAGATAGGAAGCGAGGCCGACGCCCTCCCAGCCGACGAACATGAGAAGGATGTTGCCGGCGAGGACGAGAAGTGTCATGAAGAACAGAAAGAGATTCAGGTAACTGAAATAGCGCGCGTAGCCGGAATCGCCGTGCATGTAGCCGACGGAGTAGACGTGAATGAGAAAGCCGACGCCGGTGATGACCAGGAGCATCACGAGCGAGAGCTGGTCGAGAACGAGGCTGAGATCGACCTGGAGCGAGCCGACGGCGATCCACGGAAAGGGAAGCGCCTGGACGACGGGCAGAGAGAGCGCCGCAACCGGACCGCAGCCGGGGCAGCTCGTTTCGGCGACGATATTGATCTGGATGAAAGCATTCAGGACGAGGAGGAACGAAGCGAACGGAGCAAGAAGGCCAACGAAGGTAACGAGCCGCCTGGGCAGACGGGCGCCGAGGATTCCGTTGAGCAGGAACCCGGCGAGGGGAAAGAGCGGAATGAGCCAGAGAAAGGGCGACTCGGTCATAGCTTCATCAGGTCGATGCGGTCGACGGAGAGTGTGGCGCGGGCGCGGAAGACCGCGATGATGATGGCCAGGCCGACGGCGGCTTCGGCGGCGGCGACCATCATGACGAAAAAGACGAAGATCTGGCCTCGCACCTCGTGCCATTGAGATGCGAAGGCGACGAAGGAGAGGTTGACGGCGTTGAGCATGAGCTCAATGGACATGAAGACGGTGATGAGGTTGCGCTTGACGAGAAATCCGATGACGCCGAGCGAAAAGAGGACGGCGCTCAGAAGCAGATACCAGGAGAGCGGAACGTCGTGCTGAAGGAAGCTCACTTTTCGGCCGTCCTTTCCGCGCCGTCTTTGCGGGCGAGAGCGACGGCGCCGAGGATGGCGACGAGGATGAGCACCGAAGTGACTTCGAAGGGCAGAAGCAGCTCGTGGAAGAGCACCTGGCTGAGAATGACGAGGTTCGACTGGTCGGGCGCGTTGGTGAGGCCTTCGCCGAGATGCGCCGCCGCGAGGCCCTGCGCGCGGAGAATGACTGTGGCGAGCGCGGCGAGAAGGACGGCGACGGCGGGGAATCCGATTGGGAGCGCGGCGCGGCTGCCGAGTGTGCGCTCCTCGCGGCCGGCGTTGAGCAGCATGACAACGAAGGTGAATAGGACCATGACGGCGCCGGCGTAGACGATGATCTGGGCGATGGCGAGGAACTCGGCGCCGAGCAGGAGATAGAGCACGGCAAGGGACGTCATGACGACGATGAGCGAGAGAGCGCTGGAGATGGGATGGGTCTGCACGAGGAGGTTGATGGCTCCCGCGAGGCAGAGTCCGGCAAAGAGGAAAAACAGGATCAGGTGCATCGACGTTCCGATCAGTCCTTCCCGATTGTAAATCGGCCTTTCCAGGCCACCACTCCCGCGATCAGGTGGCTCTTGAACAGCGTCTAAAACATTCCTCAGGGGCTAAAGCCCGCGCTCATTCAGTTGTTCTTGCGGCGCGAGGCCCAGAGGGCGCCCCGTCGTGCCCTTTCAAAACCCGGTCAGGGGTAGGCGAGCCAGAGGCTCGTCCCGACAATGTTGAGGATGGCGAGCGGAAGCAGAACGCGCCATCCGAAGTTCATGAGCTGGTCGTAGCGGAAGCGGGGCAACGTGCCGCGCACCCAGACGTAGAGACATAGGAAACAGAAGACCTTGAGCACGAACCAGAAGAGGGGCAGAACTGCGTTGATCAGGTGGCTCTCAACTGGCGGCATCAGGTCGCCGAGGGGGCTGGTCCAGCCGCCGAGGAAGAGCAGAGTAGCGACGCAGCCGACGTTGATCATGTTGCCGTACTCGGCCATGAAGAACATGGCGAACTTCATGGAGCTGTATTCGGTATGGTAGCCGCCGGTGAGCTCGCTCTCGGCCTCGGGCAGATCGAAGGGCGAGCGGTTGGTCTCGGCAAAGGCGGCCATGAGGTAGATGAAGAAGGCGAGGAACTGGAATCCGCCGAAGATGTTCCAACTGGCGATGCCGAGGGTGGCCTGCTGCTCGACGATTTCGCGGAGATTGAGCGTGCCGGCGCGAAGGACGACGCCGACGAGCGAGAGGCCGAGGGCGAGCTCGTAGCTGATGAGCTGAGCCGAGGAGCGGAGGGCGCCGAGGAGGGAGTACTTGTTGTTGGAGGACCAGCCGGCGAGAGCGATGCCGTAGACACCCATCGATGTGACGCCGAGGAGGACCAACAAGCCGATGTTGATGTTAGAGATCTGGAAGAGGTCGATGCCGTCCGGGCCCATGCCCGGCGCGCCGAAGGGGACGACGCCGATCGTGATGAGCGCGCAGCCGAGAGAGATGATGGGCGCGAGAAGATAGAGCGGCTTGTAGACGGCGGTGGGGATCATGTCCTCCTTGAGGAAGGACTTGGCGCCATCGACGAGCGGCTGGAGCAGGCCGAAGGGACCGACGCGCGAGGGTCCCCAGCGGTTCTGGATGCGGCCGACGAGCTTGCGCTCGAGCAGAACCGTGTAGGCGATGCCAAGCAGCAGCACCACCGTGATTATGGCGACTTTGAGCAAGCTCCAAAGAAAGAATTCGAGGATCGTCACGTGCGTTTGGCCTTGTTCGAACAGCGAGTCGGCAAGTTAGCAAGTCAGCGGCGGCTGTGGTCGTTCTTTCAGTCGGCTGCGGATTTTGCGAGTTCCTTTGATTGATGTTCCTCAAGTTGTTTGAGCGCGGAACTGTAACGGCCCAGCGTGCCGGAGGTGAAGAGCGTGTCGTGCGCGGGAACGACGAGGTCCGAGTCGGCGAGCGCGGAGACGGGAACAAATCCGGGCGAGGCAGGCTCGGTGTGGGTGTCGTTGCCTGCGAGCAGGTTGATGCGGTCCAGTGAATAGCCGGGAACGAGGCGCTCGATCTCGTCAAGGAGGGCGAGCGGATCGAAAGGACTGAGTTTGGGCTCCAGGCCGTTGGCTTCGAGCCAGACGCCGTGGCGGTCGGCCTCGCCTGCCTGCGCGCCGCGGGTCTGGCCGAGGTCGCCAGTTACGCCGGAGCGGTCGAAGGGAACGAGGGACTTGATGCCGGCGCCCATGGCATCGGCGAGACGGACGAGAATCTCGAAGTCGGGTTTGACGCCGGGGCGGTCGGCGGCTTTGCGGACCATCTGAATGTCGCCGAAGGTGTTGGTGACGGTGCCGGACTTCTCGTAGAGGCTGGCGGCGGGAAGAACGACATCGGCGAGGGCCGCGGTCTCGGTGAGGAAGAGGTCCTGCACGACGAGGAACGTGTTCTTGAACGCGGCGGGACCGAGCTCGGCGCTGGAAACCGGATTGGCGCCAACGATGAGCAGTGCTCCGAGTTCGCCTGCTGCCGCGGCGTCGAGCATTTGCGGCAGGGATTTGCCGGGAGCGGCGGGGAGGTTCGGGTATTCGGCGAACGCGCCGGGCGCGGTGACGGGGACGTAACCGGGGAGCAGGTCGGGGAAGAGGCCCATGTCGGCTGCGCCGCGGGAGTTCGAGTGGTCGCCGAGACAGGCGAAGCGGACGTTTCCTCGCTTGAGGCCCCAGGCGACAAGGTCGTCGATGGCCTGGCCGCGAAACTCGCTGCCGAAGAGGACGACGAGGGATTCCTCGGCGAGGATGGCTCGGCTGAAATCGAACTTGCCGGCATCGAGGAATGCGCCGAGGTCCTTATAGCCATCGGCGGAGATCTGCTGGACGGCCTTGGCTTGGCGGTCGAGCTTGATGGGGCCGGAATTTGCGATGTAGAGGCTAGCGCGGTTGAGGCGCACGTTGGTGCGGAGAAGCCAAGCGAGCAACGGGTGCTCTTCGGTCGGGTTGCCGCCGGCGAGGAGGATCGCCGGAGCGGAGGCGATGTCGCGCAGGCTGGCGGTCTTGCCGGAGTGCCCGGCGAGAGCGCGGGCGAAGGCCGCGTAGTCGGTGGTGCGCTCGTGGTCGATGTTGTTGGTGGTGAGCACGGTGCGCGCGAATTTCTGCAGCAGGTAGTTCTCTTCGTTGGTGGTGCGGTTGGAGCCGATGACGCCGATGGCGGAGGCGCCGCGCGTGTCGCGGATTTCTTTCAACTTGGCGGCGGCGGTGCGAATTGCGCGTTCCCACGTGGCGGGTTCGAGCATGCCCGCGGCGTTGCGGACGAGCGGCTGCGTGAGGCGGTCTGGGTTCTCGACGAAGTCGAAGCCGAAGCGGCCCTTGGCGCAGAGGAAGTCGCCGTTGATGCCGCTCTTGTCGCGATTGTCTGCGCGGACGATGGCGGCGCCTTCGGGGGTCTGGCGCACGCCGAGGGTGACTTTGCAGCCGTCGGCGCAATGCGTGCAGACAGTGGAGACGTGGTTCATCTCCCAGGGGCGGGTCTTGTAGCGATAGCTGCCGCTGGTGAGAGCGCCGACGGGGCAGACGTCGATGCACATGCCGCACTGTTCGCAGTCGAGCTGGTGGCCGTCATTGGGAACGATGACAGAATCGATGGCGCGATTGTTCACGCCGAGCGCCCATACATCCATGCCTTCGCCGCACATGCGGATACAGCGGTAGCAGAGGATGCAGCGCGGGCGATCGTAGAAAACGGCGGGCGACCACCGCTGCTCGTCGCGGTGGTTCTTGGCCTCGGCGTAGAGGCTTTCGCCTGCGCCGTACTTGAAGTTCATGTCCTGGAGCTCGCACTCGCCGCCCGCGTCGCAGACGGGACAGTCGAGCGGATGGTTGCCGAGGAGGAGTTCGATGGTGGCCTTGCGCGCCTGCGCGATCTCGGGCGATTCGGTGACGAAGACCTGGCCTTCGGCGACGGTAGTGGTACAGGCGGTCTGGAGCTTGGGGACTTTTTCCTGGCGCACGACACACATGCGGCAGGCGGCCTGGAGCGAGAGGCCGGGATAGTAACAAAAAGCCGGAATCTCGATGCCGGCCTTGCGGCAGGCGTCGATGAGCAGCGTCCCCGCGGGTGCGGTGAGCTTCTTTCCGTCGACAGTGAAGGTGACGTCGGGCATGCAGCGTCTCGTAAGCGTGTTGACTAGCGGAAATCTCCTAGCGGTTTATACGACAGTTAGTTGCGGCACGCCTTCCCGGGCGAAGGGGCAGGGCTTGCCGTTTAGATGATCCTCGAACTCCTTGCGAAACTTCTTGACGAAGGCGATGGTCGGCATCGCCGCGGCGTCGCCGAATGGGCAGAATGTACGGCCGAGAATGTTCTCGGCGAGGTACTGGATATTGTCGATGTCGCTTTCCTTGCCGAAGCCGGCGTGGAATCGGGTGAGAGATTTCTTGAGCCAGTCGGTGCCTTCGCGGCAGGGGATGCACCAGCCGCAGCTCTCGTGCGCGTAGAAGCTGATGGTGCGGAGGGCGAACTCGACCATGCAGGTCTGGTCGTCGATGACCACGACGCCGCCGGAGCCGAGCATGGAGCCGGCCTTGCCCACCTGGTCGAAGTCCATGCCGATGTCGATCTCTTCGGGGAGCAGGACGGGCGTGGAGGAGCCGCCGGGGACCACAGCTTTCAATCTGCGCCCGCCGCGAATGCCGCCGGCGACGTCGTAGATCATCTTTCGGAGGTTGTAGCCCATGGGCAGCTCGTAGACGCCGGGGCGCTCGACGTGGCCGCTGATGCCGAACAGACGCGTGCCGCCGTTGCGCGGCGTGCCGACGGCGGCGTAGGCTGCCGCGCCCATTTGGATGATGTGGGGCACGGTGGCGATGGTCTCGGCGTTGTTGATGACCGTGGGACCGCCGTAGAGGCCGACGACGGCGGGGAAGGGCGGCTTGATGCGCGGGATGCCGCGCTTGCCTTCGAGAGACTCCATAAGCGCGGATTCTTCGCCGACTTCGTAGGCGCCCGCGCCGGTCTGGGTGAGGATTTGAAACTCGATGCCGGAGCCGAAGATGTTCTTGCCGAGAAAGCCGCGATCGGTTGCGTCGGCGACCGCGCGCTCCATGATTTCGAGGAGGTAGCGGTACTCGCCGCGGAGGTAGATGAAGCCCATTTTGGCGCCAACGGCGAGGCCGGCGATGATGGTGCCCTCGATGACGGAGTGAGGATCGTGAAGGAAGATGAGGTGGTCCTTGCAGGTGCCGGGCTCGCTCTCGTCGCCGTTGACGAGGATGTACTTGGGCTTCAAGGACTGCTTGGGAACGAAGGACCACTTCATGCCGGCAGAGAAGCCCGCGCCGCCGCGGCCGCGTAGGTTGGAGGCCTTCATCTCCTCGACGATCCACTCGGGGGTTTGCGCGAGGCATTTGCGTACGGCCTGATAGCCGCCGAGGTCGAGGTAACGGTCGATGCTCTGCGCTCCCATGCCGAAACGGCGGGAGACGATCTTGACCTCATCGGGATGGGAGACGAGCCTAGGCACGGGGAACCTCGCCTTCCGGTTTCGGCCCCAGCGACGAAGCCTTGTCGCCGGAAGTCTTGGCCTTGCCGCGATAGCCGGAGAGGATGCCGGGCACGAGGTCGGCCTTCAGCTCGTCGTGAAAGTCATAGTTGACCTGAATGGCGGGGGCCCAGCAACAAGCGCCGATGCACTCGACTTCTTCGAGGGAGAAGAGGCCGTCTTGAGTCACGCCTTTGGGATCGATGCCGAGTTCTTCCCGGAAACGGTCGAGAATTTCGTACGCTCCGCGCAACATGCAACTGATGTTGGTGCAGACCTGGATGTTGAAGCGGCCCGCGGGCTTGAAGCGGAGCATCGAGTAGTAGGTGGCGACGTTGCGGACTTCGAGTTCGGTGATGCCGATGCGCAGGGCGACTTCGGCGATAACGGCGTCGGAGAGATAGCCAACCTCATCCTGCGCGTAGAGCAGCATGGGAATAAGGGCGGAACGCTGGACGGGATATTTCTGGACGAGCGCGTCGAATCGCGCGGCGAGTTGGGGCGAGAAGACGGACATGGAATCAGGGTTCGTGTTGTCGGCACTCATCGTGTGATATCCCGGCCTCGATCTTCAACCGCGCGAATTGGAGTTTCCACCTTCCGCTATCCAAGGTCCCAGATTCAAGGCCCGAGGCGTCCCATTCCGTGAAAGGGCATGTGGTCAGCGACCCGGCCCCGAATTCTATCTTACGGTTCCTCCTGCATCAGTCCCCGGGCCCAGGCTTCGGCGGCGATATCGAGCGCCTGTTCGCCAGCCGGGCCACGCAAACCGCCGCCCAGGGTCAACTGCAGGTCGCCGCCCTGTCCATTTTCGCGCATCCAGACGACATTCGCATCGCTGCGTACGAGGTCCAGACGCTTGCCGGCGTTGCGGACGGCAATCTTGTCTTCTTCCAAGTCAACGGTGGCATAGCAGTGTGAGTTCAAACAGTGTGCGGCAGTGTAGCTGGAGAGCAGGGAAGTGAGCGAAATCCAGAGTTCTGCAAACAACTGAGAATCGCTGGCGACTGTCGGGCCCTGGGGCGAAGGCTTGAGAGTCGCGACAGACCGTGGGGTCAAGCGAACTCCCCTGTAAGGAGTGCGCCAATGATTTCGGCGGCAACCTTGTCAGTTTTGGTGACGACCGCCACTTTGGTTTTCTCGTCAGCAGAGGCGGGTAGGAGTTTGGCAGCGTCGGGGTAGAGGAGATACTCCTTTCTGGCAATCTCACAACGATTCGGCGGGCCGAGGATCACGACGGAGATGCGGCCTTTGGACTCCTGCAAGGCGACATTGCAGAGCAACGTGGTTCCGAAGGTCAGCGAGAGCTTGCCGACGAAACTGGGCAGGAAGATGCGCTCAATGGTGGGCAGGCCGCGCTTGCGCAGCTCCAAGTTGGCCTTTTCGACCTCCACGTCGATCTGGGCCTTGACGCGGTCGTAGAAGGCCGCGGGGGAGATGCCGAGGCCTGCCACTTGTTCCTGGTCGTGCTTGTCGGCTTGTCCGGTGGCTTTTAACTTGTCTGCCAGCGCGCCGTAGTCAGTCACAGTGCCCCCTTACCGATCAATCTCGCCAAGAACGATGTCGATGGACCCGATCACAGCGACCAGGTCGGCGATCAAGCGGCCCTTGCACATGGTCTCAATGGCCTGCAGCGTCGCAAAGGACGGGTAACGCATATGGACCCGGCAGGGTTTGGCCGTGCCGTCGGAGACGACATAGTAACCCATTTGCCCGTGGCCACACTCGATCCCCTGATACACTTCTCCGGCCGGTACGTTGAAGCCCTCGGTCACGATCTTGAAGTGATGGATGAGAGCCTCCATCTGTGTTTTCATCTTCTCGCGATCGGGCAGGACAACCTTTGGCGCGTCGGCCTTTACCGGCCCGCCGGGCATCCCATCGAGGGCCTGCTGGATGATTTTAGTGCTTTCGCGTAACTCGACAAGTCGAATTTCGTATCGCGCCCAAGTGTCGCCAACAATCGAAGTTGGGACGTGGAACCGGAACTTCTCGTAGCCGGAGTAGGGCATGTCACGGCGGAGGTCGATGTCGACGCCGGAGGCGCGCAGGGGCGGACCGGTGACGCCAAAGGCAACCGCATCCGCCGCCGAAAGGTAACCGACTCCTTTCAGCCGATTCATGAAGATTGGATTGCCGGTGAGGAGATTGGAGTACTCGTCGATCTTCTCTGGAAAGGTGCCGATGAAACCCTGGACGCGCTGGAACCAGTCGAGGGGCGGCTCCATGGCGAGGCCGCCGATGCGGAAGTAGCTGGTCATCATGCGCTGGCCGGAGACGGCCTCGAAGAGGCGGAGAATCTCCTCGCGCTCGCGGAAGGTGTAAAGGAGGACGGTGAGGGCGCCAATGTCCATGGCGTGCGTGCCGAGCCAGATGAGGTGGGAGTTGACGCGGCTGAGTTCGGTGAGAAGGACGCGAATCCACTGGGCGCGCTCGGGAATCTCGAGACCGAGAAGCCTCTCAACGGCAAGACAGTAGCAGAGATTATTGGAGAGCGGGTCGAGGTAGTTGACGCGGTCAGTGAGAGGAACGATCTGCTGGTAGAACTTGGCCTCGCAGGTCTTCTCGATGCCGGTGTGGAGGTAGCCGATTTCGGGACGGACGCTGACGACGACTTCGCCGTCGAGTTCAACGACCAGGCGCAGCACGCCGTGGGTAGCGGGGTGCTGCGGGCCTATGTTCAGGATCATGCGGTGCTCGCCGGAGCTTTCAGCCGCCGGGAGTTCGAGGACGGGCGTGGCGGGGTTTTCGCTCATCAGCGATATCCCTCCACGGGGTAGTCCTTGCGCAGGGGATGACCCTGCCAGTCGTCGGGCATCATAATGCGCCGCAGATCGGGATGACCGCCGAAATGGATGCCGAAGAGGTCGAAGACCTCACGCTCGTAGAAGTTGGCGCCGGACCAGACGGGGGTGATGGAGTCGACGGTGAGATCGGACTCATCGAGGAGAACGCGCAAGCGAATGCGTTCCTTCAGTGCGTGGGAGAGAAGGTGGTAGCTCAACTGGAAGCGGGGAGAGGCGGGGAACCAGTCGACGGCGGTCATGTCCTCAAAGAAGTTGTAGCCCGCGGCCTGAAGGGTGGAACAGGCGGTGCGAATCCCGGTGGAGGCGATAGTGAAGGTAAGCTCGCCGAAGGCGAATTTGGCGTCCGTCAAGGCCTGAGGATTCCAAGCGAGGATGGCCTGGATGGCGGCGTGATCTGGCAGGGATTCGAGCACGGCTTGCTTACCGGAGATCGTCGGTGGTTGGCTCGTCATCGTTTTGGTGCGCCTTGTCAGAATTCGTCTTGCCGGCGATCTTTGTCACCAGCGAATCTGCCTGTCTAAAGATCGGCCTTATCCTGACTCCAGTTCAGGATGCCCTTTCGCACAATGTAGTACAGGCCGACAACCACAAAACCAAGGTAGACGAGCATCTCCCAGAAGCCGAAGAGGCGGGAGCCGGTGATGGCCGGGAGGCGGCGATAAATGACGGCCCACGGCATCATGAAGACCACTTCGACGTCGAACAGGATGAAAAGAACAGCAACCAGATAGAACCGAACGCTGAAGCGGCCGCGGGCATCGCCGACGGCCTGGATTCCGCACTCGTAGGCATCCAGCTTCACCCGTGTGTTGCGATGGCGGCCGACGAACCAGGAGGCCGCGACCATGGCCAGACCGATCAGAAAGGCGGCCAGGATCTGCATCAGCAACGGGAGATACTGCCACGCGTAAGGGATCGGATTCATCGCCGTCCAGCCCCAAGGAAATGAGCAACCATTAACGGGTTCTCCCCGAGGGAGAGGGAAAGACACCCCGGTGAAGCATAAACCTAATCTGAGATTAGGTTTTCGGGCGCATCCCGTCAAGGCGATAGGAACCTGCGCGGACGCCAGGTGGTTAAGGGCAATGAGGATGCTGAGTCTGGGCATGGCGCCGGTTGAGTCGGAAAAGCGGCTCAGGCGCCGCAAGTGAGCAAAAGGCACCGGAATTCCGGAATCGATCCCGCATAACAAAGGCGTGCCGTTTCGGCACAGTACGTACGTACTCTGTCGAAACCGGTAGGCGGAGTCGAAAAACCGGGCGAGGATGGACTGCATGGGACCCGCAGCATCGATTCGTTCTCTCCCGGTCTCGGATTCTACCCCGGCCGCGAAGGGAAGGCGTGGCGGAGCTCGGCGCAGGAGGGTGTCTCCGCAGGCGGGCCGCGCGCTAGAGATTCTGGGGCACGCGATCGAGTACCTGTCCGACGAGTTCGTTCATGCAGGAGGATCGTGCGCGGCGGACGATGGGCAATTGGAAGCGGTGAAGTTGCTGATGGGGATTAACCGCGAGATTTACTTCGATTGCCCGGAAGTGCCCAGTTTTGGCGAGCGGTGGCGGGCGCTGCTGCACCTGAAGGCGGCGTAGAAAGAGAACTTCTTGCCGCGAGGTTCTTCGGCGGTTCTCCAATTCCTGTGGTGTTTCAACCGTCGTGCCGTTTCAATGCGGCCCTTGTGCAGCCGGCTCTACTGACCAAATATCAATACGGCAAACAAGACCAACCAGGCGAGGCTCATGGTGTGCCAGAACCATGCGGCCGAGTCGACGGCGATCTGGCGGGACTCGACGCGACGGAGGCGGCCGAGGACGAGCAAGCAGACGAGAAGGGCGAGGACGCCGAAGAGCAGGTGGGCGGCGTGGAATCCGGTGATGAGGTAGAAGAAATAGCTGGCCGGTGTGGCCCAGCGATCGAAGGCGAACCCCTGCACGGTGAGCTGCTTCCAGGCGGCGATCTGACCGGCGAGAAACATCAGTCCCAGGGCGAGGGTGAGGCCGATCCAGGGCTGTGTGCGCCGAAGAGCGGGTTTGCCCAGACCGAGCCACTCTTCCAGCACATCGAATTCGCGAAAAATGTGGCGGCGGGCGCGTTCCATGGTGAGCGAACTGAGCAGCAGGACCGCGGTGTTGAGGAAGAGAATGCGCGGCAGCAGAACGGGATGCCAGTCGGCGATCTGCTGGAGGGTTCGTGGGTCCATGTGCGTAGCGGCTTGGCGCGCGAAGAACGCCGCGACGAGAACGGCAAAGAACACCATATCGCCGGCCAGGGCGCAGAAAACGAAGGCTCGGGTTCGATGCAGGTGTTCGCCGGGGCCGGGGCGCCGGCTTCTCCACTCGTCGTCGCCTCCGCCGCCACCACCGCCGGTGGGACGGCGGTCGACAGGCGGCAGGCCGCCCGTACCGGGCGACTTACGCTCAACTTGAGGCGGGGCAGGGGTGAAAATCGGGGCCATGGGGAAACCCTGTGATGACGAGGGTACTCTCACTTCGAGTTGGACGCACGGAAAATCGAAAGTGCGGCCTGAAGTTTGGGAAAAGAGTGGGCACCCGGGTTCAGAACGGAAAAGGGCATAAGGGCCGTATCCGCTTAACTTATTTGCCCGTAGACGGGTTGAGGACCCGGACCTCGAAGCGTGCGAAGTCCTTTACGTTTCTGGTGACGACGACCATGCCGTGGACGCGGGCGGTGGCAGGCAGTATTTAGGCCGGCACGTACCGCTCGATGGAGATGTTGTTTGCGCGCTCCCTGGTCTTCGACACGTCATAGGCGAGTTGCATGCGCAGGAGGTGGTCCATCTCCGGGCCGAATGCTCTTTCGATGCGCAGCGCCATATCGGGCGTGAGGGTGGACTTGCCGTTTAGAAGATCGGAAAGCGTAGCGCGGCGCACCTGCAAAATCTCCGCGGCCTTTGACACGCTGAGGCCGAGCGCTTCGATGACTTCGGTCTTAATCAGGCTGCCTGGATGGGGCGGGTTCTTCATGGGCATTTCGGCCTCCTCAGTGGTAGTCGATACGGTATCGCCGTACATGTCAAGTGAACCGGCGGAGGCCTTCTGGCGCGGAAACCGGACGGGCGCGGTGAAGGGACGGTTGTGTTCGTCCTCTATTATTCCCTTGACGATATATGTAGAATAGTACATAATGAGCCGATGGCCTGGGAAGTCGAGTTCACGGATGAATTTGGCGAGTGGTGGGACGGGCTGACGGCGGGAGAGCAAGATTGCGTCGATTCCTCCGTGCACATGCTTGAGGACGCCGGCCCTGCGCTCACAAGACCCTACGCCGATACAGTTCGCGGTTCCAGGTTCTCGAATATGCGCGAATTGCGGGTTCAGCATGAAGGCCGGCCTTACCGCGTGCTGTACGCATTCGATCCGCGGCGCACGGGAGTTTTGCTCATCGGCGGGGACAAGACGGGGAATCCTCGGTGGTACCGGGAGTTCGTGCCGAAAGCGGACGCGATCTACACGCAGCACTTGCGCGAACTCGGAGAGGGGTGAAGCGATGGCGAGGAAATTTGAAGAGTTGCGGGCGAAGATGTCCCCGGAACGCCGGGCGCGGAACGAGGCTCGCGCCCGAGAGGAGCTTGCGAAGATGCCGTTGTATCAACTTCGCAATGCGCGGGAGATGACGCAGACGCGCCTGGCCGAGGTGCTGGAGATGGACCAGGGCAACATCTCCAAGCTCGAGAAGCGCACCGACATGTACCTCAGCACTCTCCGGAGCTACGTTGAAGCAATGGGCGGGTCGCTGGAGATTCGAGCGGTGTTTCCCGACGGGGAGGTAAGGATCGATCTGCTCAATAAGCTGTCGGCGTGAGCGGCTGAGGTGGGGCGGACGCCTTCGGCGCGGCGAACGAACGGCAGTGCTTCACACCCTTGCGCTAGAAAAAAGCACAAGGGTGGGGCGCCCGGCACCCGGCCACCTACCTCATCTTGACGGATGCGATGAAGGCACCCAAACGCTGCATTCATTCTGATAAATCCTCACCCTCGCGCCGCAAACAGTACAAATCCCCGTCTTTTCAATGCGGTTTATGGTGTTTGGGTCCACAGTAGGGATACCGTTTGATTGGGCGGCAATTCCTCTGCCATAGCATGGGGGCTTCGTAGCATTTCTCGTTCGTTTCATGCGTTTCATCTCTTTCTGCTAAGGATGATCGTTTGCACTCGCGGCAGCTTCAACGTGGTTAATTGGAGTCACAATGCCCACACGTGGGAAATTCGTGCGCCGCATCTCCCACACGCCCACAAATGCTACTGCTTCCGTGGCCGTCTTCGCGTCTTGAGATAAGATTCGACACCCTCCAAGCTGAGGTGTTCTCCACTTGCGCTTAACGTCTCACGAATTTCCTGATTTGTCTTGTCCTCAGCATCAAGCGCCCAGATTTGCTCCGCCAGTTCGTCGCGCGGTTTGCGGCCCCGCTTGATATTCCCTACTGCGATTTCGATAAATGACCGAATAACCCCCCGTATCTCTCGCTCTTCCCGTTTCCGCCGCTCTTTTAGCTTTAGCGGAGCTTGTGCCAGAAGTAGCCTGTACGTTTCCGCAATTACGGGGAGAGAGCCGGCAATCAATTTCTCATCAGGATTCGGGGCAGAGAGCCATATTTCTGATTCTCTAAACCACTCGTTGAGCTGATGAGTGTCTTCACGGGTCAATGAAGAAATGCCCTGCTCAAGATACTTCCGCTGATAGGCAGGCAAACCGGCAAGAAACGCATCAAGTTCGTTTTCCGCATGAATGGACACGCACCACCTCCCGAGTGGTAAACGGTCAATCGGGAAGCGGGAGTTGGCCCGATTGTCTTTTCTCAGAAGCCGGGTGCCCCATCCTTGCGCTTTTTCTAGCGCAAGGGTGGGAAGCATTGCCGCCGGTTCCCTAAACCGAAGGTTGTTGTTCCGCTGCGGGCGGCTACCAGCCGCGGGTCTGCAAAAGCTGCGACTCTTCGAGGCCGGCGGCGGCGAGGCCTTTCATTGTTCCCGTGACCTGCTCGCTGACTTCGGCCAGAATCTTCGGATCGTTCCAGTGCGTAGTGGCGACGACGATGGCCTTGGCGCGGGAGACGGCCTCTGCGCGCTCCTTGGGGTCGTTCTCGACATCGAGCGGGGTGGCGCGCTCCTTCATGAAGATGCCCGAGCCGACGAAGATGGCTTCGGCGCCGAGCTGCATCATGAGGGCGGCGTCGGCGGGGGTGGCGATGCCGCCGGCCGAGAAGTTGGGCACGGGCAGCTTGCCGGCCCTGGCGACCATGGCGACTAACTCATACGGCGCCTGGAGGTCCTTGGCGGCGGCGTAGATCTCCTGCTCGGTGAGCACGGTGAGCGTGCGCATCTCGCGGGTGATCTGGCGCATATGCTGCACGGCGTGGACGACGTCGCCGGTCCCTGCTTCTCCTTTTGTCCGGATCATGGCTGCGCCTTCGGCGATGCGGCGGAGAGCCTCGCCCAGATTGCGCGCGCCGCAGACGAAGGGCGTGGTGAAGGCGTGCTTGTCGATGTGGTGGGCCTCGTCGGCCGGGGTGAGGACCTCGCTCTCGTCGATGTAGTCGACGCCGATCTCCTGGAGGATCTGCGCTTCGGCGAAGTGGCCGATGCGGGCCTTGGCCATGACGGGGATGGAGACGGCCTGCATGATCTGCTTGATGAGGGCGGGCTGGGCCATGCGGGCGACGCCGCCCTCGGCGCGGATCATAGCGGGGACGCGCTCGAGGGCCATGACGGAGGCGGCGCCGGATTCCTCGGCGATACGGGCCTGCTCGACGTTCATCACGTCCATGATGACGCCGCCCTTGAGCATCTCGGCGAGGCCGATCTTGAGGCGCAGGCCGGTGGCGTTGAAGCTTTTGTTTTCTGCTGATTCGGGCATGGCTAACGACCTCGGAAAGCGGCAGACCCCGATCCAAGCGGGATGAGAAGCCGCAAGATCTTTCCAACTTCAAGTGTAGCAGCGAATGAACTCTGCTGTTGAGACGGCGCGCCCTCATCGCGTGGCGCGCGACAATTTGCCTCCTCCAATCCCTTCACACCGCCTCTGGACCGCTTGCTACAGGGGAAGTGTCCGAAATGGGGACAACGCCTCGAGCGGCCGCTGGCGTTCGTACGCGCCGCGGGGGAATCTTTCTGGCGGCCCTGGATCTGGCCGCGCCGGTGCTGGCGGCGACACTGCTGGTCGAGATCGCCGTGGCCCTGCTGGGCAAGCTGAATCCGCAGCTTCCCGTGATGGCCCTGACCGTGCCGCTGAAAACCTTGACCGGGTTCGTGATCCTGGTCGCGGCGCTGCCGGCAACGGCGGTCGTTACGCCGTCTCACCGATTCTGAGAGATCCCTTATCGGTTCCACATCTTCCGCGGTACTGTCCGTGCTTCATTGTCCCAGTCCGGCGCGCTACCACGTGAAGCGCTGGCTGGAGTCGGTGTTGCCTCGGCTGGCGGTGGTTGCGGCCAGCGAGGTGCCGACGGAGATCTGTTTGCGCCCGGTGGGCATGGTGCCGCAAAGGCGGCCGACGGGCCAACTGCTTGATTTCGCAAGGGAGAGGGCATGGGGGTTGATTCGGCGGCCGCGGGAGGAGGTGGGCAGGCCGTGCGCCTCAACGGCGCTGTGTGCGCGTATCCGCCGCAGGCAGGAGTGGTTCCGTCGCTTTCGAGCCAGCAGGAACGGGTGCTGCTGGACAATCTGCCGATCGTGCGCTTTCTGGCGCGCCGCATTCACGATCGGCTTCCCCAGCACGTGGACATCGAAGACTTGGTCTCGGCGGGCGTGGTGGGCCTGATGGACGCCTTCGCCAAGTTCGATCCGGAAAAGAAGGTTCAGTTTCGCAGTTACGCGCAATTCCGCATCCGGGGCGCGATTCTGGACAGCCTGCGCACGCTCGACTGGAGCCCGCGGGAACTGCGGCGTAAAGGCCGCGCGGTGGAGGAGGCCATCCGGGTGCTGACATCGCGGCAGGGGAGGGTTCCGACCGAGGCGGAGATTGCCGCCCAGATGCTGATGGAGCTTGAGAAATACCAGCAGCTTCTCGGCGAGCTGAAGGGCTTGGAGATCGGCACTCTGCACGTGGAGCGGAACGAGAACTCGGGCGAGGAGGAGCTGGCCTATGTGCCAGGGCGGCCCGAGGAGGATCCGCTGTTCCGTTGCCTGCGGGGAGAGCTCGAGGCGCGGCTCACCGAGGCGATCACGAACCTGCCCGCCCGGGAGCGCCTGGTAATGACCCTCTACTACTACGAGGAGATGACCATGCGCGAGATCGGGCTGGCGTTGGGCGTGGTCGAATCGCGGGTCTCGCAGGTGCACGCGTCGGCGGTGGTGCACCTGAGGGCCGCTTTGCGCGATTTGGGGGCGAAGGTAGCGGCCAAGCGGGTGGCAGGCGCGAGGCGGCCACGGCGGGCTCAGAGTCCCGGGCTGACGCCGAAAACAGGGGCTGCCGGCGCCTCATGAATGCAAGGGAACCGCCGATAACATCGTGTGGGGAGGGCCCGCGGAATGAGCGAAATTCGAGCCCTGATTGTCGACGATTCCTCGGCGATGCGCAAGAACGTGGAGCGCGCGCTGCGCCAGGCAGGGCTGGATTCGCTGGTGGTGCACGAAGCCGGCAGCGGCGCCGAGGGGTTGAACGCGTTGAAGACCAAGCCAGTCGACCTGATCCTGTCGGACATCAAGATGCCGGCGATGGACGGGCTGGAGTTTCTCCGGCAGGTCCGGGCGCAGAACCTGGCCCCGGGCGTGCCGGTGGTGATGATCGTCACGGAATCGAGCGAAGAGCACGTGAAGCAGGCCATCGAGTCCGGGGCGCGGGGCTACATTCGCAAGCCGTTCACGGCCGAGCAGGTGAAGAAGCGGGTTTTGCCGCTGTTGAAGGCGGTCTAGCCGGGAGGCGCCGAACCGCGGGAGAACGCGACCGCGCCGACCGGGAGAACGGCAGAGGCTGGGCAGGAGGGCGCTGTGTTGTTGAACGGTGCGCGCGCGGCCGCGATCGCAACGCGAAGGAGCGGCACTGACGAAGGAGAGCGAACGATGGCGGTGTCTTTGCAGGAGCCCCTGCAACAGGTCTCCGACCCCCGGAACGTGGACGAGAGCGTGGAAGAGGTCTTCCGGCTGATGCTGGGGCTGGAGTGCAACCGCGAGCAGAGCCCGGTCGTGGTTGAGAAGGAGTCAGTCACTGCGGTGGTCGGGTTTGGCGGTCTGTTGCGCGGCGCCTGTCTCTTTCGCTCGGGAGCCGGGACGGCGGTCAAGATTGCCGCAGCGATGATGGGAATGGAGCTTACCGAAGTCGACGATACGGTGAAGGACGGCATCGGCGAGATCTGCAACATGCTGGCGGGGACATGGAAGGGTAAGGTGCCGGAGTTGGCGGCGAACTGCGGGCTGTCGATTCCGGCGGTCATCACCGGGCGGGATTACAACCTGCACGTCCAGGAGCCGGAATTTCAGTTGCATCACAACTACCGCTTCGGCGAGGAGGTTTTCGAGGTCAGCATCGTGTGTGACGGACTGCAATAGGCAAACGCCGTGAGCAGGGCATGAGGAGCCGCGCCGGCCCTCCATGCTCTCTCTGATGTTTCCTCCTCCCCTTCGGTCCTCCTTCTGCAGCGGATTTTTTCGCTCGGGAGGAGGACCTCTTTTTATGGACAGCGGCTATTATGCGGCGATAACCGGCCTGGTTGCCAGAACGTGGACCTGGTGACAGAGTTTGTGCGGATTGCGCTGGCGCAGAGGGCCTACAAATCGAATACGAAAATGATCCAGGCTCAAGAAGATATATATACTGATATCAATAAGATGACGCATTGCTATGAATGTGCTTATTGAAGAACGAATTGGGCCGGGGGAAGCGGAAGGTGCGGCGACAGGGCTGTGTGGGCGGTTCGAACCTCAGCCTCGCCTCTGCATTGAGCAGCATGATGCGTGTAATCAACGCGATGAACTGACATCTTAATGCATACGTTGAGACACTTGGGAAGGGCTGAGGAGGCTGGTAGCCACTTTTGCCGAGGAGCTACGGCGGCGGTTGACGCAGGCTGGCAGATCGGTCACGAATTGATGCGGGACACAAACGTAAGAATAGTCATCATATCAATTAGCTACACGATATATGCGAATGTGATCCTTCAAGACCTTGCATCAGAGAGGATGCGATGGAGAGACGCGTTGCCGTGCGGTGCGGTGGCGCTGGTGCTTGGAGCCAGTCTGGCTCTCAGCCGGCAGATCAGGCCCCGGGGAGCCGAACGCCGCGAGGGCTATACCAGCGACGGAGGGCGACGCACTAACAGGGGCAGAGGACGGCGGCTCGGGCGGGGGCTCACAGGACGCGATGAGCGAGTTTGCTACGGAGGCGATGGGTCAGGCGCTTAGCGAACATGGCGGGCTGGGCATCGCGAACCGAATTGTGAGGGAGCTCGCAGGTAACCAGCACGGCCGTGCAACGGTAACCAGGGGTCTGCGCCGAAATACCGTAACGGGACCTCACGAATGACTCCAGTGATAAGTAAGGCCGCCGATAGACCCTTCAAAGAGCGATGAACATAGAGCTTCGCAACAACCTGGAAGGATTGACTCCACTGCTGCGAGTAAAGACGGCGGTTTCCTCTGCACCGCAGAGTAAGAGCAATGGAACGCCTGCGACCGGGACTGGATTCGAGATGGACCGGGCGCCGGTGCGTGATGCAGCGAGCGAGGTATCGCAAGCGGCGTCGGGCGAAGGAGTGCGCATGGAGAAGGTGACGGCGATCCAGACAGCGCTGGCGGCTGGGACGTACCACGTGCCTGTCTCGGCGGTGGCCTCGAAGCTCGTCGGCACGATGCTGGCTGGCGAGCAGTGACGCTTGCCGTGGAGTCGTAGCGGCGTTCGATCGGGAAAGGAATGCAACGAATGCAGGTGCTTGAGGCGCGGCCGGCGAATCCGGAACTGAAGGAACTGGTGGTCGAGGCCTCGCATGCACTGGCGCAACTGGACGGGCGACGGCTGGAGGAACTGGCGCTCAGTTGCCGGGCGCTGAGCCGGGGCCTGGAGACTCTGCAGCCGGAAGGACGGCGGGATCTGGCGCGGCAGCCGCGGGAGGCCGCGACGGACATGGCAGTGCATGCGGGGGAGCGCGGCTGACGGGGCTGGAAGATGTGGTCGCGCAACTGGATTCGTTGTCGAACAGCCTATTCAGTGAACTGCAGTGATCGGTACGCCCGATTTCCGCAGGTGCCCGGAATAGAGGAGAAAGCGTTCGGCGAAGCTCTTTCCTCGGGATAGAAAGCGCTGTCGATTTCCCGCGGCGCCATTTCCGGCCTCGCGCGCGCTTTCGATTTCGGCGGAGCACGAATTCCGTTCAGGGCAGACAACAAGGCCGGAGCGCGAGGCTCCGGCCCTGCAGTTTCCGGGAGTGTTCGCTAATCGATCTGCTGGTGGAGGGGCAGGCTGCGCGACGAGCTGCCAACGCTCACAGTCCGCCCGCTGGAAGCCGTGATCCACTTGCCTTCCTTCGTTGACCAGTACTGAAGCTGCCGAGGCGCAACGTGGAGAGTGACGTTGCGGGACTCGCCTTTCTTGATGTGGACTCGGTCGAAAGCCGCAAGGGATCGGACGGGGAACTGCACGCCGTCCGGAATGCTGCTTGGCGCGCCCAGGTAGACCTGTGGAACTTCGTCGGAGTCCATGCCGCCGGTGTTCTTGACGGTCACCGTGACATCGAGACCGCCGTCCGGGGCTTTCTTCACCGAGAGGCCGGAATAGGCGAACGTGGTGTAGCTCAGGCCGAAGCCGAAGGGGAATAGCGGCTCGACGTTTTCCTTGTCGAACCAGCGGTAGCCGACGTTTACGCCCTCGGAGTACGTGGTCTTGCCGTCGACGCCTTTCTTGGAGCGCTCGGGGTACTTCGGGTCAGTGGCGGGGTAGTCCTGAAGGCTCTTGCCCCAGGTCACGGGCAGCCGTCCCGCTGGGCTCACTTTGCCGGCAAGGAGATTGGCGGTCGCCCATCCGCCCTCGTCGCCCGGCCACCACATCTCCAGAATTCCCTTCACCTTGTCCGCCCAGGGCAGGGCCACGGGAAGGCTGGTGTTCAGCACGACGATGGTGTTCGGGTTGACGGCGGCTACCTCCTCGATCAACTCGTTCTGGCCGCCGGGCAGCCCGAAAGTCGGATGCAGCCGCGTCCACGCAAAGACCACGGCAACTTTGGCCTTCTTAGCGGCTTCGACCGCCTTCGCGTGGTCGGCCTTGCGCTGCTCGGGGGTGTACCAGTTCAGGCGCACCTGGACGGGAGCCGCCGAAGTGTCGAGATCGACCTGGACCTCGATGGCGTGCGGACCGGCCTTGAGTTCCACGCCGCGGCGCGCGTTATCCAGGCCATCGAGGGTGGGCACGATATTGTCCTGCCCGGCCAACTGAACGTCGCCGTGGACGCCGCCCTGCATGGCGCCTGTGTGGACCACGCGCTTGCCGTCGATTTTGACGCCGGCGTTCGTGCCGAGCGCCTCAAGATAGATCCAGTATTCGCCGTCGGACGGGACCGTGAGCGTGCCTTGCCAGGTGATTTTGGAGTTCGGCGGCAGCGCATTGCCGCGCTTGGTGGTGAAGTCGATTTGCGCATCCACCTGCCCGCCGTCCACGCGGACCAGCCCGGGCTTCCCGTCGTGGCTCAACAAGCTGGCCGGAATCGGGCCGCCTTCCATGTCGTCGGCCACCGCAAGCTGGATCTTCGTGTGGCCGGTGACCTTCTTGAGGGCATCCCAAGGGCCGAGCTGGCGCTCAGGCAGACCAGTGGAGCGCTCGCCGCTCAAGCCGATGGAATCCACCTGAAGGGCCGTGGGCCCGATGAGAACCGTAGTGTCGAGATCGGCGGCCTTCAGTGGCAGGGCGCCGTCGTTCTTGAGCAGGACAGCAGCCTCCTCGCCGGTGCGCTGGATGACCTTGGCGTTGTCTGCGATGTCCTGCGCGCTGACGGAGTGCTTCTGCAGGCCGTCCATGTAGCCGAAGTGAACGATTTCGTAGAGCACGTGGCCGGCGGCGCGCGTGATGGTGTCCTCAGTGACCGAGCCGTCTTTCAGCGCTTCAGGCATCTTCTTCGGGTTGAGCCTGACGCCGAAACCGCCGAAGTCGCCCATCACCGGCTTTGGCTCCTCGGGCAGGCGGCCGAAGAAACCTTCCATCAGGTCGCCCGTTCCGCCCCCGGTCCTTGGCGGCGGCGGAGGTGCGACGGGCTTCGAGTCAAAGAACGTCGCCATGAAGTCGAACGCTCCCGGTCCGGGCTCGCCGGGCATTTCCATGTCGAGGCCCTGGTTGATGAAGTCGACTGCGTGCACGGCGCCCCAGTCGGAGGTCACGAAGCCCTTGAAGCCGATCTCGTCCCGCAGGATCTTCTTGAGACTTGAGCTGTTGCCGCAGGCGTAGATGCCGTTCAGCCGGTTGTACGAGCACATGATGGAGCTGACGTCGGCCCGGCGGATTGCCGCATCGAATGGGGCGACATAGACCTCGTGCAGAGTCTGATCGTCGATCCAGGTGCTGGAACTCTCTGAGTCGTAGCCCACGTAGTGCTTGATCTGCGCCATCACGTGCTGCGACTGGATGCCCTGGATCTCGGCCACGGCCATCTCGCCGGCCAGGAAAGGATCCTCGCCGAAAGTGTTGTAGGCGCGCTCGAACTCGAGGTCGCGGACGATGTTTACGAACGGCTGCAGGGCGACGTCGATGCCCAGCGAGCGCGCCTCACGGCCGATGACCAGACCGTTTTCCTCCGCGGTCTTGCGGCTGAAGGTGGCGGCCACGCCCATCGTGGCGGTTTCAGCGTGCGAGGGGTGGCGAGTCAGAACGCCCGGAGGCCCGTCGGCGAAGCGAAGGCCGGGAATGCCGAGGCGCGGAACGCCGGCAAGATAACCAGCCTGTCCCTGGTAGACGGCCGGATCCTCGTGGGCGCCGTCGATGAGTTTGATCCTCTCTTCCAGCGTCATCTGGCTGAGAAGCTTGTCGACGCGCGCGTCGCCGGTGACGACCGGGACGGACTGCGGGAAAACAACGGCCGGGCCGATGAGGAAGAGGGCCACGGCAAGGATTGCGAGTTTTACAGCCTGAATTTCGACCTTCATGTTTGTCCCTCGAGCATGTCTAATGGGGCGGTGTTGCGCACAGACCCGATCTGGCTGCCGCAATTGTTGGAATCCGGTCCGGCGTTGACTGGGCGAATTCGCGTTGCGCCCAAGATCCCGGCCGGCACAAGCATGGCGGAGTTTTCTCGTCGAACTGCAAAACGGCATTTTACGCCTTCGATGCCGATTGCCGCCCTTCGCTGGCGCCTCTTTGCTTCCAGCGCCTTGGAAATCCGTCCCAGGACTGAATTACTATCCACTGAGGGAAACGAATTGACGTGTTGGCATCGCTGCGGTTCTTGTGGAATTCGACTCGGGGGCACCGGCTGGCGCCGTGGCGAAGCGAGTTTCTGCGCTGGCGGGTGGAGACGTACTCGGGAAAGCGCGCGGAGACGCTGACCGCGAAGGATGTGATGGCCTTTGTGTGGGCGTCGCGGTGGGAGCTGCTTCGGTTTCTCAAGTGGACGGGACAAGTGGATCGCGAAGCGCACACAAAGGAGTAGGGGACCGCTCCTTCGCTGCGAACGGGGTGCGCCTGGCCGGCGCCCGGCGCCCGCAGCCCGTGAGCGGGGCGTTTGAGCCGGAACGAGCACTGCGCCGGGAATCCGCTGCTGGTGTCCGTCAGCGAACGGTTTGTTCGATTCCGAACAGGGTTCGCGGCACAGCGCCGAGGTCTTGTTCCGCAACTCATTGCAGATCAGACACTTAGTCTGGACGGGTTTGGCCGCATGAATGCTTCCTCAAGAGTGTTCTGCCCCCGGAAGGTCCATTCCAGGAGACGCCATGCACAGCTTCTTCGAGGATCTGCGCTTCGCCGCTCGCCAACTGCGCAAGTCACCCGGATTCACCATCACGGCCGTCGTGAGTCTGGCGATCGGTATCGGCATTAACACGTCGCTGTTCAGCAACATGGATGCCGTGGTGTTGCGGCCGCTGGCGGTGCCCCAGCTCGATCGTGTGATGACCATCTCCGAGCAAAGGAGAAGCGGAGATCTTCACTGGGTGGCGCTGGCCAACTACGAAGACTGGCAGCGCGGGAGCCGTTCGTTTGAGTCGATGGCCGTGCGCGGCCATGCCAGCATGGCGCTCTCCGGCTCAGGCGGCGCATTCGAGGTCCAGGCAGCGCTGGTCTCTCCCAACTTCTTTACGGTGTTGCAGGCACAGCCGCTTCTCGGGCGCGTCTTTGCGCAGACTGACTCCGAGCCAGGCCAGGACGGCGTGGCTGTGCTCAGTTACGGCTTCTGGAAGCGGGAATTCGCTTCCGATCCCGGCGTCGCCGGCCGCAGCCTTGAACTCAACGGGCGCAAATACACGATCGTCGGCGTCGTGCCGAAGACGCTGAACTATCCGTCCACGGCGGATGTATTCCTTCCCTTTGCGCCTACGCCGCGGCAAATGGCGGACCGCACGTCGCACGACTACTTCGTCCTCGGCCGGCTGCGCGAGGGCGTGACCGCTATGCAGGCGCAAAGCGAGATGCGCATTCTGGCCACCCAGCTTGAGAAGGAGTATCCGGGCACCAACGAGAACTGGACCGTGCGAGTGGCGCCGCTTCTTGACGACATCAACGGCGACCTCACGCCTCGCTACTATCGCCTGATTATGGGCGCAACGTTGTTTGTTCTGCTGGTGGTGTGCGCCAACGTGGCCAATCTGCAACTGGCGCGGGGCATCGCGCGGCGCAGCGAGATTGCCATGCGCACGGCCCTTGGCGCCAGCCGTTCGCGAATCGTGCGCCAGTTACTGACGGAGAATCTTCTGATTGCGTCGATCGGCGCGGCGGGCGGATTGGTGGTTGGCTGGCTTCATCTGCATTTCACACTGATCACGATGCCGGCGCGCGTGGCGCGTTACCTCTCGGGATGGGAGAACACCAGCTTGAACGGGCGCGCACTCGCGTTTTCGCTGCTCCTGGCCATTGTGGCCGGCGCGGTTGCCACCATTGCGCCCGCGCTGGAGGCGCTGCGCGCGAATCCCGTTGAGCAGTTGAAGGCTGGGGGACGTTCGGCAGTGGGGGCAGGCCGTGCCCGATTGCGTACCGTTTTCGCCGTCGCCCAGATATCGCTTGCCGTGGCATTGGTGATTGGCGCCGCGCTCATTTCCAAGGGGATGGACGCCCTGCAGCACATGGCGGACGCCTATTCGCCGCAGCACGCGCTCCTCTTCAACGTCAACCTTTTCAACGTCAGCCTTCCGGATTCCCGTTACAACACCGTCGAGAAGCAGTCGGCGTTCTATCGGAACACCCTCGACCGCCTGCGTGCTTTACCCGGCGTGACGCATGCCGACTTGGTTTCCGCGTTGCCCTACAGTGACTCCGGGTGGCTGCAGGACTTTCAGATCGGAGATCGGCCGACGGGTCCGGGGAAACTCCAGAGCGCGCTCCGCCTCGCTGTCAGCGACAGCTACTTCGATACGCTGCACATTCCCATCGTTTCAGGCCGGGGGTTCGGGCGCAGCAACACGCTCGGCACGGCGCCGGTCGCGGTGGTGAGCGAGCGGTTTGTGGCGCAGTACTTCCCGGGCCAGAATCCAATCGGCAAGCGCGTACGCATGGGCGGAAGCGACAGCAAAGAAGCGTGGCTGACGATTGTGGGAATTGCGCGCGAGACCAGCTATCAGATGTGGGACCAGGTACCGCACGCAGCCATCTACATGAGCGTGACCCAAATGCCGCTGCTGAATACGACCTACGTGCTCTACACGGATGGCGACCCGCTGGCGCTGGCCTCGCCGGCCCGCAAAGCTGTTGCCGCGATCGATCCCACGCTGCCGTTACAGGATATGGAGAGCTGGGCACAAAGCCTGCAAGAGAATCTCGTTGGACTTACGTATGCCGCTACCGATCTGGGGATGGACGCGATGATTGCGCTGTTCCTTGCCGCGATCGGCATTTTCGCCGTGATGGCGAACCTGGTGGGCGAGCGCACCCGCGAAATCGGTGTGCGGCTGGCGATGGGGGCGAGCCGCAAGACGGTTCTGGGAATGGTCCTGGGCCGCGCATCGTGGCTCACCGGCATCGGTCTCGGGCTCGGACTGGTATTTGCGTTTGTCCTTGCGCACCTGGCGGCCAACCTGCTGCGCGGCGTCAGCTCCAGCGATCCGGCTGTCTTCTCGGTCGTCGCGTTGGTCATCGCCGCCGTTGCGCTGGCTGCGAGCTGGCTCCCAGCCCAACGCGCCGCGCACCTTGACCCGATGGTTGCGTTGCGCGAGGAGTGAACTCGCGCCCGGTGAATCAATCGCGGGTAAGGCGTGTTTCTCTGCGGCGTTTACGGCAAAACCAGAGTTCCTGTGTCCTGGTTTACTGTATTCAGGGTCGCCGCTCCCTGTTGGTCGCGTCGACTTCAATTCCGTGGCTCCGGGATACACTCACTCTGGTTTTGCGATAAGGCCTCGTCAATCTGAGGCGCGTGGGGCGTGGGCTTCGTTCACACGAGCGCGGGCGCGGAAGCCGAGGCGAGCGATGGCGCTGCGACGGATTATTCTGATAACTACGGTGTTTTCGGAGATGGAATCGCTGTTTTGCCCTCTGCCAGGTCACCGCTGCTTGATGGTCGCGTTGACTTCAGGGTGTCGGGTTCCGGGCAGAGTATTTCCGAAAACGTTATCGATCGCATGAGAATTCGTTTTCGCTATAGTCGCTGCACCGTATGCACGGCCCTGTTGACCGCAGTTGCGGGGTGGGCGCAGCAGTTGCCGCCGATCGAGCCGCCACGGCCGATGCCGGCGGCGCCGGGAGAGGCTCCGAGCCTGCGCGTGACAACGACCGAAGTCCTGGTGCCGACCCTGGTGGAAAAGCGTGGCGGAGGGATTCTCTACGGGCTGAAGCCGGACGACTTTGTACTCGAAGACAACGGCGTGCCGCAGAAGATCCGCGTGCAGGAGGAGATGGACACGACGCCGGTGGCGCTGGTGGTGGCCGTGGAACTGGGCGGCGTGAGCGTGCTGGAGTTCGACAAGCTGGCCAAGTTGGGGCCGCTGCTGGACTTGTTCCTTTCTGATCCGCGGAGCGAGGCGGCGCTGGTGGGATTCGATTCCGTGCCGCAACTGATTCAGGACTTCACGCACTCGGGCGACCTGGTGAACGCGGAACTGAAGCAACTGCAGCCGGGCGATGGGGGCGCGGCGATTCTGGACACGGTGAATTACGGCGTGACTCTGTTGGAGACGCAGCCGAAGGAGTTCCGGCGTGTGCTGCTACTGATCAGCGAGGAGCGGGACCACGGCAGCAAGCACACAAAGGCGGTGGACCTGATCCGGAAGATCGGCGAGTCAGATGTGCTGGTGTTGAGCGTGTCGTTTTCGCCGGCGGCGGCGGAATTGGCGCACGACGCCAAGTCGTCGGACGTGGAAGACCGGACCATGAGCCTGATGTCGGTCCTCGTCATGGCGATTGAGGCGTTCAAGAAGAACGTGGCCAAGGAAGTGGCGGTGGAGAGCGGCGGCGAATACACGACGTTCTTTGGCGACAAGGGATTTGAGGCGCGGGTGATGCGTGCGGCGCGGGATACGCGGAACCGGTATTTGATCACCTTCCGGCCGACGGATCTGACGCCGGGGCTGCATACGATCAAGGTGAAGACGAAGGACGATTACGGGGCGCGGATCGTGGCGCGAGCGAATTACTGGGCGGAAGGGCAGTAAGACAGAGAACGAGGGATCGAGGGAATAAGGGAACGAGAAATCTGGCGGACGAGGGGCGTAGGGACTCAAGGCCAGGGAAGAGGGCGACGCATAAGTTACGTTGTATCAATATTATACTAGTTAAGGACAAAATGCCGAGAAAACCGTGGCATAATGTCTCTATGAGCCATGCATCTGCAGTAGTCGTTCCTGTTGAGCCCGTTCGACTTGACTTCGAAGCCGTTAAGAGGGGCGTGCCGATCGCCGCGCTGGAGGAGTTCTCCGCCTGCTCCGGGATTCCGTTGAAAGAACTGCTTGGCGTAGTGATTCCAGCCCGCACTCTCAAGCACCGCCGGGAGCGCAAAGAGCCGCTGAGCCTGGACGAATCAGACCGCTTGGCCCGCGTGGCGCGATTCTACGAATTGGCGGTTCGGGTGTTTGGGAATGCGACCGGTGGGCGAGAGTGGCTGACGTTTCCCATCGATCGGTTTGAAGGAAAGACGGCGCTGGAGATGCTGCGCACCGATACGGGCGCGCGCCAGGTTGAAGAGATGCTTTACCAGATCGATGAAGGCGTCTTTGCGTAGCGCGGAAAGGCAAGCGCCGGATGATCCTATGGCGTATCAGCGATCATGTCGATCTTGAGGGAAACGGCGGGCGGTTCTTCTCGTCACGATGGAGCACGCAAGGACGCCGTATTGTATTTCTCGCCGAGTCTCCCGCCGGCGCAATGCTTGAAATCCTCGTTCATTTGCCGTTCCGAAATGGAAGACTGCCTGAGGGCTACACGCTGCTGCGGATTGAGGCGCGGGATGAGTGCGAAGTGAAAACGCTGAACCCGCCTGGTGGGGCGGATTGGCGCGATCGGACTTCACTTACGCAGGAGCTTGGCGATGCGTGGATGGAATCGGCGGAAACGCCGCTGGCCCGCGTGCCGTCGGTAATTCTGCCGCGCACGTGGAATTTCCTACTGAACCCAGCACATCCCGAGGCGAGCCGGGTGACGATCCAGGAAGTGATCCGCGAGCGGTTTGACAACCGGCTCTTTCGATTTGGGGCGCCGTAACGGACAGGACGAGGCGCGAGACGGCCTGCGCGCAGGCAATACCGCCGATTGCGGGGCCTGACGGGGCGTCTCGGATCGCCCTGGAGCACGGCACAGTCTAAGCGAGCTTCCACGGGGCGCGGTAGGGGCGAGAAAGAAGCTCGCTCGCCGCGGGATCGTTGAGGATCGTTTCCCGCTTCACGTCCCAGCGAATCTTGCGGCCAACGAGCATCGAGATCAGGCCCAAGTGCGCGGGAATCGTGGAGTGATGTGCGATTTCAACGGGCGTAATGGTCGGTTTGCGGGAGCGGACAGAGTCGAGGAAGTTGCGGCGGTGCTCAGAGGAGACCATGAGCTTGATCTTGCGCTGATCTTCGGGAAGGGAATCCGCTTTCACCCATTCCGGATTTGAGGCGTCGAAGCCGCTGCGATCGACCCATACCCATCCGTCCGTGCCGATCCACTTGGTTCCCACGTTGATGGCCGGAGAGCCGCCGGCGATGGTCAGCTTGACGTCGTTGGCGTAGCCGGTGACCTCTTTGCGATAAGTGCACGCGATGGTGTATTTGGTCGCCGTGTTCCAGATGGCGCTGGCCGGAGGGAACTCACCGAAGCCTTCGACTTCGGAGGGGCCGGTGAAGTCGAAGCCGAGGCCCCAGTGGGCGATGTCGCCGTGGTGGCCGATCCAGTCGAGCAATTGGCCGCCGCCGATGTTGTAGTTCCAGCGCCAGTTCTGGTAGACGCGCACGTCGATGTAGGGTTCCATCTTGGATGGGCCGATCCAGCGGTCGTAGTCGAGCGTGGAGGGCGGAGCGGTGACGGCCAGATCCCAGGCGGGTGTGCCGGGCACGACCGTAGCCGGATCCGTGACCTTCTCGGACAGCGAGGAAAGGCGCTCAAGAAACGCCGGGAGTGTGTGCGGAAAATCGTGATGGCCGCCGGGGAGGCCCACCTCGACATGGGTGACGTTTCCAATGAGACCGTTGCGGACAATCTCGGCCGCCTTGTGGAACGTGGGCAGCGAGCGTTGCCAGGAGCCGGTCTGCCAGATGACGCCGTTCTGCTCCACGGCCTTCACGATGGCCTGCTGCTCGGCGATGGTGCGGGCGAGGGGCTTCTCTCCGTAGATGTCCTTTTTGCGCGCGGCGGCTTCGGTGGCGATGATGGCGTGCCAGTGATCGGGCACCGCGATCATCACGGCGTCGATATTGTTGCGGGCGAGCATCTCGCGGTAATCGTGGTAGGCCGCGCAGTCCTTGTTGCCGTAGTGGCCGTTGATGGTGTCCAGGGCGGTCTGCAGGTGATTCGATTCGATGTCGCAGGCAGCGACCACCTGGCAGTCGTTCTGCGCCAGGAAGGCCTTTGTGTTTGCCGGGCCAATCATTCCCCAGCCGATGATGCCGATGGTGATGCGATCGGACGCGGGGATGCGGCCGGCACGGGCAAAGGGGCCGCTGGATACGGCGAGCGTAGCGGCGGCCGAGGCGATAAATTGGCGGCGGGTGAGGGAATTCTGCAGGGGCAAACGCTGGGATGAGCTTTGCACAGGGGCCTCCGAGGTCCGATCGAGTCGATGCCGGGTGATTCGGGCGAACGCGGTCACCCGGCGCCGTCTTGGATGCGGGCACAGTCTAGCACGGAACACAGGGGATAGGGAGCGAGGCAGCCCGGGATCAAGGGAGCGACGGAACGAGAGGACTGGGACGAAGGGACTGGAGGCTTGGGAGCTGGGGAGTTGCGCGAGGGAAGTTGGAGAAGCGGCGGGAGTTGCGGCGGTGGTTCAGGTGGCGCGGGGTGCTTTCCTGAAGGCGGCGTTCATGGTAATCTCACATTAGACACTGAAGAGTGGACCTGAGAGAAGACGAGGAGTCAAAGACGCCGTGCTGGCGACTGAGAAGAAGACTGACCTGATCAAACGCTTCCGCACCCACGAGACCGATACGGGGTCGCCGGAAGTCCAGATCGCGATTCTGAGCGAGCGGATCAACGACCTGACCGAGCACTTCAAGACCCACAAGAAGGATCACGCTTCCCGGCGTGGGCTGCTGATGCTGGTGAGTAAGCGCCGCCGTCTGCTGGATTACCTGAAGACGCATGACACGGACCGCTACCGCGACGTGATCGGCAAGCTCGGAATCCGCAAGTAATCAGAAAGACAACGTTGAACCGGAAGCACCCAGACCGGACAGTGGTCCAGGTCCATATGCAGCATGGCATATGGGATCGCGGCACGCCCGGCGGCTCGCAGAGAGAGCCCGGGGCGGCGCAGGGGTGTCTTCCGCGCGCGGATCGCGGATTCCCCACACAAGTTTCCCAAATGAACACAACCGAGAGAGGACACTATGTCTACGAAGCATGAAGTGGCCGTCGAGCTTGCCGGCGGCAAGCGCCTGGTGTTTGAGACCGGGCGCATGGCCAAGCAGGCCTCCGGCGCAGCGCTGGTGACGACGGGCGAGACGGTGGTTCTGGCAACCGCCGTGGCTTCGCCCGATGCAAGGGAAGGGATCGATTTCTTCCCGCTGACCGTGGATTATCGCGAGTACACCTATGCGGGTGGACGCATTCCGGGCGGCTTCATCAAGCGCGAAGGCCGGCCCAGTGAGAAAGAGATCCTGACCTGCCGTCAGATCGATCGGCCGCTGCGGCCGCTGTTCCCCGATGGATTCCGCAATGAAACGCAACTGATTGCGCTGGTTCTTTCCGCGGATAAGGAGAACGATCCCGACGTGATGGGCATCAACGCGGCCGCGGCGGCCGTGGCGCTGTCGGACATTCCGTTCGGCGCAACCGTGGGCGCGGTGCGCGTGGGACGCGTGAACGGCGAGTTCGTGGTGAATCCCACCTATGCCGAGCGCGCGGCGACGACGGTGAACATCATGGTGGTCGGCCACAAGGACGGCATCGTGATGATCGAGTCGGGCGCCAAGGAAGAGACCGAAGAGGTGGTTCTGGCGGCGATCGAGTTCGCACAGGAAGAAATCAAGAAGATCGTTGCGGCGATCGACGAGCTGGCGGCGAAGGCAGGAAAGCCGAAGCGGGCCTTTACGGCGCCGGAGTTCGACGAGGCGTACTACAACGATCTGAAGGCGAAGATCGGCGAGCGGCTGAAGGATGCGCTGGACACCAAGACACACGGAAAGACCGAGAGCTACGCGCTGATCAAGCAGATCAAGGACGAGCTGGCGGCGGAGCTTCCGGCCGAGGAGCCAGACGCGAAGAAGAAGCTGGCGCACTATTACGAGCATCTGCGCGAGCGGATTTTCCGCGAGCAGGTGACGAAGGAGCGCATCCGGCCCGACCGCCGGGCGTTCGACGAGATTCGTCCCATTAGCATCGAGACCGGAGTGCTGCCGCGCACGCACGGGTCGGCGCTGTTTACGCGCGGCGAGACGCAGGCGCTGGTGACGGCGACGCTGGGCACCATGGACGACAGCCAGAGGCTGGAGTCCTACGAGGGCGAGCAGCGGAAGAGCTTCATGCTGCACTACAACTTCCCGCCGTTCAGTGTGGGCGAGACGGGCCGCATGACCGGCGTGGGCCGGCGCGAAGTAGGGCACGGAGCCCTCGCGGAGCGCGCGATCAGCGCCGTTCTCCCGGGCGCCGACGAGTCGCCGTATTCGATCCGCATCGTCAGCGACATTCTGGAGTCGAACGGATCGTCGTCGATGGCGACGGTTTGCGGAGCGAGCCTGGCTCTGTTCGACGCGGGCATCCAACTGAAGGGCGCGGTGGCCGGCGTGGCCATGGGGCTGGTGAAGGAGGGCGACGATTACGCCATCCTGACCGATATCGCCGGCGCTGAAGACCACTACGGCGACATGGACTTCAAGGTTGCCGGAACGCGCAAGGGCATCACCGCGCTGCAGATGGACATCAAGATCGGCGGGCTGAGCCGCGAGATCCTGCAGCAGGCGATGGAGCAGGCTCGCCGTGGGCGGCTCTTCCTTTTGGACAAGATGGATGCGGAACTCAGCGGGCCGCGCGTGGAGCGCTCGAAGTATGCGCCGCGGATCGAGACCGTGCAGATTCCGACGGACAAGATTCGCGACCTGATCGGCAAGGGTGGCGCGACGATCCGCGGCATCGTGGAACAGACGGGCGCCAAGATCGACGTCGACGACACCGGCAAGGTGAGCGTGGCGTCGAGCGACGCCGAGGGGCTGAAGAAAGCTCTGGCGATCATTAGCGATCTGACCGCGGTCCCCGAAATCGGCAAAACGTACTTGGGCAAGGTGGTGCGGATTGCCGAGTTCGGCGCGTTCGTGGAATTGTTCCCGGGCACCGACGGATTGCTGCACATCTCCGAGATCGCCGAGCATCGCGTGAAGGAAGTGAAGGACGAACTGCGCGAGGGCGACCAGGTGATGGTGAAGGTACTGGCCATCGAGGGCAACCGCATTAAGCTGAGCCGCAAGGCGCTGATCAAGGAGCAGAAGGCAAAGCTGGCGCAGGCGGCTCCCGCGGCGCCGGAAGCGGAAGAGGCTCCCGCGCCGCGGCAACAGCCGGCCGCAGCGCCGAGGAGCGCGGCGCCACGCCACGAGTTCGACGACCGGCAGCCGAGTTCGAACCAGAGCACGATTCTGATCGAAGGCGGAGACGACTTCGCGGCGGACGGCGACGTGGAATTCGACGAAGAGAACGAGCCGAACTTCAACCGTGTGGACGGCGCGCCGGCTCCTGCCGG